>NZ_CP032229.1:2113121-2414995 GCF_004328625.1 Streptomyces seoulensis
CAGGACGAAGCCGCAGAGTGCTCGCAGTGCGTCTTCGCCAAGTTCCAAGGGGTGGAAGGGCAGTGGGTACGGCTCTTCGTCCTCGTCCGGCCAGGGGATGACGTCGGCCGGGCGATCCCCGGACCAGTAGGGCAGCTCAAAGGGGAGGGGTTCGCCGATGTTCTCGATGATGCCGCTGTCCGGGGACAGGCTCACGGAGCGGACGAGCCGACCGTCCTCCCATACGGCGAACGCGAGCCAGTCCACGGCGCTGTGCATGGCGTGAAGCACGAGCCGTCGGCCGGCGCTTGCCGCCACGAGGTGCTCCGGCAGTTCCGAGGGAGCGTCGATCATCACCCTCTGGTCACCGATGAACTCCAGGCCCGGCCAGCTGGCCGCGTAAGCCGTCCCCTCCGGCGGGTAAACGCCGCCGCTGAGCTTCGAGCCCTTGCTCTCCTCGATCTCCCAGCCTGGGTAGAGCCGCCGCATCATGTTGGCGGTCTGTTCCAGATCCGCTGCGCCCACTTCGCGCAGCAGCCGCGGCACGTCGCCATCGGCGTACACCAGAAATCCCGTCTTGGCTCCCAAAGCCCCTCCCCATGGTGTTGCCCTCGCTGGCGGATGCACGGTAGCCGCCCACACCGACAACGGAGCCGACTCGCTCGGTCCGCGCGGGTCGGGCTGGGCCGTCCCTGGGCCGTGCGAGGGCACCCAAGGCCGACCAACGGCGACCGACAGTGACAGACGAAGCGCAGCCCGCAGCCGCGAAGTAACAGTTCAGAGCGCTCAGACTCAACGCGTTTCCGCCCAGGGGTGGCCGTACGGCAAGATGGGGTGTTTCTTTCCGTCGGCATGCGTCAGGCTGCTGGTCGCTGAGGCACAAGGAAGTCGAGCAAGATCCGCCCAACGAACGAAGGGAGGAACCCAGTTGATGCCTAGGCTCCTGCCTCCGTTCGAATGGACCTGTCTTGGCAGGCGCCGTTTCGTGGCAGTCTTCAGAGCTTGTGCGGATCGCTGACAGCCAACAGGCAGCCTCGGCTGATTGCGACCCGCGAGACGTCGCGCAGTGCACTGGCCAAGTCCCGTGCCAGGCTGCGGATCTCGTCCGGTTCCGCGCCCGCGTCGTCGAGCGTGTCCGGGACTTGGTCCAGCAACTCAGTAGCGAAGTCGAGTTGGGCCGACTCGACGTCGTCTGCCAAGCGGGAGATGTAGCCACTACGGTCGTCGGTGCTCAGGTAGCAGGGCTTGTCTTCCGGACCCACCCAAGGAAGAAGCCGGAGTTCGCTCGGGGCTGTCATGGCGAGGGATGCCTCTCGTTGATCACGTGGTGGGAGGTGAAGACCGCGTCGACGCCATCTCCCGGAAACGCCAGGAGAGCGGCCTCTGTGATGCGTCCAGTGAAGTCGGTGGCGACACGGGTGACGGCGAGGACAGCCGTCGCGGAAGGGATCTTCAGGGCCGAGGCTTCGTCCGGTGTCGCTGAGCGAGCGCAGACCGTCTCCCGGATGGCGGCCGGTGGTGGACCGACGACGGCGAATCTTGCGAGCGCTTCTCGGCGCGCGGGGTCGTGGTCGAGTACTCCGGCTGGCGCCAGGTCTCGTGGCGTGTAGATGCGGGCCAGTCCTTGGGGCGTCTCGCCGTCGAGGCTGAGGCAAGAGAGCTCCGCAAGGGGGCTGCCTGTCGGCACCATCAAGAGAGCTGCGAGGCTGCCGCGGGCCGAGACCGTGGCGCTACGAACGGTGATGTGCAACGCCGGTCCAGTGGCCGTCAATGGGTCCAGCGTTCCCCAGCCGCCGACGTACATGATCTTGCGTGGTGCCCGTCGGACGAAGTTGCCCTTGCCGTGGATCTTCTCTACGAGGCGTTCGCCCTGGAGCACTGCGAGGGCATGGCGCAGCGTCACCGTGCTCACGGCGTACCGCTCAGCCAAGGCCACCTCAGACGGCAGTCGTTCGCCGGCTTGGAGACGGCCGGAGGTGATCTGCCGCCGTAGATCGTCGGCGATGTCATGGTGGCGAGGAGGCATCAGTACCATCACCGCCTTCTCATCGGCCGCGCGGCGACGAGTCGGGTGCGCGTGTGCATGGTCAGCAGCTCGCCCGACTCGAAGACCAGTTGCTTCGCCCCGTGTGGGAGCTGGAGCAGATCGCTCACGCGGCAGGCACAGCCGCCGAGTTGAATGACGTCGCCGCGCTGCACCGTGCTGGCGGTGATTTCGACGCTCGTTACCGGTGCGCTGCCGGCGATCGGGGGCCTCACCGCGTCACCCCCACGGGCGCAGGCAGGTCGACGGCCCGATGGCACAGGCAGTCGCACGCTTCGTAGATCACCGGGAGATCGATCGGTGCCGGTGCCGGGGGCGACTCCACGCAAGCGGAGTGCGTACCGATGTGGCACGCAGTCGAGCGGTAGGGGCCCGGCATGCCTTCCGTGATCGATGACTGTCGGCAGGGCGGCATCAGTGGACCCCCGCAAGGGCCGACCATGCTTCGGCGGGGAGGTGAGGGACGACAACCAGAGCGCGCGGCCGTGCGCGCCTCTCCCATGCCAGCACGTACGGGCGGACCAGGGCGACTTCCTCACCCCCAAGGGAAGCCAGACAAGACTTCGTTGTGGAAGGCCGACGCAGGACGACGGTCGATGCGTCGGTGGGCGCGAGGGAGGAGGCCGACGGGTCGGAGGGCCGTAAGGGGCGGCGATGCCTGCCCTTGGTCGAGGTCCGCACCCTAGATAGGGAAAGGGCACGGCGGATACGGTTGAGCACGCTGCTCAGCTCCTATCGCTGATGGCTCGGTCCCCCGACATCGCCCGTCGTGGGGACCGCTTTGCGTACGACCGCCCAGAGTGTGCGGGCGTTCAAGCTGGTGGCGAGGAGGCCGAATTGGTCGGCCGCAGACACCGCGTCCAGGACCTCTCGCCATGTCTCGGCGGAGATGTCGTCCGGCATCTCCGCTGCGGCCGTCGTGTGCCGGGGGTGTTCCTCCACTCGCGTGAGAAATCCGAGGGCGGACAGCCGGGCGGCGATGGCCTCCGCGCGAACTCCCGAAGCGGGCACAGGGCAGCCTCCGTCAACCGGCGATCACTTTCAGTAAAGCTAGTTAACTAGATTAGGGCTAGTGGACTAGATTTTCCATATGTCTGAGCAACCGCCGTACCTCCGCATCGCCGATGAGCTGAGGCGCCGGATCGCGGAACGTGTGTGGGAGCCGGGAGACCGTCTGCCGTCCCGCGCTCAGATCGGCCAGGAATGCGGCGTGGGCGAGAACGTGGTGCGCCGGGCGCAAGAGTTGCTGATCTCCCAGGGAGTGCTGGAGGGCCGCGCCGGTTCAGGCACGTACGTCGCCGAGCCACGACAGCGCGTGCGGGTCGTACGGTCATCGGCGCGGGAGCAGCCCGCGGGCTCGCCTTTCCGGGCGGACATGAAGGCCGTCGGCAGACAGGGCGACTGGGAGAGCCGGACGGACGCCAAGGTGCCGGCTCCCGCGGACATCGCGGCGCGGCTGGGGGTCGACGAGGGCGCGTTGTGCGTGCGGACGTCTTACGAGTTCCTGGCAGACGGCAGGCCCGTGCAACTGTCCACGAGCTGGGAGCCGTACGACCTCACCGCTGGCACCCTCGTCGTCCTTCCCGAGGGAGGGCCGCACGCGGGCGCCGGGGTCGTGAACCGTATGGCCGCGATCGGTATCAACGTCAGCCATGCGGTGGAGCAGCCGGAGCCCAGGCAGGCGACCGCCGAGGAGGCATCCCTACTCGGCATCCAGAAGGCTGCGCTCGTCACACACATCCGGCGGACGTACTACAGCGACCAAGGGCAGCCCGTGGAGACAGCGGACATCGTCGTGCCCGTCGCTCACTGCGAGATCGTCTACGAAATCCCGATCAACCGCTGAGCGGTCACCCCCTACAAAACCCCATGGCAGCGCGGATGATTGGGGGCATGGGGATCGATGTGGAACTGCACTCTGCTCGGCCGACTCGTAGCTGGAAGAAGTCTCGCGCGACGTTCTTGCGCGGGTCTTACGGGCACGGTGATGCGTTGGCCGATGCCTTGGGCGCGCTTCACTGTCTCGGTGTCCCTGGGCGGCTTACCGCTGTCGACCTCTACGGAGACACGGTGATGAACGAGCAGGACGCCGAAGTTGCCCTCGCCGAAGTGCCAGGCTTGAGGGAACGGTGCGCGGACGAGCGGCAGCGCGCGGCGCTGGATGATCTCGCGTCGGTGCTGAAGGAGTGTGTCTCCACCGCGGGCAGTTACGTATGGTTCGCCGGCGACTGAGCAGCACGCCGGTTCTGGTGCACTGTCGAATGGGTGTCGAAGGGCGGGCATCGTGGTGCCAAAGGTGAGAAAACGCGCAGGTCATCCAGGGGGCGAACGTCATCACACCAGGCGCCTTCTAAGCGCTTGGCCGCAGGTTCGAGTCCTGCCGGGGGCGCGTCTTCTGGCCCTCCCTCGGGAGGGCTTTTTGCTGGTCGGGGGAGGTTCAGGCCGGCCGCCCCCTTAGCCTGCGCCGTATGAGCCCCGACGATGTTCCCGCTTGCCCCACCTGCGGGCTGCCCATGGAGGCCGGTGGCCTCGTGCTGTCGAGGCGGGTGGACGACGGGCAGCGGGTTTGCCGGTTGCTCTGGCGGTGTGGCCGTCGGCACGTCCGGTGGGGCTGGGTCGACCGGCCGGAGGAGGGGCTGGAGGTGTGTCCTGTTCCGGAGCTTTTTCGCTGACGTGGGCGGGTCGTCGGAAGGGCTCACGAGGTCCGCTGAGGCGGGCATGTCACAGATCGCCGGGCCGGACCGTCTCCCCACCGGAAGGAACCTCGACCGGTAGGGAAGTGGCACGGATGGACCTCGCTCTCTGGATCAGCGCCTGGGTGCTGGCCGTTGTGGCTCTCGTCGGAGGCGTCAGCAAGACCTTTGTGGCGAAGGAGAAGCTGGCCGGCGTACATGGGGGAGGGTGGACCGAGGGGGTCGGGGAGCGGAGTGTCAAGGTGCTCGGGGTGCTTGAACTGCTCGCTGCCGCAGGGCTCGTACTGCCCGCGCTCCTGGACCGCGTGCCCGTCCTCGTCCCGGTGACCGCCGCCTGCTGGGTGCTGTTGATGATCGGGGCGATGGTCACCCACGGGCGGCGCCGCGAGTTCGGGTTCGTGGTGCTGAACCTGGCCTACCTCGCACTCGCCGCCTTCATCGCCTGGGGGCGGTTCGGGCCGGAGTCGTTCACCGGATGATCGGGCGCCTCCCACCTCGGACACATCCTCCTTAATCACCCCAGCCCCAGATTCACCCCCTGTAAAAGGGTGATCCCCCACCTTTCCCCCGTGACCCCCTCCCCCGCGCGCCGTTGTACGGGAAGTGCGGCGGCGATCTCGGCCGCTCCACTCCCCCCGAGCGACACAAGCGACATAAGGAGAACGTGATGTCTCGCATTGCGAAGGCAGCCGTCGTGGCCCTCGGCACCGGTGCCGTGATGGTCGGTGGCGCCGGTCTGGCGCTGGCCGACGCGACCGCCGGGGGCGCGGCCGTCGGCTCGCCCGGCGTGGCGTCCGGCAACGTGGTCCAGGTTCCGGTCAACATCCCGGTCAACCTGTGCGGCAACACCATCGACGTGGTCGGCCTGCTGAACCCGGCCTTCGGCAACACCTGCGCCAACGTCAGCACGCCGGCGCCCATGCAGGAGGCCCCCGAGGGTTACGGCTACGGCAACTGAGCCCCGCCCCCTCCGCGAAGAGCCCCGGCACCCTGAGCGCCGGGGCTCTTCGCATGCCCCCAGAAAACGCCCCCTCACCCGTACCTGTAGATCCCGCTCACATCCTCCAGCGAGTCCGGCGTGACGTTCCACGGCGGCATCTTGTCCAGCCGTGCCACGACCCGTCCCCGCTGCTTGTCACCGGGGCCCGGCTGGGTCGCCGGCAGGTAGCGGTGGGTCTTGTGGGCCTGTTGCCAGCGGTACCACTGGTAGTCGATGAAGGCGTGGTGCAGCCAGAACACCGGGTCGTTGACCGAGGCGCCGCCGAGCATCACGCCCCCGACCCACCGGTGCACCCGGTTGTGGTTGTGCCAGGAGGCGCTGCCGCCGCCCGTCCCCCACCCCTCCAGCTTGTTGCGGAAGCCCCGGGTGACGGTCGAGTCCCACGGGGAGACGTCGTACGCCGGGTCGTCCAGCGCCCACTGCAGCTCGCTCTTGGTGGGGAGCTGGAGCGGGGAGGCGGCGCGGCCGAGGTCGCGGGTGAGGTACTTGCCGTCGGTGATGCCCTCCTTGATGGTCCAGTGCCCGGCCGCGTACGCGAACGGCCCGGTGGTCACCTGCCGGTCGCTCTTGCGGCCGTTACCGCCGAGGAGGTCCTTGGTCCAGGGCGCCGAGGCCGTACCTCGGTCGCGGGTCCAGTCCCAGTACGGCACGGTCACCGAGGAGTCCACCCGGCGCAGCGCCCGCTCCAGCTCCAGCAGGAAGCGCCGGTGCCAGGGCAGGAAGGAGGGGGCCATGTGGGCGGCGCGCAGGCCCTTCTCGCCGTCCGCCGTGTAGTAGTCGATGTGCGTCCGCACGAACGCGTCGTACTCGCCGCGCCGTTTGACCTCCAGCATGGCGTTGACGAAGCGCCGCTTCTCGTTCGCGGTGAGCGCGGCGGCGTTCTTACGCACGTACGCCATGCGCGCCCCCCATCCCGTGTCCCGTGTGCCCGCCGCCGACCGGTCCCGGGGCCATCTCGCGCAGCCGCTGGCCGGGGCCGATCTCGTCCACGGCGGCCCGCGCCGCCTCCAGCGGGGTGGCGTACGAGGTGTAGTGGTCGACCATGCTCATCCAGGTGCCGTCGGCGCGGCGCATCAGGTGCAGCGGGCGCCCGTCGACGGTGATCTGCCACTCGCCCTCGTCGGCCCGGCGCGCGGCGGCCGGGACCAGGAAGCCCTGGATGCGGTGGCCGCGGTAGGTCTCGTCGAAGGCCCTGTCCTCCGCACTCCCGGCCGGGGGCAGTGGGCGGGACGCGGCGACCACCGGGGCCAGTCCCAGGGCGGCCACCGAGGCCAGCAGGCCGCGCGTCACCTCCCGCCGTGACGGTTTACCCCCTCTGACCTGCCGTTCCGTCCCCACGGCCACACCACCGGCACCGACGACCATCACTCACTCCCTCGTCCGCAGTTCGGCTTGTCACAGCGGTAACCGCGCGAGGGCGCCCGGGGTCACCGCACAGCGGCCATCCGGGGGGCGAGCAGGAGTCAGCGCAGGCTGCGGGCCGGGAGCATGACGTGGGCCGCGGTCATCAGCGTCTCGTCGGCGCCGGCGAAGGCGGCCAGCGCGGCGGGGTCGACGGTCACACCGGGGCGGCCCTCGGGCCAGGCGCGGGTGGTGAAGACGAGGTAGGCGTGGCCGCGCCGGGCGACGGCGTCGAGCCACTCCGGCGGGGCGTCGGCCTGGGCGACGAGCTGGGGCATCCGGACGACCGCCTGGCCGGCCTCGACGAGCAGGGTGACGGGGAGGCTCGGCCGGGTGGCGCCGTCGACGACGGTGCCGATGGTCAGGCCGTTCATCTCCAGGAGCTGGGTGACGGCGGCTGAGGTGGCGCGCGGTCCGCCCTCGGCGTCCCCGAGGGAGTACGCCAGCAGGTAGGGCATGTCGCCGCCGTCGGGGGCCTCGCCGCTCCAGGCCAGGACGACGAGGGTGCCGAGCTCGGCGGCGCGGAAGGCTTCGCTTGTGGTTGAGGTCACCGCGCGACCCTATCCACGGCCGGCGGGCGGACCGGGGGGCCGCTCACTCGTCCGGGGGACGGCCGGGAGGTGCTCCACACGATCGGGGGAAGCGGCCTCGAAACCGGGCGACGCGCTCGAACACCAAGCGCTCGGACACCAATCACTCGGACACCGAGCGCACGGACACCGAGCGGGCGGACACCGAGCGCACGGACACGAAGGGAGGGCCGGTCCGCGCGGCGCGGTCCGGCCCTCCCTTGGCCACACTCGCTCAGCTCTGCAGCGGCAGCCCGCCGAGCATCGGGTTGTGCGTGTTCAGGGCGGTGGTCGCGCCCTTGACGGTGCTGAGTACGGAGTCCTTGTTCTCGGTGTTCAGCGCGTCCGACTGGTGCTGGAGCGGCATCACGTCACGCACCTTCAGACCGCCCTTGGCGATCTGGTCCACGGCGCCGTTCAGGCTGCTTGGCGTCAGGTCGCCGGAGTAGGCGAACGCGGGCGCGGCGACGCCGGTGAGGGCGATGGAACCGGCCAGGACGGCGGCGGCCTTCAGGGACTTCATCATGTTCCTCTCCTCGGCAACTCGCGTCGCCCCGGGGTGTTCCGACGCCATGCCCAACGAGTCACGGCCGGGGCGGAAACCCTGTGTGCACAAGACATATGAAATCCCGTGCACCCAGGGGGTACCCACATACGACAGCGGCCCGGCCGTCCGTGCGGACAGCCGGGCCGAAGTGCGCGTCGGACGACCTCAGTCGTTGACGCAGGTGTTGCCGAAGGCCGGGTTCAGCAGGCCGATGACGTCGATGGTGTTGCCGCAGACGTTGACCGGCACGTGGACCGGGATCTGGACGACGTTGCCCGAGAGAACGCCCGGCGAGTTCGCGGCGACGGCCTGCGCGCCGGAGTCGGCAGCGGCGATACCGGCACCGCCGGCGACGGCCGCCACGGCGGCGGAGGTCAGGACCAGACCCTTCGCAATACGCGACATGGAGAGGTGCTCCTTGGAAATCGAGACAAACATCCGGGCGGGCTGCCCGACGCACTGTCAACGCGAGCCGCCGCGAGGGGTTGTGCCGCCAAAGGGGTGATCTCCGCGAGAACGGTGGCCGCGTCCGCCGCACGCTCGCGTCGTTGCGCCGCTCCGGCCGCCGCGCTCACTAGAGTCGCGGCCCTCTCCTCCGTACCAGGTCCGGACGCCGCGCGTGGCGGGCACCGGCTCACGTTTCAGGGAGGCGCCGTGCCGCGCCGTCGTACGCCGGGCGCACGGAAGTGGCCGGGCGCGGGTCCACCGGACGACGTACCGGAGCGCACGACCGGCGCGGCAGGGCGCGTACGGGTCCGGCGCCAGGCCGGCTACGCCAGGCCGTCCGGACGCGGGACCGAGGGTGGCCGATCTCGGGCGCGTCGCGCGGGCGCGGCGGTGACCCGCCGGGCCATCTGCTCGTTCCCCACCGGGACGCGGCGAGGGCCGGTGTGCTCTTCACCGCGGAGGACGCCCGGCAGCGAGGCGCGGTCCCGACCAGACCTAAGCGCCCCTGTGAGCGAGGTATCCCGCCCATGCACCAGCCAGTTTCCGACGCCCGAGAACGGGTGCTGCATGTTTCGCAGCCCGTCGACGGCGGAGTCGCACGGGTCGTGCTCGACCTGGCGCGCGCCCAGCTCGCGGCCGGCGTGCGCGTCGTGATCGCCTGCCCAGGCGGCCGACTGGCCACGGAAGCACAGGAGATAGGCGCCGAGGTGCGGCTCTGGCGGGCCACCCGGTCACCGGGTCCCGCGCTGCCCGGCGAGGTACGGCGGCTCGCCCGCCTCGTCGGGGAGGTACGGCCCGCACTGGTGCACGCGCACAGCGCCAAGGCCGGTCTGGCCGGCCGTCTCGCCCTGCGGGGCCGTATTCCGACCGTCTTCCAGCCGCATGCCTGGTCCTTCGAGGCCGTCGGCGGTCTCACCGGCGCGCTCGCCCTGCGCTGGGAGCGGTTCGCCGCGCGCTGGGCCGAGCGGGTGGTGTGCGTCAGTGAGGCGGAGCGCGAGACCGGCGTACGCGCCGATGTGCGCGCCTCGTACGCCGTGGTGCCCAACGGCATCGACCTCGGGCGGTTCTCCCCCGCGCCCGCCCCGGCGGCCCGCGCCGGACTGCCGGGGCTCGGGGCCGGACCGCTGGTGGTGTGCGTGGGACGGCTGTGCCCGCAGAAGGGCCAGGACGTGCTGCTGGCCGCGTGGGAGCGGGTGCTGACCGTGCTGCCGGAGGCCCGGCTGGTGCTGGTCGGCGACGGACCCGACCGGGAGACGCTGGGCCGGTTGGCGGGCCCCCGCGTTCAGTTCGCCGGTGAGGTGGCCGACGTACTGCCCTGGTACCGGGCCGCCGATCTGGTGGTGCTGCCCTCGCGCTGGGAGGGCATGGCCCTGGCCCCGCTGGAGGCGCTGGCCTGCGCCCGGCCCGTGGTGCTCAGCGACGTGGACGGCGCCCGCGAGAGTCTGCCGCCCGCGCTCGCCGGACGCTGCCTGGTGCCGCCGGAGGACCCGGACGCGCTGGCCGCCGCCGTCACCGGGCTGCTGTGCGACGCGCCGCTGCGCGCGGACCTCGGCGCCCAGGGCCGCCGGCACGTCCTGACCACGCACGACGTACGGCTGACCGGGGAGCGGATCGCGGACCTCTACCGCGACCTCCTCGGCACCCTGCCGTACGTGTCCACCGAGCGCAGGGAGTCGACCCACCCGTGACCGCGGAAAGCATCGTCCCCTCGCCCAGCGCCTCCGGCATGGACTCCGGGTACGCCGTACGGCCCGCGCGGGGTTTCCGGTTCCCGGCCCGGCGCCCGCACTCCCCCCTCGTCTCCCCGCTGCCGCTGCTCACCGCCGACCTCGCCGCCGCCGTGGCGGGCGCGGTCGTGCTGGACGCGGCCGTGCGCGGGCCGCTCGTCGTGGCCGCGCTGATCGGCACCGCCCTGCTGCCGCGGCCGCGTCCGGCCCGCGCGGTGACCGGCGTGCTCGACGAACTCCCCTCCGTCTGCGGCCGGATCGCGGTGGTCTGGCTGGCGCTCGGCGCGCTGACCGCCGCCCTGGAACCCGCCCATGCCCTGGCCCTGTCCGCGCTGGCCGTCGGCTGGTGCGCGCACGCGGTGGTGGCCTGCGTCGGCCGGGCCGCCGTGCACCGGCGGCGCCGGGTGCTGCGGCTGCGCCGGCCGAGCACCGCGCTGGTGATCGGCCCCGCCGCGACCGCCCAGCGGGTCGCAGCCGCGCTGCTGCGGCAGCCGGACTGCGGGGTACGCCCCGTCGGCGTGGTCACCGACCACCCGGACGGCAGCGCCGGGCTCCCCGTGCTGACCTGCGGCGAGCAGGTCGAGCGGGCGCTCATCCAGAACGGCGTCGGCACCGTCCTCACCGTCGACCCCGCCGTGCGCACCGAGAAGGGCCCGCTGCTGCGGGCGCTCGCCGAGTCGGGCTGCGCGGTGTGGGAGGTGGACGCGGACTGCCCGGCGTACGAGATGCGGGAGCAGCTCGCCGGGTTCTCGGTGCGGCGGCTCGGTCTCGGCGCCCGGCGGCGCGGCAGCGCGGGCAAGCGACTGCTGGACCTGGTGGTGTCGGGCACCCTGCTGGTGCCGGCCGCGCCGCTGCTGCTGGTCTGCGCGCTGGTGCTGCGGCTCAGCCAGGGTCCGGGCGTGGTGTTCCGGCAGGAGCGCATCGGCAAGGACGGCCGCCCCTTCACCCTGCTGAAGTTCCGCACGTACCGCCCGGTGGACGAGCGGGAGTCGGCGACCCGGTGGAGCGTGGCGGACGAGCGGCGGATGAACCCGTTCTGCCGGTTCCTGCGCCGGACCTCGCTGGACGAGCTGCTCCAGCTCTGGAACGTCTTCCGGGGCGACATGAGCCTGGTCGGCCCGCGCCCCGAACGCCCGTACTTCGTCACGCAGTTCAGCCAGTGCTACCCCGGTTACGCGGCCCGGCACCGGATGCGGGTGGGCATCACCGGGCTCGCCCAGGTCAGCGGGTTGCGCGGGGACACCTCGATCGAGGACCGGGCACGCTACGACAACGCCTACATCGACAACTGGTCGCTGTGGCAGGACGTCTGCATCCTGCTGCGCACGGCGGCCGCCGTCGTACGGTCCACCGGGAGCTGACGGATGAGCCTCGCGCTGCCGCTCGGCCGCCCCCGGCACTGGTCCCCGCTGCTGCCGGTGCTCGCCGTGCTCGTCCTGCTCGCGCTGCCCCTCTCCTCCAGCGAGGGGGGCGGCGCGGGCCCGGCCGACGCGGCGTCCGCGCTGGTCGTCGGCGCCTGTCTGGTGCGGCTGCTGCGGGAGCGGGCCCGCCCGCTGTCCGCCCGGTCCGCGCTGGTGCTGGGGCTGCCGGTGGCCGGGGCGGCGCTGGCCGCGATGGGCGCCGCCTCCCCGGGCGCCGGTCTCGCCGGACTCGGCCGCTACCTCCAGGTCTTCGTCCTGGTTCCGGCCGCCGTGCTCCTTCTGATCCGCGACCGCCGGGACTTCCGGCTGCTGGCCTGGGCGCTGGTGGGGCTCGCGCTCTGGCAGGGCGCGGTCGGCGTCAAGCAGTACGTCACCGGGACCGGTGCCTCGTACCAGGGCCGGATGATCCGCGCGGTCGGCACCTTCGGGCCGTACGACGTGATGGGGATGGCCACCGTGGTGGCGTTCGGGCTGCTGTGCGCGGTGGGGCTGGCGCTGGGGAGGGCGCCGGTGCGGGAGCGGGCGGCCGCGGCCGGGTGCGCGCTGGCGCTGCTGGTGCCGCTGGCGCTCTCCTTCAGCCGGGGCGCGTGGATCGCCACCGCCGTCACCCTCACCGCGCAACTGCTGCTGGCCGGGGTCCGCCGGGCGCTGAAGGTGGGCGCGGTGGTGGTCGCGGCCGGGGTGGTGCTGGTGGGCGGTCTCGGGGTGGGCACGGCGATGCTCCAGGAGCGGATCGACAGCATCACCAAGGTCGCCGACGCCCCCGACCAGTCGGTCACCGACCGGTACACCATGTGGGCGGCTGCCACCGGGATGTGGCGCGAACACCCGCTGACCGGCGTGGGGTTGAAGGGCTTCCCGGAGTACCGGGACGGCCACGCCTCGCTCGCGCTGTCCTCGGGCAGCGACACCGAGGGCGCGGGCGTCGGTTTCCGCCGGGAGCCGCTGCTCTCCCCGCACAACATGTACCTGCTCGTCCTCGCCGAGCAGGGCCTGATCGGGCTGCTGTGCCTGGCGGGCGGCTGGCTGGCGATGCTGGTGCTCGGGCTGCGCGGCCTGCGGGCCGCCCACCGTACGGGCCGGGGCCTGGACTGCGCGCTGATCGGCTGCGGTCTGCTGCTCTGGCAGCTCGTGGACTTCGTGTACGCCGACATCGGCGGCCCCTCCACCGTGCTGACGGCGGTGTGCCTGGGCCTGGTGGCGTGGTGGGCGCTGGTGGGCGCGGCCCCGGCCGTGCCGGACGGGGGTGCGCGATGACGCTGACGCCCGCTCCCGGACCGGAGACGACGACCCGGCAGCCTCCGCCGGCCGAGCCCGAACACGCGCCGGTGACACGGCGGTTCCTCGCCCGCGCCGCCCTGCTCACCGCCTCCCTGTCCGCCGCCGGCGCCCTGCTCGGGCTGGTCCGGGACCAGTCGCTGGCCCGGCTGTTCGGGGCCGGGCGGGACACGGACGCGTTCCTGGTCGCCTGGACGGTGCCCGAGTTCGCGGCCACCCTGCTGATCGAGGACGGGCTGGCCTTCGCGCTGATCCCGGCGTTCAGCATGGCGCTGGCCCGCCGCGCGCAGGGCGCTCCGGGAGATCCCGTACGGGCCCTGGTCCGGGGGACGCTGCCCCGGCTGACGCTGGCCTTCGTCGTGGTGGGGGCGGTGCTCGCGCTCGGCGCGCCGCAGCTCGTGCAGGTGCTCGCGCCCGGTCTGCCCGACCCGGCGCTCGCGGTGGACTGCACCCGGCTCACCGCGACCTGTGTGCTCACCTTCGGGCTCGCCGGGTACTTCAGCGCGGCCCTGCGCGCCCACCGCCGCTTCCTGGCACCGGCCGCGATCTACGTGGCGTACAACACGGGCATCGTCACGGCGATGTTCGCGCTCGGCGGGGTCTGGGGGGTGCGGTCGGCGGCGGTCGGGGTCGCGGCGGGCGGGGTGCTGATGGTCCTCACCCAACTCCCTTTCCTGGTGGGCCGGTTACGCAGCCGCCGGACGACGGAGGTGACGCCGGAGCCCCTCCCGGCCAAGCCGCCCTCGGTGAACCTGCCGCTGATGGCCACGGTGCTGCTGTTCGCGCTGTGCCGGCAGTCGCAGGTGCTGATCGAACGGTTCCTCGCCTCCAGCCTGCCCTCCGGGGCCATCTCGCACCTGAACTACGCCCAGAAGATCGCCCAGATCCCCATGACCATGTCGATGATGCTCTGCACGATCACCTTCCCGGTGGTCGCGCGGGCGCTCGCCGAGGGCGACACCGAGCGTGCCC
The DNA here is from genome assembly GCF_004328625.1 of Streptomyces seoulensis. NCBI lineage: Bacteria > Bacillati > Actinomycetota > Actinomycetes > Kitasatosporales > Streptomycetaceae > Streptomyces > Streptomyces seoulensis. Next base: position 2,127,200 of record NZ_CP032229.1, read on the forward strand.
GGGTCCGGGTGGAGCGGGACCTCGCGGTCGCCTCCGGCCTGGTGCTGCTGGGCACGGCGGCGGTCGTGGCGTGCGCCCCGCAGATCGTCCAACTACTGTTCCAGCGCGGCGCGTTCACTGCCGGGGACACGGCGGCGACAGCGGGCGTGATGCGCGTGTACGCCGTCGGCCTGCTCGGCCAGACCCTCACCGGTGTCCTGGTCCGCTCCTACTTCTCGGCGGGCCGCCCCACCTGGTACCCGCTCGGCGCGATGTCCGCCGGGGTACTCGCCACCTGCGCCATCGGCGCGGCCACCGTCGGCACCTGGGGCGTGACCGGCATCGCCGCCGCCAACGCCACCGGCATCACCCTCACCGCCGCCCTGCTGCTCTCCGGCATGCGCGGCCCCCGGCACGGCAGGCGGCGCGGGGTGCAGATCCGCACCCGGCACGTGCTGCGTGAGCTGAGCCGCCCGGCCGGAGCCGCGCTCGGGGCCGCCCTCGCCGGGGCCTGGGCCGCGACCCTGCCCGTGGGGGCACTGGCGGGGCTCGCCGCCGGGGGCCTCACCGTGCTCACCGTCTTCGTCCTGCTCGGCTGGGCCCTGGGCGCCCAGGGCTTCGCACCCGCCCTCCGTTCCGTACGCACCCGCACCCGAAGGCTCGCTCATGCCGTCTTCCGTTGAGTCCGCGCCCGTCCTCCGCACCGGCTCCCCCCGGCCCCGCGGAGGGGGGCCCGTCCCGTGGATCGCCATGTACCACTCGGTCGGCGACTGCTCCGACGACCCCTATCGCGTCACCGTGACCCCGGCCCGGCTGGAGCGCCAGCTGCGCTGGCTGCGCGGGCGGGGGCTGCGAGGCGTGTCGGTGGGCGAGCTGCTGGCCGCCCGCGCGCGGGGCGCCGGACGCGGTCTGGTCGGACTCACCTTCGACGACGGGTACGCCGACTTCGTCACCGACGCGGTGGCGCTGCTGGCCCGCTGGGAGTGCACGGCCACCCTGTTCGTGCTGCCCGGCCGGCTCGGCGGGGAGAACACCTGGGACCCGCTCGGCCCGCGCAAGCCCCTGCTGACCGCCGACTCCGTGCGCGAGGCCCACCGGGCCGGGGTGGAGATCGGCTCCCACGGCCTGACCCACGTCGACCTCACCGACGCCGACGACGCCGTCCTGCACGCCGAAGTCAGCGACAGCCGCGCCCTGTTGACCGAGCTGACCGGCGCCCCCGTCCAGGGCTTCTGCTACCCGTACGGCACGGTCGACCGGCGTGTGACCGAGGCCGTGCGGGAGGCCGGTTACGACTACGCCTGCGCCATCGACCCCGGCGAGCTGAGCGGCCCGCACGCGCTGCCCCGCGTGCATGTGGGGCAGAACGACAACGCCCTGCGGCTGTTCCTGAAGTACCGGCTGCACCGGCTGCGCCGCCGTCCGGTGGCGGGGCTGTGATGCGGGCGCTGCACATCATCACCGGCCTCGGGGTCGGCGGCGCCGAGCAGCAACTGCGGTTGATGTTGCGCCACTTGCCGGTCGAGTGCGACGTGGTGACGCTGACCAACCCCGGCCCGGTGGCCGCCGGGCTGCGGGCCGACGGGGTGCGGGTGACCGACCTCGCCATGAGCGGCAACCGCGACCTGGCCGCGCTGCCCCGGCTGGCCCGGCTGATCCGGCGCGGCCACTACGACCTGGTCCACACCCACCTCTACCGGGCCTGTCTCTACGGCCGCCTGGCGGCACGGCTCGCGGGAGTACGCGCGGTGGTCGCCACCGAACACTCCCTGGGCGACTCCCAGATGGAGGGCCGCCCGCTCAACTCCGGTGTACGCACGCTGTATCTGGCCGGGGAGCGCCTGGGCCGTTCGACGGTCGCCGTCTCCCCCACGGTCGCCGCCCGCCTGACCCGCTGGGGCGTACCGGAGCCGCGCATCGCGGTCGTCCCCAACGGCATCGACCTGGAGCCCTTCCGCTTCGACCCGGAGCGGCGGACGCGGGTCCGGGCCCAGCTGGGCATCCCTGAGGACGCGTTCGTCATCGGGGGTATCGGACGGCTGGCCCCCGGCAAGCGGTTCGACATCCTGATCGAGGCGCTCGCCCAACTGCCGCCCGACTGTCGCCTGTTGCTGGTGGGAGGCGGAGCCGAAGAAAACGCTCTCCGCCGTACCGCCACCGGCGCCGGGGTGGCCGGCCGGGTGCTGTTCACCGGCGAGGTCCCCGGCCTCCCCGACGGCTCGGCCGGCCTCGACCTGCCCGCGCTGACCTCCGCGATGGACGTGCTCGCCGCCCCCTCCCCGGAGGAGGCGTTCGGGTTGGCCGTCGTGGAGGCGCTCGCGGCCGGACTCCCGGTGCGCTACGCCTCCTGCCCCGCCGTCGAGGACCTCCCGCCCGGGGCAGCGCCCGACGCCGTGCGCGTACGCGGCGGCGCCGACGCGTACGCCGCCGCACTCGCGGACGTCCGCGCCGCCGGACCGGGCCCGCGTGCCGTCCCGGAGGCGGCCCGCCACTACTGCATCACCCGCAGCGCCGCCCGGCTGATGGACGTCTACGCGGCGGCGCTCACCCCTGCTCTCCCCTCGCCCCGACACCCTCACGGAGGCAGCCCCTCATGACCGACAACCCCACCCGGCGCCGTCGCACCGGCCGACTGCCGGGCTCACGTTCCCTGCCGCCCTGGTCGCTGGTGGCCGCCGGGGTCGTCGCGGGCGGGCTGATCGGCGGCGGGTACGGCCTGCTCAAGGCTCCCACGTACACCGCGACCAGCTATGTCGTCGCCGTGCCCGCCGAGCACTCCGACACCTCCACCGCGCTCGGCTTCGCCCAGGCGTACGGCAGGGTCGCCACCCAGCCCGCCGTGCTCGCCGCGGCGCAGGAGCGGGCCGGGGTGCCGGTGACGACCCTGGCCGCGAGCGTGCGCACGGCCACCTCGCCGGACGCCCCGATGGTCGCCGTCTCCGCCACCTCGGAGCGGCCCGCGCAGGCCGCCGCCATGGCCAACGCGGTCGCCGCCGCGCTCAGCGAGCAGGCCGACGCGAGCGAGAAGGCCACCCATGTCGAGCTGCTCCCGTTCTCCCGCGCGGTCCGCCCGGCCGAGCCGTCATCGGCCTCCGCCGGAGTGACCACGCTGGTCGGCGCGGGGGCGGGCGGGCTGCTCGGCGGGCTCGCGCTGCTGGTCCGGCCGGGACGCCGGGAGGAACCCGGGACCGCGCTCCCGGCCCCGCTGCCCGGCCCGGCCTACGCCGCCGACGTCCACAGCCGGCTGTGACGGCGACGTACGCGGCGCGCCCCGCCTCCTTGGCGCGTCCCGCGCTCACCACCCAACTCCTCACCGACGAGATGGCGTTCGCCGCCCTCGCCCCGGCCTGGGGCCTGCTGCACCGGCGCTGCGCCACCGCGACGCCGTTCCAGAGCCACGCCTGGCTGCACTCCTGGTGGCAGTCGTACGGCAGGCCCGGCAGGCTCCGCGTCGTCCTGGTCCGTTCGGGCCGCGACCTGCTGGCCGCCGCCCCCCTGACCCTCACCCGGCACCCCTTCCCCGCCCTGGTCCCGCTGGGCGGCACCGTCTCCGACTACGGCGACGTGCTGCTCGACGACGCCGACGACGGCCGCGCCCTCACCGCCCTGACCGACGCCCTGTGGACGGCCGCCCGCACCGCCCTGATCGACCTGCGCGAGGTACGCGCCGGGGGCGCGGCGGAACGCGTCTACGACCGCTGGCCCGGGCCGCGCCGCCGGGTCCCGGACTCCCTGTGCCTGGAGCTGCCCCCGGTATCGATGGACGAGCTTCTCACCCGGCTGCCGTCCGGCAAGGCCCAGCGGGTACGGGCCAAGCTGCGCAAGCTGTCCGCGCTCGGGGTGGCCCGGCGCACGGCCGGTCCCGGCGAGGCGGAGGCGGCGGTGGCCCGGCTGCTGGAGCTGCACCGGCTGCAGTGGCAGGGCCGGAAGGTGACGCCCGAGCATCTGCGGCCCCGCTTCCGGGAGCACCTGATGCGCGCGGTGGAGCCGATGGTCCGCTCCGGGGACGCGGTCGTCACCGAGTTCCGCATCGGCGAGGAGGTCGTCGCCGTCGACCTCACCCTGCTCTCCCCGGGCCTCGCGGGCGGCTACCTCTACGGCGCCCATCCCTCGCTGCGCGAACGCAAGGCCGACGTCGCCGTCATACTGCTGGACGCCTGCGCCACGCACACCGCCGCGGGCTCCCACGGCACGCTGAGCCTGATGCGCGGCGACGAACCGTACAAGCACCACTGGCGCCCCGACCCGGCGCCCAGCGGGCGGCTGCTGCTGGCCCGGCGCCGTACCGCGCCGCTGCTGTCGGCCGCGCTGTCCGACGCGACGGCCCGGCGCCACGGCAAGGCGGCCCTTGCCCGCCTCGGCGAACGCCGGCCCTAACGGGCGTCCGGCGTCCCGTCGAAGCGGAGGCAGACCCGGCCCCCGAGCCAGAACTCCACCCAGTTCCCCATCGCCACCTCCGAGCAGTCGGCGGGGATCTTCGCCCCGGACGAGGGGGTGGGGGTGGGCGTCGGCTCAGGGGCCGGAGTCACCGGGGCCGTGGGCGTCGGGGTCGGAGTGGGCGTGGGGGTGGGGGTGGGGGTCGGTGTGGTCAGGCCCGTGCGCCCGTACAGCGACGTCCGGTACACCTTGGCCGCCTGCGGGTTGGCAGGGCACTGCCAGACGCCGTGCGGGCAGTAGTCGGTGAGGGTGTTGTAGAGCGCCCGGTGTTCGTCCATCCAGGCGAGCATCCGCCGCATGTACTCGGGGTTGTCGCCGTTGCGGAACAGCCCCCACTCCGGGTACGAGACCGGCTTGCCGTGCGCCTTGGCGAAGTCGACATGCGCCTGGAGGCCGTAGGGCTCGGAGATCTGCTCGTCGAAGGGCATCCCGGCGGGCTGGTCGTAGGAGTCCATGCCGATGATGTCGACGGTGTCGTCACCGGGGTAGCACTCGGTCCACGGCACGGCGTCCCGGCCTCTGCTCGGCGTGAAGTCGAAGCGGAACCGCTGTCCCGGCACCGCGCGCATGGTGGCGACGATCCGGTTCCAGTACGCCTTCCACGCCGTGGGGTCGGGCCCGCAGCGGTGGGTGTAGGTGATGCCGTTCATCTCCCAGCCGAGCACCAGCACGGTGTCCGGCGCCCCGAGCTTGACCAGCTTCTCGGCGAGTACGCGGAAGTGCTGGTCGAACTGCCCGGCGGCGGCCTGCTTCAGCAGCAGCCGTACCTCGGCGTCGGAGAGGTGCTCCTCGTTGCGCTCCTGCATCGGCACGTTGAGGACGAGGGTGCGGTCGGCCTTGTCGCGCCGCCACCGCGCCCACGGTTCCAGGAAGCCGGGCGGGCCCTCGATGTCCCGCCACTGTCCGCCGGGCAGATAGGTGTGCGCGACCTTCAGCGCGGCGCCGCCCAGCCAGCTGCTCAGGGCGGGCATCCGGGCGATCCCGAGCGGGCCGGAATCGAGGAACGCCCCGAAGTCGGGACCCCGGTTGACGGGCGGGGGTGCCGGGGTCGCGGTCGGCGCGGGGGCCGGTCCGGGCGCCGTCCGCTGCGGTCCGTCCGCGACGCCGGGTCCTGCCAGGACGACCGACACGGTGATCGCCGCGACGAGGAGGGACAGCCGCCCTCGCCGGGTCCTGCGCCACTGCGGAGCCATCTCGGCCCCTCCCTCCACCCGGCCCTGCCCTCGCGCCCTGTCCGGCGCCTGTACTGACACCCAGTCACACGCACCGGGTACTCGCCAGCGCGGTTGGGGCTTGCGGGTGGCCACGGCCCCCGCCCGGGTGAACGGCGAAGGCCCCGCCGGGGTTATCCGCGCGGGGCCGCCCGGCTGGCCGCTCCCGGCCTGTCGGCGTGGCGAGCCGCCGGACGGGACGCGGCCGGAAAGGATGCGTACGGCGCCGTGGCGGTACGGCGCCGTCACCTCTGGGTGCCGGGCGCTCGGGTCCGGCACCCGGTGGTCAGCGGTGCCGGGACATGGTCCGGCCACGCCGGAACAGCAGGACTCCGGCCGCGATCAGCATCGCACCTGCGCCCGAAGTCGCCCACAGCATGCGGGAGTTGTTGCCCGTGTGCGGAAGGCTGGGCGGGGTGGTGTGCTCACCGGGAGGCGGGGTGGTGTGACCACCCGGAGGGGGCGTGGTGTGCCCGCCGGGAGGCGGTGTCGTGTGGCCGCCGGGAGGAGGCGTGGTCTCCTCGCCGCCGTACGGAGGCGGAGTGGTCTCGTTCCCGCCGTAAGGAGGAGGCGTGGTCTCGTTCCCGCCATAGGGGGGAGGCGTGGTCTCGTTGCCCCCGTAGGGCGGAGGGGTGGTCTCCTCCCCGCCGTAGGGGGGAGGAGACGTTTCTGCACCGCCGTAGGGAGGCGGAGTGGTCTCCTCGCCCCCGTAGGGCGGAGGCGTCGTCTCGTCGTCGCCGTACGAGGCGGGCGGCTTGGTCTCCTCGGCGCCGTACGCGGGCGGGGGCGTCGTCTCGTCGTCCCCGTACGAAGGGGGCGGCGTCGTCTCGTCGTCGTCGCCGTACGAGGCGGGCGCGGTGGTGGCCGGGGCGCTCGGCTCTTCGTGGCCGTAGGAGGGCGGCGGGGTGGTCTCGTCGTCCCCGTACGAGGCCGGCTTGGTCTCCTCGGCGCCGTACGCGGGCGGGGTCTTGACCGGGGTGCTCGGCTCGTCGTCGTCACCGTAGGACGACGGCGCGGTGGTGCGGGGCGCCTTGGGGAGGGCGTCCTTGACACAGGCGTTGCCGACGGCCGGGTTCAGCGCGGCCGACACATCGACGGAGCGCCCGCAGATGTCGACCGGGACGTGCACCGGCACGTGCAGGGTGTTGCCGGACAACGCGCCGGGAGAGCCCTGTGCGGCTCCGTGCGCTCCCGAATCGGCGAGCGCCTGACTGACGTACAAGGACAGCACACCCGTCGCGGCGGCGGCCACGACCATGCCCTTGCTCAGGGTCTGTCGCAATCTCGTGGTCTTCCTGCTCGTAGAAGTGGGAAGGCCGGCCCCGGAACGCGGATTCACATGGGATCAACGGTCCGGGGCCGGCCTGAACGCAGCCGTGGGGCTGGTGCCTTGCGTTATGTGCGTCAGCCGTTGACGCAGGCGTTGCCGAACGCCGGGTTCAGCAGCGCGATGACGTTGACGGAGTTGCCGCACACGTTCACGGGGATGTGGATCGGCACCTGGACGACGTTGCCGGACAGCACGCCCGGCGAACCGACCGCGGCACCCTCGGCCCCGGCGTCGGCGAAGGCGGGAGCCGCCCCACCCAGAGCCAGGATGGCGCCGGCGATGACAGCAGCGCTCTTCTTCATGGTCTTTCCCTTCTCTGCGGTCATGCCCTGTGACGGCCGAAACCGAGCGAGCACAGCTTGAACGGCTCGCACCATGACCGGCAGGCTGTAGAACGAGGAATAGACGGCGGAAGAAACTATGGAACGCGCGCCGCCGGTCAATTCACTCGAACGCCCCCAGGGAATTGACAGCATGGAGCAGCGAAAACCGCCCGGGGCACGGAAATCCGTGCCGCCGGGCGGTTTTCTCGAAGCGCTCGCGCCCGCGTCAGTTGTTGGCGACGCCGTTGCCCGCGAGGACGGAGACGTCGTCGACGAGGTGCGACAGCGGCTCGTCGTTCTTCGCCTGGGTGGAGTTCTCGGCGCACTGCTGGTTCTGCGGCGAGGACAGGACGGGGATGTCCTGGACACCGACGTTGACCAGGGCCAGCACCGACTGGACGTTCGCCTTCACCGGCAGGCCGACGCAGAGCTTGTTCAGGGAGCTCTGCACGAGCGTGGCCTGCGGGCTGAGGTCGCCGTTGGTCACGTTGTTGCCGAACGCCTCGGTGGCGCCGTTGCCGCTGAACGACGTGGTGCCCGTGTCGTTGCCGATGGCAAGCGCCTGAGGGGCCACCGCCGCCGACACGCCCATGACGGACGCGGCGACCGCCGCCGCGGCCATTGCCTTCTTCAGCATTTCGCTTTCCTTTCCTGGCTGCTCGCCAGACGCTTTCCTGGCTGCTTCGCCAGACGTTCGTTCCTGCGGAGACATCAACCCACGGGGCGCCGATTGGTTGCGGCAAGTCACCCGATCGGATCGCTTCCGGTGCACGGAGGAGACGGAATTCCCGCCGGGGCGGGCGGCCGGTTTTCCGCGCGTCGGTCGGCCGTTGGAGTGAACGGAAGCGGCCGGGAGCAACCCCGTCCCCGGCCCGGCAGTTGAGCCGGGCACTCCGATGGACGGGGTTTCTCCAGAAGGGAATCGCAAGTGATCAAGAAGGTTCTGGCCGCCGCCGCGGTCGCCGCGTCCGTTGCCGGCGTCTCCGCCGCCGCCGCGTCGCCGGCCCTGGCCATCGGCAACGACACCGGTACGACCTCGTTCAGCGGCAACGGCGCCTCCCAGGCGTTCGGCAACTCCGCGACCTACGGCAACATGAGCCCGCAGATGGCGCTCATCCAGGGCTCGCTCAACAAGCCCTGCATCGGCCTGCCCGCGAAGGTCAACGCCCAGTCCCTGGTGGGTCTGCTCAACGTCGGCGTGCAGGACATCCCGATCCTGTCCTCGCCGCAGAACCAGCAGTGCGTCGAGAACTCGACCCAGGCCAAGGGCGACGAGCCGCTGTCGCACATCCTGGACGACATCTCCGCGCTGTCCGGCAACGGTGCCGCCAACAACTGACGCTCCCGCAACACCGACGGGCCGCCGATGCGATCGGCGGCCCGTCGGTGTTTCCCGGGGCAGTCGATCCGAGGGGGGCGTTTGTGCACTCATCGGACTGCGCTGCCCCGATAGGGTCAAAGACCGCAACCCCGGCGCCCGCTTCCCCGTTGACGATCACGCAGCTCCTCCCCGGAGTCCGCCTTTCGAAGGGAACCAACATGAAGAAGCTGTGGGCAACCGCGGCCGTCGCCGCCTCCGTCGCCGGTCTCGCGGGCGCGGCCGCCCCGCAGGCCCTGGCCATCGGTGACGACCACGGCACCACGTCGTTCAGCGGCAACGGCGCCTCGCAGTCGTTCGGCAACTCGGCCACCTACGGCAACATGAGCCCGCAGCTGGCTCTGGTCCAGGGTTCGCTGAACAAGCCCTGCATCGGCCTGCCCGCGAAGCTCAACGCCCAGTCCCTGGTGGCCCTGGTCAACGTCGGCATCCAGGACATCCCCGTCCTGTCCTCGCCGCAGAACCAGCAGTGCGTCGAGAACTCGACCCAGGCCAAGGGCGACGAGCCGCTGTCGCACATCCTGGACGACATCTCCGCGCTGTCCGGCAACGGTGCCGGCAACGGCTGATCGAGCCCCCCGCAGCGGCGGCCCACCGGTTCCGACCGGTGGGCCGCCGCCGTGTGTACGGGAGTTCGCTAGGAGACGATGTCCTTGCGGGTGAAGCCCCGGAAGGCCAGGGCGAAGAGGACCAGGGCGTAGGTGACGGAGACCGAGGCGCCCTGCGCCATACCGGCCCACTCCGCGTGCGGCTGGAGGAGGTCCGCCCAGGCGAACTGCCAGTGCGCGGGCAGGAAGTCCCGCCAGTGGCCGAGCGCGGTCACCGCGTCCAGGACGTTGCCGACGATGGTCAGCCCGACCGCGCCGCCCACCGCGCCGAGCGGGGCGTCGGTCCGGGTGGAGAGCCAGAACGCGAGCCCGGCGGTGACCAGTTGCGAGACGAAGAGGTACAGCACCACCACGCCGAGCCGCCCGACCGCCGTCCCCGCCTCCACCGCCCCGCCGGTCGGCACCAGCAGCGGACCCCAGCCGTACGCGGCCGTGCCCACCGCCAGCGCGACCGTGGGCAGCAGGATCATCGCGGCCAGGCTCATCCCGAGCCCCACCACCAGCTTGGACCACAGCAGCCGGGCCCTGGGCACCGGAGCCGCCAGCAGATAGCGCAGCGAGGACCAGCCGGCCTCGGAGGCGACCGTGTCCCCGCAGAACAGGGCGACCGGGATCACCAGCAGGAAGCCGGCCGAGACGAAGAGGCTGACGGCGGCGAAGTTGGCGCCGGACGCGGTGGCCGTGTCCATCAGGGTGATCCGGCGCCCCCGTCCGGCCGGGTCCCCGCCGATCGCGAACGCGGCCAGCAGGACCAGCGGCAGCGCGGCCAGGATCGCGCCCATGACCAGCGTGCGGCGCCGCCCGAGCTGGCGGACCAGCTCCACGCGTACGGGCAGGGTGCGCGAGGCGCGGTAGCCCGGTGCCGTCTCCGCGGTCTCGGTGAGCGTGCTCACGCGGAGCCTCCGATCAGGGTGAGGAAGGCGTCCTCCAGACGCCGGTGCGGGCCGACGGAGAGCACGGGCACCTCCAGGCGGACCAGTTCCACGACGAGTGCGCCCGCCGTGGTGCCGGGTTCGAGGCGGACCAGCAGCCCGTCCTCGGTCCGTACGGCGGAGGCGACGCCGTCCAGGGCGGCCACCTTCTCCACGACCGGCTCGGCGACGGGGGTGCCGGTGCCGACGAACAGGGTGTCGCCGGAGCCGGTGATCTCGCCGACCGGGCCCGTCTGGACCAGCCGGCCCCGGTCCATGACCACCAGATGGGTGCAGGACTGCTCGACCTCGGCCAGCAGGTGGCTGGAGACGATGACGGTGCGTCCGGCGGCCGCGTACCGGATCATGACCTCGCGCATCTCGCGGATCTGCGGCGGGTCCAGGCCGTTGGTGGGCTCGTCCAGGATGAGCAGGTCGGGCAGGCCGAGCATGGCCTGGGCGATGGCCAGGCGCTGGCGCATGCCCTGGGAGTAGGTGCGGACCGCGCGGGCCAGGGCGTCGCCGAGGCCGGCGATCTCCAGGGCCTCGGCGAGGTGGGCGTCCTCGGGCGGGCGGCCGGTGGCCCGCCAGTACAGCTCCAGGTTCTCCCGGCCGGTCAGGTGGGGCAGGAAGCCGGCGCCCTCCACGAAGGCGCCGACGCGGGAGAGGACCGTGGCGCCGGGGCGGATGGCGTGGCCGAAGACGCGGATCTCGCCGCCGTCGGGCCGGATCAGGCCCATCAGCATGCGCAGGGTGGTGGTCTTGCCCGCGCCGTTGGGCCCGAGCAGGCCGAGCACCTGGCCCTTCTCGACGCGGAAGGAGAGGTCGCGTACGGCGTACCGGTCCGACGACTTGGCGTAGCGCTTGCTCAAGTCGGTGATGACCAGCGGGACTTCGGCCAGCTCGGGGTCGGGTGCGGGGGCCGTGGTGCGGCGCCGGGCGGTGAGGAGGAGGGCGAGGGCCGCCGCGGCACCGGCGAGGGGGAGCCACCAGACCCAGGAGGGCAGCGGGGTCGCCGCGGTGGTCACGCCGGGGGCCGTGGGGACGCTCAACGGGCCCTTGAGGGAGACCGTGTAGGTCGCGGGGGCGGTCGGTGAGGCGTAGGCGAGGTCGGTGGTGGCGAGGACCAGGCGGAGGCGGTGGCCCTGCTGCACCTCGTGGTCGACGGGCGGGAGGGTGACGGTGACGTCCTTGCCCGCCTTGGCGCCGGTGACCCTCAGGGGGGTGACGAGCTGGCCGGGGAGTACCTGGCTGCCGCCGGGGCCGACGTCGTAGAGCTTGGCGAAGAGGACCGCGTCGGCGCTGGTGGACTTCACGTGGACGCGGGCGGTCGGGGTGCCGGTGACACGGAGGGCGGTGCGCTGCGGCGGTGCGTCGAACTTGGCGTACTGGCCGGGGAAGTCGAGGGAGACGCCGGTGCCGAGGGCGGAGAGCTGGGCGAGGCCGCCGCCGCCGAGGCCGGGCAGCGCGGAGACGGCGGGCGGGCTGGCGCCGGCCGGGTTGGCGACGCGCTGCTCGCGGCCGGTGAGGGGGATCGTGCGGGGGTCGCCGCGCAGGCCGGGGTAGGTGTCGGCGGTGGCGCCCCGGCTGCGGGTGCTGCCGTCGGTGGAGTCGACGCCCCCGGTGCGGGTGATCCGGAAGGCGGGGCCGGTGCCGGCCGACGTGCCCTTGAGGTAGTGGTCGAACCAGTCCCGCACCCGCCCCTGGACGCGGCCGGTCTCCAGGTCTCCCCCGTCGTGGCCGCCCGCGATCCAGTCGACCTTGACGGGCGCGCCGTTGGCCCGGATCGCGCGCTCGGCCGCGTCGGACTGGGCGAGGGTGAACAGGGAGTCGGTCTGGCCCTGGAAGAGCAGGGTGGGGACCTTGATCCGGTCGGCGACGGCGGCGGGCGAGCGCTTCTCCAGCAGGGCGCGGGCGTCGGCGTCGGGGACGCCGGACTGGGCGACGCGCTGGTACATCGCGCACAGCGCGGGCTCGAACTGGGCGCATCCGCCACCGGAGTTGAAGAAGACGCCGGTCCACAGCCTCTTGAACACGCCGTTCGGGAACAGGGCGTCGGAGAGGTCCCAGTAGGTGACGGCGGGCGCGATGGCGTCCACGCGCGGGTCGTGTCCGGCCGCCAGCAGGGAGATCGCCCCGCCGTACGAGCCGCCCGCGATGCCCACGCGCGGGTCGCCGGGCTTGTCGAGGCGGACCTCGGGCCTCCTGGCCAGCCAGTCGATCAGACGGGAGACGTCGGTGACCTCGTGCGCCGGGTCGTTGAGCCCGATCCTGCCCGTCGAGTGGCCGAACCCCCGGGCGGACCAGGTGAGTACGGCGTACCCGTGCCCGGCGAGGTCCTCGGCCTGGGCGCGCAGGTCGTCCTTGCTGCCGCCGAAGCCGTGGGCGAGGAGGACGGCGGGCCGGCGGCCGCCGCCCGGGGAGGTGAAGTAGGAGGTGTCCACGCGGGTGCCGTCGGCCATGGTCAGGACCCGGTCGGTGCGGTGCGGGCCCGGCGTGTCGGACGCGGTCGCCGTCCAGGTTCCGGTGGCGGCGAGCAGTACGGCGGCCCCCAGCGCGGCGGCGGCCCGCCGGGGCCGCTTCAGCAGCCGGGGCACTCGAAGATCCATGACCCAACGGTACGGGCCGCCCTCCCCGCCGGACGGCCCCGCCGGGCTGAACCCCCGGCCCTCCTTCGGGAGTACGGGTCCGGGCGGGCGTACCGCGGGTGCGGTAGACCGGGGTGCGGGGTCAGGCGCGGGTGTCCTCGGGGAGCGAGACCAGCCAGTGGGTGTCGCGGCGGGGCCGCAGGTACAGCGCCCAGTACAGGGTGGCGACGGCGGTGATGCCGCCGGTCCACAGCAGGTAGGCGGGGTCCTGCTGGACGAGGACGTAGCCGAGGACGGCGATGAGCAGCACGGGTACGGCCGGCCACAGCGGCATCCGCCAGGCCGGGGTGTGCCGGTGGCCGTCGCGGCGGCCCAGCAGGGCGGCGATCGCGACGAGCAGGTACATCGCGGTGACGGAGACCCCGGTGACGCCGTAGAGGGTGTCCAGGTCGACGAAGCAGAGCAGCGCGCCGGGGACGCCGACGGTGAGCGTGGCGACCCAGGGCGAGCCGAACCGGCCGAGCCGGGAGAGCAGGCTGTTGACCGGGGTGGGCCACGCCTTGTCGCGGGCGGAGGCGAACAGGACGCGGGAGTTCTGGATGACCATCACGATGCCCGCGTTGACGATGGCGAGGGCGACACAGAGGCTGACGAACGTGCCGACGGCCGTGTTCGACCAGGCCGTCACCATCGCGCTGAGGTCCCCGCCGGTCAGTTCTCCCAGGTCGGTGGCGCCCATGGTGATGGCGGCGACCGGTACCAGGATGATCACGGTGGAGATGGCGAGGGTGGCGAGCACGGTACGGGCCACGTCCCGGCGCGGGTGCTCCAGTTCCTCGGAGAGGTAGACGGCGGTCGAGAAGCCCTGGGTGACGAAGAGGGCGATGGCGAGTCCGGAGACGACCAGGGCGGCGGTGACGGGGTCGGTGCCGCCGTGGGCCCCGGCCACCTGCATGGACACCAGGCTCCCGGCGCCCCGGTGGGCGTGGGAGAAGCCGAGCACCGCGACGACGGCCGCCGCGATGACCTCCAGGACCAGGAAGACGCCGGTGATCCAGGCGTTGGCGCGCAGGTCGAGCAGTCCGGCGAGGGTGGCGAGCAGCATGACCCCGGCGCCGGTGAGGGCGGGGTCCACGTGGACGAGGGGGGCGATGTAGTCGGCGGTGCCCATGGCGATGACGGGCGGCACGATCACCACGACCAGCAGCGACAGCACGAACACCAGCCAGCCCGCGAGGCGCCCGGCGAGGGTGGAGACCATGGCGTACTCGCCGCCCGCGCTGGGGATGAGGGTGCCCAGCTCGGCGTAGCAGAACGCCACGGCGACACAGAGCAGCGAGCCGATGGCGATGGTGAGCGCGGTCGCGGTGCCGAGGGTGCCGAAGAGGTCCGGGACGACCACGAAGAGGGTCGAGGCGGGCGTCACGCAGGAGAGCGTCAGCAGGGTGCCGCCGACGACGCCGATGGAACGCTTGAGTTGCCGCCGGCCGTCGCCGGTCTCTGCGGCGCTGGCTGGCTCGGCGGGGCGGAGCGTGTCGGTCATGCGGCGTCCGATCGACTCGTGCGGTGAGGACTCGGGCGGGAGCGGTATCGCCTCCGGCGGCTCGCTGTGTGTCGTACGTCTCGCTCCCGGCGCTGCATGGAACACCGACGAAAACCACCACGTCAATGGGTGTCGTCCTACGAAATCCGCACCCCCGACGCCCTACCGGCGACCGAAACAGCAACATCTCGCAGACACCCGCGCCGTTGTCGGGCGTACGGGAACCGCAGTCCGTGGCCGAAAAAAGCCGGGCCCGAAGCCAGCGAAAGCTGCCTTCGGGCCCGGATGACGGTGTCGGCTCAGTGGTTGCGCGGGAAGCCCAGGTCGACGCCTGCCGGGGTGTCGGAGGGGTCGGGCCAGCGGGTGGTGACGACCTTGCCGCGGGTGTAGAAGTGGGTGCCGTCGTTGCCGTAGATGTGGTGGTCGCCGAAGAGGGAGTCCTTCCAGCCGCCGAAGGAGTGGTAGCCGACGGGGACCGGGATGGGGACGTTGACGCCGACCATGCCGGCCTCGATCTCCAGTTGGAAGCGGCGGGCGGCGCCTCCGTCGCGGGTGAAGATGGCGGTGCCGTTGCCGTAGGGGGAGGCGTTGATGAGGGCGACGCCGTCCTCGTAGGTGTCCACGCGCAGCACGGACAGCACCGGGCCGAAGATCTCGTCCTGGTACGCCTTCGCGCTGGTCGGCACCTTGTCGAGCAGGGAGATGCCGATCCAGTGGCCGTCCTCGTGGCCCTCGACGGTGTAGCCGGTGCCGTCGAGCACGACCTCGGCGCCCTCGGCGGCGGCGCCCGAGACGTAGGAGGCCACCTTGTCGCGGTGGGCCGCCGTGATGAGCGGGCCCATCTCCGAGGCGGGGTCGGTGCCGGGGCCGATCTTGATCTTCTCGGCGCGCTCGCGGATCTTCCGCACCAGCTCGTCGCCGATGGAGCCGACCGCGACGACCGCCGAGATCGCCATGCAGCGCTCGCCCGCCGAGCCGTAGGCGGCGGACACGGCGGCGTCGGCGGCCGCGTCGAGGTCGGCGTCCGGCAGCACCAGCATGTGGTTCTTGGCGCCGCCGAGGGCCTGGACGCGCTTGCCGTGCGCGGAGGCGGTGCTGTGGATGTAGCGGGCGATCGGGGTGGAGCCGACGAAGGACACCGCCTTCACGTCCGGGTGCTCCAGCAGCCGGTCCACGGCCACCTTGTCGCCGTGCACGACGTTGAAGACACCGTCCGGCAGCCCGGCCTCGGCCAGCAGTTCCGCCAGCTTCAGGGCGGCCGAGGGGTCCTTCTCCGACGGCTTCAGCACGAAGGTGTTGCCGCACGCGACGGCGAGCGGGAACATCCACATCGGCACCATCGCCGGGAAGTTGAACGGGGTGATGCCCGCGACCACGCCGAGCGGCTGCCGGATCGCGGCCACGTCGACGTTGGTGGCGACCTGGGTGGACAGCTCGCCCTTGAGCTGGACGCTGATCCCGCACGCCAGGTCCACGATCTCCAGGCCGCGCGCGACCTCGCCCAGCGCGTCGGAGTGCACCTTGCCGTGCTCGGCGGTGATCAGCGCGGCGATCTCGTCGCGGTGCTCGTCCAGCAGTGCCCGGAACCTGAAGAGGATGGACGTGCGCTGGGCCAGCGAGGACTGGCCCCAGGTCGTGAAGGCGTCCTTGGCGGCGGCGACCGCCGCGTCCACCTCCTCGACGGAGGCGAAGGCGACCTTGGTGGTGACCTCGCCGGTCGCCGGGTCGGTGACCGGCCCGTACGTGCCCGACGCCCCCTCGGCGGTCTTGCCGCCGATCCAGTGGTTGACGATCTTCGTCATGTCCTCGGGCTCCTTGTCACAGATGACGGCGGCGGGCCGGCAGATGCCGTTCGTACAGCTCGCGTGCCTCGACCGCGGACGGCCTGGTCGCGGTCTCGGCCACAGGAACATCCCACCAGGCCGCGGCGGGAGGCGCGCCCGACACACTGTCGGACGTTTCGGTCTCCACGTAGACACAAGTGGGAGTGTCGGCGGCGCGCGCCTCGGCGAGGGCGCCGCGCAGCTCGGAGACCGTCCGGGCGCGCAGCACCCGCATGCCCAGGCTGGCCGCGTTGGCGGCGAGGTCGACGGGGAGCGGCGGGCCGGTGAGGGTGCCGTCCCCGGCCGGACACCGGTAGGCGGTGCCGAAGCGCTCGGCGCCGACCGACTCGGACAGCCCGCCGATGGACGCGTACCCGTGGTTCTGGATCAGCAGCATCTTGATGGCCACGCCCTCCTGCACGGCGGTGACGATCTCGCCCGGCATCATCAGATACGTCCCGTCGCCGACCAGCGCCCAGACGTTCCGCTCGGGAGCGGCCAGCTTCACACCGAGGGCGGCCGGGATCTCGTAGCCCATGCAGGAGTAGCCGTACTCCAGGTGGTACTGGTCGCGGGCGCGGGTCCGCCAGAGTTTGTGCAGGTCGCCGGGGAGGGAGCCGGCCGCGTTGACGAGGATGTCGCTCGCGTCCACCAGGGCGTCGAGCGCGCCGATCACCTGGGTCTGGGTCGGGATCGCGTCGGGGTCGTCGGCGGCGAAGCAGGCGTCTACCCGGCGCTCCCAGTCCACCTTGGCCGCCGTGTAGCTCGCGAGGTACGCGTCCGGCACCCGGTACCCGTGCGTCCCCAGCGCCTCGGTCAGCTCGGTCAGCCCGCTGCGGGCGTCGGCGACCAGCGGAAGACCGGCCATCTTGTGACTGTCGAAGGGCGCGATGTTCAGGTTGACGAAGCGCACGCCGGGGTCGGCGAAGAGGGTGCCGGAGGCGGTGGTGAAGTCGGTGTACCGGGTGCCGATCCCGATCACCAGGTCGGCCGCGCGGGCGAGTTCGTCGGCGGTGTGGGTGCCGGTGTGGCCGATGCCGCCCACGTCCTGGGGATGGTCGTGGGGCAGGGAGCCCTTGCCGGCCTGGGTGGCGGCGACCGGGATGCCGGTGGCGGCGGCGAACTCCGCGAGCGCGTCCTCGGCGCGGCTGTGACGGACCCCGCCGCCCGCGACGACCAGGGGACGCCGGGCCGCCCTGATCTCCCGTACCGCTGCAGTGAGTTCGGCCGGGTCGGCGCCGGGCCTGCGCACGGTCCAGACCCGGTCGGCGAAGAACTCCTCGGGCCAGTCGTACGCCTCCGCCTGCACGTCCTGCGGGAGGGCGAGGGTGACGGCGCCGGTGTCGGCCGGGTCGGTGAGCACCCGTACGGCCGCGAGCGCGCTCGGGATCAGGGCCTCGGGGCGGGTGATCCGGTCGAAGTACCGGGACACCGGGCGCAGGGTGTCGTTCACCGACACATCGCCCGCGTGAGGGAGTTCGAGCTGCTGGAGGACCGGGTCGGCGGGGCGCGCGGCGAAGACGTCGCCGGGGAGCAGCAGGACGGGCAGGTGGTTGATCGTGGCGAGGGCGGCGCCGGTGACGAGGTTGGTGGCGCCGGGTCCGATGGAGGTGGTCACCGCGTGGGTGGCGAGGCGGCCCGACTGGCGGGCGTAGCCGACGGCCGCGTGCACCATCGCCTGCTCGTTGCGGCCCTGGTGGTAGGGCATCAACTCCCGGTATTGCAGCAGGGCTTGGCCGATCCCGGCGACGTTGCCGTGGCCGAAGACGCCCCAGGTGGCGCCGATGAGCCGCTGCCGTACGCCGTCGCGTTCGGTGTACTGGGCGGCGAGGAAGCGGACGAGCGCCTGCGCGACCGTGAGCCTGGTGGTCACCGGTAACCCCCTCGGTGGTCGGGGTGGAAACTGATCCGCCATTCCCGGTCCGCGCCGGGTCCGGCCATCACGTTCAGGTAGTACATGGCGTGGCCCGGCTGGGCGATCGACGGGCCGTGCCAGCCGTCGGGGACGAGCACCGCGTCACCCGTGCGGACCTCGGCGAGCAGGTCGGCGCCGCCCGCGCGGGAGGGGAAGACGCGCTGGTAGCCGAGGCCGCCGTCCTCGATCTCGAAGTAGTAGATCTCCTCCAGCTCGGACTCCTCCCCCGGCCGGTGCTCGTCGTGCTTGTGCGGCGGGTACGACGACCAGTTGCCGCCGGGGGTGACGACCTCCACGGCGATGAGTTGGTCGCAGTCGAAGGTGTCGGCGGCGGCGAAGTTGCGCACCTGGCGGGTACAGGTGCCGCTGCCGCGCTGTTCGACGGGGACCTCCGGCGCGGGGCCGTAGCGGGCGGGGAGTCGTCGCTCGCACTTCGCTCCTGCCAGGGCGAAGCGGCCTCCCGCGCCGGAGGCGATCTGGACCCGGCTGTCGCGGGGGGCGTACGCGAAGTCGGAGACTGCCGCGAACACGTTCTCCCGGCCCCGGATCTGAAACTCGTTCTCGTCAATTTGTACGGTACATGCACCTTGCAGGGGGAGCACGATCCACTCGGTGTCACCGGTGCCGAAGGTGTGGGCGGCGCCCGCCGCCAGCTCCACGACGCGCAGTCGTGTGTGTGCCCAACCCTCCTGACCTGGCCCGATGTCGAGCGCGTACGGGCCGTTCGCGGCCTCGCCGTGCGGCAGATGGAGTCGGGTGCTGGTCATGCGGGCCCTCACAGCAGTCCTGCGGCGGTGTCCACGGCGGCGGCCACGTCGCCGTGCGCCGGGTACAGCAGTGTGCGGCCGACCACCAGGCCGCGCACGGTGGGCAGTCGCAGCGCGCCGCGCCACTTCTCGTAGGCGGCGGCCTGCTCCTGCGGGGAGCCGCCGGTCTCGCCGCCGAGCAGGACGGCGGGCAGTGTGGTGGTCGCCATGACGTCGGCCATGTCGTCCGGGTTCTCCGTGACGGGCACCTTCAACCAGGTGTACGCGGAGGAGCCGCCGAGCCCGGAGGCGATGGCGAGGGAGGTGGTGACCGCCTCGGCGGACAGATCGTTGCGCAGACGCCCGTCCGGGCCGCGTCGGCAGAGGAACGGCTCGACGAACAGCGGGAGTCGGCGCTCCGCCATGGCGTCGACGGCGCGGGCGGCGGACTCCAGGGTGGTCAGCGAGCCGGGGTCGGCGGGGTCGATGCGCAGCAGCAGCTTGCCCGCGTCGAAGCGGCTGCGGGCGATGTCCTCGGGGCGGTGTCCGGTGAAGCGGTCGTCCAGTTCGAAGCGGGCGCCCTGGAGACCGCCCCGGTTCATGGAGGCGAGGACGACCTTGCCCTCGAGGGCGCCGAGCAGCAGCAGGTCGTCCAGCACGTCGGCGCTGGCCAGCACCCCGTCGACACCGGGTCGGGACAGCGCCACGCACAGCCGGTGCAGCAGGTCGGCCCGGTTGGCCATGGCGAAGGGCCGGCCGCCCGCGCCGAGCGCGCCCCGCGCCGGATGGTCGGCGGCCACGATCAGCAGCCGTTCGCTCGCCCCGACCAACGGCCGCCGCACCCGCCGCGCGGCCGCCTCCGCGATGGCCTCGGGGTGCCGGGTACGGAGGTGGACGAGGGCGGCGACGTCGACGCGGGCGGTACTCATCGCGGGGCTCCGGAAGCGGGGCAGACTCCCGAGGCACTCCAGCCCCATGCGCCGGCCGCCCCCGCCCGGCCAGGGCTCACCGCACCGCCCCCGCAGCCAGCGCCGACGCCACCTCGTCCGGGGTGGGCATCGCCGAGGAGCACTCCAGCCGCGAGGCCACGATCGCGCCGGCCGCGTTGGCGTGCCGCACGACCCTCTCCAGGTCCCACCCCGCCAGCAGGCCGTGGCAGAGCGAGCCCCCGAACGCGTCGCCCGCGCCGAGGCCGTTGAGGACGGTGACCGGCAGCGGAGGCACCTCCGCGCGCTCCCCGTCGCGGTGGACGGCGAGGACGCCCTTGGGCCCCTGTTTCACCACCGCCAGCTCCACCCCCGCGTCCAGCAGGGCGCGGGCGGCGGCGTGCGGTTCGCGGGTGCCGGTGGCGATCTCCACCTCGTCCACGTTGCCGACGGCGACGGTGGCGTGCCGCAGGGCCTCGGCGTAGAAGGGGCGGGCGGAGCCGGGGTCGTCCCAGAACATCGGCCGCCAGTCCAGGTCGAAGACGGTGATGCCGGACCGGGCGCGGTGGGCGAGGGCGCCCAGGGTCGCGGTGCGGCTGGGCTCCTCGCTCAGGCCGGTGCCGGTGACCCAGAAGACGCGGGCGGCGCGGATCGCGCCGAGGTCGAGTTCGCCGGGGTGGATCTCCAGGTCGGGGGCCTTGGGCAGCCGGTAGAAGTAGAGCGGGAAGTCGTCCGGCGGGAAGACCTCGCAGAAGGTGACCGGGGTGGGCAGGCCGGGCACCGGGGTGACCCAGCGGTCGTCCACACCGAAGCCGCGCAGCGCCTCGTGGAGGTACGTACCGAACGGATCGTCACCGGTACGGGTGATGACGGCGGTTCCGAGTCCGAGGCGGGCGGCGGCGACGGCGACGTTGGTGGCGGAGCCGCCGAGGAACTTGCCGAAGGAGGTCACCCGGTCGAGCGGGACGCCGGTCTGGAGGGGATAGAGGTCCACTCCGATCCGTCCCATGGTGATCAGGTCGTACGCCATCGGCTCCCCTTCGCAAGGACTCGTCAGGACCCCCGGCCGGACTCTCCCCCGGCTTTCTAGTCCGGTCCGGTGAGCCCTGTCAACGTTTTGTCCAGACATTCGGACCACGTATTGACACCTTTTCGGACGGCCCGCACGCTGGCGCCCATGACGTCGATGCCGTCCTCCCCGCTGTCCCGTGTCCGCGTCGGCTCGGCGCCCGACTCCTGGGGTGTCTGGTTCCCGGACGACCCCGCCCAGGTCCCGTGGCGGCGCTTCCTGGACGAGGTGGCCGCGGCCGGCTACGAGTGGATCGAGCTGGGCCCCTACGGATACCTGCCCACCGACCCCGTCGTACTCGCCGAGGAGACCGCCCGGCGTGGCCTGAAGGTGTCGGCCGGAACCGTGTTCACCGGGCTGCACCACGGCCCGGCGGTGTGGGAGAAGACCTGGGAGCACGTCTCCTCGGTCGCCGAACTGACCCGGGCGACCGGCGCCCGCCACCTCGTCGTCATCCCCTCCTTCTGGCGGGACGACCGCACCGGCGCGGTGCTGGAGCCGGCCGAACTGACCCCGGCCCAGTGGCGCGACCTGACCGGACAGACCGAGCGGCTGGGCCACGAGGTGCGCGAGCGGTACGGCCTGACGATCGTCGTCCACCCCCACGCCGACACCCACATCGACACCGAGGCCCACGTCACCCGCTTCCTCGACGCCACCGACCCGGCCCTGGTCTCCCTGTGCCTGGACACCGGCCACTACGCCTACTGCGGCGGGGACAGCGTCGAGCTGATCGAGACCTACGGGGAACGGCTCGGCTACCTCCACCTCAAGCAGGTCGACCCCGAGATCCTGGCCCGGGTGCGCGCGGAGGGCACGCCCTTCGGGCCGGCGGTCGCGCGGGGCGTGATGTGCGAACCCCCCGCCGGGGTCCCCGCGCTGGGCCCGGTGCTGGAGGCGGCGGCCCGGCTGGACACCGATCTGTTCGCCATCGTCGAGCAGGACATGTACCCCTGCGCGCCGGACCGGCCGCTGCCGATCGCCCGCCGCACCCGCGCGTTCCTGAGGTCGTGCGGCGTATAAGCGCACCGCCTGCCCCCCGATAAACGCACCGCGCGCCCGGAAGAGCGACGGCCTGGCCCGTACGGGTCAACGCGCCACGCCCGCCGCACCCCCACTTCCTCCGCTGTGGTTCTGTCACGAACGCACCCCTCCTGTCACATATGTCTCGCGTACGCGGGTTCTCCGTCACACCCGGCCCACAGCCGCTTGCTCGTGGTCACTCTGCGTCGTTGACCGGGCACAGGCTTGGTGATCACCAGCACAGCGCCGGGCTCCCCCGACGGCCGTCCCCCGGCCGCCGCCGCGGCGCGCGCAGGAGGTGCGACTCATGACCGACCGCAGGCTCTGGTCCTACAAGGAGATCGCGGCACACATCCGGGTGCAGCCGGACACCGTTCGGTCCTACCGGAAACACGGTCTGCTCCCACCGCCGGACCACGTGGAGAGCGGCAAGCCCTATTGGTACGCCGACACCGTGCGCGCCTGGGTCGCCGCCCGGCCCGGCAACCGGGGCCGCAGAGAGGGCTGACCTCCGCGCCACCCGACCGGGAACGCCCGTACGCCTCCCCCGTGGGACGGCGTGCGGGCGTTCGCCGTACTGCGACAAAGCGGGCGTATACATAGGGTGCCGGTGAATTCCCCCCGCACTCGGCACCCCCTTGGGGAATACCCCCTAGGGGTATAGTGTTCGAAGAGTAAGACCCCAGTACGACGAGGAGAACGACATGAGCGCCCAGACCGACACCCCCGGCTCCGTCACCGCCGTCTACCAGGTGAGCGGCATGAGCTGCGGCCACTGCGAGGGCTCCGTCTCCGCCGAGATCTCCGAGATCCCCGGCGTCAGCTCGGTGAAGGCCGTCGCCTCCTCCGGCGAGGTCACCGTCGTCTCGGCGGCCCCGCTCGACGAGGAGGCCGTGCGCGCCGCCGTCGACGAGGCCGGCTTCGAGCTGACCGGCCGGGCCTGAGCGAGAAACCCTTCCCCGACCGGGCCGTACCGACCAGCTCATACTGGATTCCGTAAGGTCCGGTCCGATGTCTGGAGTCCGGGCATGACCAGCACCACCGCAGAGACAGGGCGTACGGCGCCCATAGCGGACGAGAACCGGGTCGAGCTGCTCATCGGCGGCATGACTTGCGCGTCCTGCGCCGCGCGGGTGGAGAAGAAGCTCAACCGCATGGACGGCGTGAGCGCCACCGTGAACTACGCGACGGAGAAGGCGAAGGTCAGCTTCGGCGACGGCGTCCATGTCGCGGACCTGATCGCGGTCGTCGAGAAGACCGGGTACACCGCCGAGGAACCCCCGCCCCCGGAGCCGGAACCGGCCATCGGCGCGGACGGGTCCGCCGGGCCGGCCGAGCGCGACCCCGAACTGGCCGCGCTGCGGCAGCGGCTGCTGGTCTCCGCCCTGCTCGCCGTGCCCGTGATCCTGATGGCCATGGTCCCGCCGCTCCAGTTCGACAACTGGCAGTGGCTCTCGCTGACCCTCGCCGCGCCCGTGGTCGTCTGGGGCGGGTGGCCCTTCCACCGGGCCGCCTGGACCAACCTGCGGCACGGCGCGGCCACCATGGACACCCTGGTCTCGGTCGGCACACTCGCCGCGTTCGGCTGGTCGCTGTGGGCCCTGTTCTTCGGCCACGCGGGCATGCCCGGCATGCGGCACGCCTTCACCTTCACCGTCGCCCGCTCCGAGGGCACCTCCGTCATCTACCTGGAGGTCGCCGCCGGGGTCGTCGCGCTGATCCTGCTCGGCCGCTATCTGGAGGCCCGCTCCAAGCGCCGGGCCGGTGCCGCGCTGCGGGCGCTGATGGAGCTGGGCGCCAAGGACGTGACCGTACTGCGGGACGGGCGCGAGACGCGGATACCGGTCGGCTCGCTCGCCGTGGGCGACCGGTTCGTGGTGCGGCCCGGCGAGAAGATCGCCACCGACGGCACGGTGCTGGAGGGCACCTCCGCCGTGGACGCCTCCATGCTGACCGGCGAGTCCGTGCCGGTCGACGTCTCCCCCGGCGACCAGGTCACCGGCGCCACCGTCAACGCGGGCGGACGGCTGCTGGTCGAGGCGGACCGGGTCGGCGGGGACACCCAGCTGGCCCGGATGGCCCGGCTGGTGGAGGACGCGCAGAACGGCAAGGCCGAGGTGCAGCGTCTTGCCGACCGGATCTCGGGTGTGTTCGTGCCCGTGGTCATCCTGATCGCGCTGGGCACCTTCGGCGTCTGGCTGGGCGTCACCGGGGACACGGTCGCCGCGTTCACCGCCGCCGTCGCCGTACTGATCATCGCCTGCCCCTGCGCCCTGGGCCTCGCCACCCCGACCGCGCTGATGGTCGGCACCGGGCGGGGCGCGCAGCTCGGCATCCTCATCAAGGGCCCCGAGGTGCTGGAGTCCACCCGGCGCGTGGACACCGTCGTGCTGGACAAGACCGGCACCGTCACCACCGGGCGGATGACGCTCCAGGAGGTGTACACCGCCCCCGGCGAGGACGAGAAGCAGGTGCTGCGGCTGGTCGGCGCCCTGGAGCACGCCTCCGAGCACCCCGTCGCCCGCGCCGTGGCGGAGGGCGCCGAGGAGCGCGTCGGCACGCTGCCCCCGGCCGAGCACTTCGAGAACGTCCCGGGCCGGGGCGTACGCGGCCGTGTGGACGGCCACGAGGTGGCCGCCGGACGGCTCTGGGACGACCTGCCCGGGGACCTGGCCGCCGCGCGCTCCCGGGCCGAACAGGAGGGCCGTACGGCCGTCGTGGCGGGCTGGGACGGCGTGCCGCGCGCGGTGCTCGCCGTCGCGGACGCGGTGAAGGACACCAGCGCCGAGGCGGTACGCGAACTGCGCGCGCTCGGTCTGACGCCGGTGCTGCTCACCGGGGACAACCGCACGGTCGCCGAGGCGGTCGCGCGCGAGGTCGGCATCGACGAGGTCGTCGCCGAGGTGCTGCCCGAGGACAAGGTGGACGTGGTCCAAAAGCTGCAACGCGAGGGACGCACCGTCGCCATGGTCGGGGACGGGGTGAACGACGCGGCCGCGCTCGCCACCGCCGACCTCGGTCTCGCCATGGGCACCGGCACCGACGCGGCGATCGAGGCCGGGGACCTCACCCTGGTCCGGGGTGACCTGCGGGTGGCCGCCGACGCCATCCGGCTCTCCCGGCGCACCCTGGCCACCATCAAGGGCAATCTGGTGTGGGCCTTCGGCTACAACGTCGCCGCGCTGCCGCTGGCCGCCGCCGGACTGCTGAACCCGATGATCGCGGGGGCGGCGATGGCCTTCTCCTCGGTGTTCGTGGTGACCAACAGCCTGCGGCTGCGCCGGTTCCGCTGAAGCGGGCCAGGAAGTGCCGTGAGTGGCCGGAAGAAGTCCCCCGAGGAGAAGTAAGAGTCCCTCTGGAGTCCGGCCCCTGCCTCACATATCCTCTTCACAAGGCTCGCGCATCTTCCTTACGCTTGGGTCCCGATCGCCGTATCGGGGCTCTTGCGCACCTATGGGACGTATGCAAGAGACGCAAGTCACAGTGACGCGAACGTAACCATCGAAGGGGTTCGAAGGTCTAAGTTGGCGGTGTCAGTCCAGCGTCTTGGGGGGCGCCGGCTGGCATCTGGAGTCGTCTTGGGGGACTTCTCCGGATGGGGGTACCCCCTGCTCGAACGAAGTTGAGAGCTTGGGGGAGCGTAGCCGGGGCACGTACACCGGGAAGCTTTGAGCGGCCCTCCCAGCGTGCGCTGTCCCGGCAGACCGCACACACGTTTCACATCACTGACAGCGAATTCAGGCGCTGTCTCTCCAAGCGCCCGGCCCGGATCCCGTGGGGGGAATCCGCACCGGGGCATGGGAAGGCGCCCTGGACGTCGGCCCGTGGGGGGACCGACGCCAGGGCGCCTTCCGCTTTTCTACGTGTTCAGCGCTGCTCGACCGGCACGAAGTCACGCTCGACGACGCCCGTGTAGATCTGGCGCGGGCGGCCGATGCGGGAACCCGGCTCCTTGATCATCTCGGTCCACTGGGCGATCCAGCCCGGCAGGCGGCCGAGGGCGAACAGGACCGTGAACATCTCGGTCGGGAAGCCCATGGCCCGGTAGATCAGACCGGTGTAGAAGTCCACGTTGGGGTAGAGGTTGCGCGAGACGAAGTAGTCGTCGGAGAGCGCGTGCTCCTCCAGCTTGAGCGCGATGTCCAGCAGCTCGTCGGACTTGCCGAGCGCGGAGAGGACGTCGTGCGCGGCGGCCTTGATGATCTTGGCGCGCGGGTCGAAGGACTTGTACACCCGGTGGCCGAAGCCCATCAGGCGGACGCCGTCCTCCTTGTTCTTCACCTTGCGGATGAAGGTGTCGACGTCGCCGCCGTTGGCCTGGATGTTCTCCAGCATCTCCAGCACCGACTGGTTGGCGCCGCCGTGCAGCGGGCCCCACAGCGCGTTGATGCCGGCGGAGATCGAGGCGAACATGTTGGCCTGCGAGGAGCCGACCAGACGGACCGTGGAGGTCGAGCAGTTCTGCTCGTGGTCCGCGTGCAGGATCAGCAGCTTGTCCAGCGCGGAGACGACGACCGGGTCGAGGTCGTACTCCTGGGCCGGCACCGAGAACGTCATGCGCAGGAAGTTCTCGACGTAGCCGAGGTCGTTGCGCGGGTAGACGAACGGGTGGCCGATCGACTTCTTGTAGGCGTACGCCGCGATCGTCGGGAGCTTGGCGAGCAGCCGGATCGTGGAGAGGTCGCGCTGCTTCTCGTCGAACGGGTTGTGGCTGTCCTGGTAGAAGGTGGACAGCGCCGAGACCACCGAGGACAGCATGGCCATCGGGTGGGCGTCGCGCGGGAAGCCCCGGTAGAAGTTCTTGACGTCCTCGTGCAGCAGGGTGTGCCGCGTGATGTCGCCCTGGAACTTGGCCAGCTCGTCGACGGTCGGCAGCTCACCGTTGATCAGGAGGTACGCCACCTCGAGGAAGGTGGAGCTCTCGGCGAGCTGCTCGATCGGGTAGCCGCGGTAGCGGAGGATGCCCGCCTCGCCGTCGAGGTAGGTGACGGCGGATTTGTACGCGGCCGTGTTGCCGTAACCGCTGTCCAGGGTCACCAGACCGGTCTGGGCGCGGAGCTTCCCGATGTCGAAGCCCTTGTCGCCGACGGTGCTGTCGACCACCGGATAGGTGTACTCGCCGTCGCCGACCCGCAGTACTACCGCGTCGTTCTTGGTGTGCTCGCTCACGTCTTCCCTCACCGACTTAGTGCCTCATCTTCGAGGTGCCCTGACTGTCTCTACCATCCCCCATTTGGCTCAGGAGAGTGCACTCGGGGTCGCCACTTGGCCCACTGGCGGCACTCAGTGCCGTCAACCTGCTCATCCTGCCCCCTGGGCGGGGCATCCGGAAAGGCTCTGTGACCTTCATGACTCATTTGATCGATCATTTTCGCCGAGGTGTACGGAACCGGCGAGCCTGAAGTCGAGCGCCGTGCACCGCCGGCCGGCCGACACGGTGCGTACGGCCTGGCCGATCGCCTTGCGCGAACCCACCAGCACCACCAGCTTCTTGGCGCGGGTGACCGCCGTGTAGAGCAGGTTGCGCTGGAGCATCATCCAGGCTCCGGTGGTGACCGGGATCACCACGGCCGGGTATTCACTGCCCTGGGAGCGGTGAATGGTCACGGCGTAGGCATGGGCCAGTTCGTCCAGTTCGTCGAATTCGTACCCCACCTCCTCGTCCTCGTCGGTCAGTACCGTCAGGCGCTGTTCGACCGGGTCGAGCGAGGTCACCACGCCCACGGTGCCGTTGAAGACGCCGTTCGCCCCCTTGTCGTAGTTGTTGCGGACCTGGGTGACCTTGTCGCCGACCCGGAACACCCGGCCGCCGAACCGCTTCTCCGGCACATCGGGGCGGCCCGGGGTGACGGCCTGCTGGAGCAGGGCGTTGAGGGCGCCGGCGCCCGCCGGGCCCCGGTGCATCGGCGCGAGGACCTGCACGTCCCGGCGCGGGTCGAGGCCGAAGCGGGCCGGGATGCGGCGGGCGGCCACGTCCACGGTGAGCCGGCCCGCCTCCTCGGTGTCGTCCTCGACGAACAGGAAGAAGTCGTCCAGCCCCTCGGTGAGCGGATGTCGGCCCGCGTTGATCCGGTGCGCGTTGGTGACCACCCCGGACCGCTGGGCCTGACGGAACACGCGGGTGAGCCGGACGGCGGGCACCGGACTCCCCTGGGCCAGCAGATCCCGCAGCACCTCCCCGGCGCCGACGCTGGGCAGCTGGTCCACATCGCCGACGAACAGCAGATGGGCGCCGGGCGGTACGGCCTTGACCAGCTTGTTGGCGAGCAGCAGGTCCAGCATGGACGCCTCGTCCACCACCACGAGGTCGGCGTCCAGCGGGCGTTCGCGGTCGTAGGCGGCGTCCCCGCCGGGCCTCAGCTCCAGCAGCCGGTGCACGGTGGACGCCTCGGCGCCGGTCAGCTCGGCCAGCCGCTTGGCGGCGCGTCCGGTCGGCGCGGCCAGCACCACCTTGGCCCGCCGGGCGCGGGCGAGTTCGACGACCGAGCGGACGGTGAAGGACTTGCCGCAGCCGGGGCCGCCGGTGAGGACGGCGACCTTCTCGGTGAGCGCGAGCCGCACGGCCGCCTCCTGCTCCGGCGCGAGGTCGGTGCCGGTACGGCCCCTCAGCCAGGCGAGCGCCTTGTCCCAGTTCACGTCCCGGAAGGCGGGCATGCGGTCCTCGCCGGTGCGCAGCAGCCTCGACACCTGGGCGGCGAGGGAGAGTTCGGCCCGGTGGAAGGGGACGAGGTACACGGCGGTGACGGGCTCCCCGCCGTCCGGTCCGGGCACCCGCTCCCGTACGACTCCGGGCTCCTCGCCCTCCTCACCGGGAGCGGCCAGCTCGGCCAGGCACTCGATGACCAGGCCGGTGTCGACCTGGAGGAGCTTGACCGCGTCGGCGATGAGGCGTTCCTCGGGCAGATAGCAGTGGCCCTGGTCGGTGGACTGGGAGAGGGCGTACTGGAGCCCCGCCTTCACGCGTTCGGGGCTGTCGTGCGGGATGCCGACGGACTGGGCGATCTTGTCGGCGGTGAGGAAGCCGATGCCCCAGACGTCGGCGGCGAGCCGGTACGGCTGGTTCTTCACCACGGAGATCGAGGCGTCGCCGTACTTCTTGTAGATCCGCACGGCGATGGAGGTGGAGACCTCGACGGTCTGGAGGAAGAGCATCACCTCCTTGATCGCCTTCTGCTCCTCCCAGGCGTCGGCGATCCGCCTGGTGCGCTTGGGCCCGAGGCCGGGGACCTCGATCAGGCGCTTCGGCTCCTCCTCGATCACCGTCAGGGTGTCCAGGCCGAAGTGCCGGGTGATGCGGTCGGCGAAGACCGGGCCGATGCCCTTGACCAGGCCGGAGCCGAGGTAGCGGCGGATGCCCTGCACCGTGGCGGGGAGGACGGTCGTGTAGTTCTCGCAGGTGAACTGCTTGCCGTACTGCGGGTGCGAGCCCCAGCGGCCCCGCATCCGCAGCGACTCCCCCACCTGGGCGCCGAGCAGCGCGCCGACCACGGTGAGCAGGTCGCCGCCACCCCGGCCGGTGTCGACGCGGGCGACGGTGTAGCCGGTCTCCTCGTCGGCGTAGGTGATGCGCTCCAGCACCCCCTCCAGCTCGGCCAACTGCCGTTCGCCGGTGGTGTTCCCCGTCTGCCGAGACGCCTGCTGAGCCATGGACCGACGGTACCGGCGGGGGCGGACAGTGCACCCCGCATCCGAAGTGCTCATCTGAGCGGGGTTCATCACGATCTGATTTCAGCCACCCCGGAGGGTCTTGCCGGGAGCCCGTGTAATCGATTCCAATCCTCCGGAACACATCGTTGTAAACGATTCCACAAGGAGGTGGAGCCGTCGATGGCGAGCATCAAGGACGTCGCCGCCGCGGCGGGTGTCTCCGTCGCCACGGTCTCGCGCGTGCTGAACGCTCATCCCTCGGTGAGCGCCGACGCGCGCTCCCGGGTCCTGGCCGCCGTGGCCGCACTGGGCTACCGGCCCAACGCCGTGGCCCGTTCCCTGCGCACCGACCAGACCCACGCCCTCGGCCTGGTGATCGGCGATGTGCTCAACCCGTACTTCACCGAGCTGGCCCGGTCGGTGGAGGAGGCGGCCCGCGCCCTCGGGTACAGCGTGATCATCGGCAACGCCGACGAGCGCCCCGATCTCCAGGACCACCACGTCCGCACCCTGCTGGACCGCCGGATCGACGGTCTGCTGGTCTCCCCGGCCCCCGGTGACTCCCCGCTGCTGCTGGACGCGGCGCGCGCGGGCACCCCGGTGGTCTTCGTGGACCGCTGGATCCCCGGCGCCGAGGTCCCGGTGGTCCGGGCCGACGGACGGCGGGCGGTACGGGATCTGGTGGCGCATCTGCATCTGCTCGGGCACCGGCGGCTCGCCATCATCGCGGGCCCGGCGGGCACCACGACCGGCAGCGAGCGGGTGACCGCCTTCCGGGACGCGCTGGCCGCGTACGGGCTGCCGCTCACCGACGAGCTGGTCGGCCACGGCGACTTCCAGGCGGCCAGCGGACGCCGGGTCACCGAGGGCTTCCTCGACCTGCCCGAGCCGCCCGACGCGGTGTTCGCCGCCGACAACCTGATGGCACTGGGCGCGCTGGACGCGATCCGGGCGCGCGGGCTGCGGATGCCGGACGACATCGCGCTGGCCGTGTTCGACGACATCCCGTGGTTCGTGCACACCGACCCGCCGATCACCGCCATCGCCCAGCCCACCGGCGACCTCGGCCGGGCCGCCGTACGCGCCCTGGTCGACCGGATCGAGGGGCGGACCGCGGAGTCCGTGACCCTCGACGCCCGGCTGGTGGTGCGCCGCTCGTGCGGTGCGCCGGCCCCCGTACTCATCCCTCCCACGTCCCCCATGCGAAGGAGCACACCGGTGCAGAGGAGCACACCGTGAGCGATCCCGACGAACTGCTGCGCGTCGAGGGCATCCGCAAGGCATTCCCCGGTGTGGTCGCGCTGGACGGCGTCGACTTCGGCCTGCGCCGGGGCGAGGTCCATGTCCTGCTCGGCGAGAACGGCGCGGGCAAGTCCACGCTGATCAAGACCCTCTCCGGCGCCAGCCCGCCGGACTCCGGGCGCATCCTGGTCGACGGCACCGAGGTCCGGGTGCGCTCCGCGCGGGACGCGGAGGCGCTCGGGATCGCCACGATCTACCAGGAGTTCAATCTGGTCCCCGATCTGACGGTGGCCGAGAACATCTTCCTGGGCCGCCAGCCGCGCCGGTTCGGCATGGTGGACCGGGGCAGGATGGAGGCGGACGCCGAGGCCCTGCTCAAGCGGGTCGGCCTCGACGTCCACCCGCGCACCCGGGTCCGCGAACTGGGCATCGCCCGGCTGCAGATGGTGGAGATCGCCAAGGCGCTCAGCCTGGACGCCCGGGTGCTGATCATGGACGAGCCGACCGCGGTGCTCACCTCCGAGGAGGTCGGCCGGCTGTTCACGCTGGTGCGCTCGCTGCGCGCGGACGGCGTCGGCATCGTCTTCATCACCCACCACCTGGACGAGATCGCCGCGCTCGGCGACCGGGTCACCGTGATCCGGGACGGCCGCAGCGTCGGCCGGGTCCCGGCGTCCACGCCCGAGGACGAGCTGGTCCGGCTGATGGTGGGCCGTTCCATCGAGCAGCAGTACCCGCGCGAGCGCCCCGAGCGGGGCGAGCCGTTGCTCGCCGTCGAGGGGCTGACCCGGGACGGCGTCTTCCACGACGTGAGCTTCGAGGTGCGCGCCGGTGAGGTCGTCGGCATCGCCGGGCTGGTGGGCGCGGGCCGTACCGAGGTGGCGCGGGCGGTGTTCGGCGCCGACCCGTACGACGCGGGCACGGTGAAGGTGCGCGGCACCGTGCTGCGCCGGCACGACGTGGACGCGGCGCTGACCGCCGGGATCGGCCTGGTGCCCGAGGACCGCAAGGGCCAGGGCCTGGTGCTCGACGCCTCCGTGGCGGAGAACCTGGGCCTGGTGACCCTGCGTTCGGCGAGCCGGGGCGGGCTGGTGGACCGCAAGGGCCAGCACGCGGCGGCCGGGCGGATCGCCGAGCGGCTGAACGTGCGGATGGCGGGCCTCGGCCAGCACGCGCGCACCCTGTCCGGCGGCAACCAGCAGAAGGTCGTCATCGGCAAGTGGCTGCTGGCCGACGCGCGGGTGCTGATCCTCGACGAGCCGACGCGCGGCATCGACGTCGGCGCCAAGGTCGAGATCTACCAGCTCGTCAACGAACTCACCGCGGCCGGTGCCGCCGTCCTGATGATCTCCAGCGACCTGCCCGAGGTGCTCGGCATGAGCGACCGGGTGCTGGTGATGGCCCAGGGCCGGATCGCGGGCGAACTCGACGCCGCCGAGGCCACCCAGGACGCCGTCATGTCCCTCGCCGTGGGCACCCCCACGATCGGAACCAGTAGCGAAACGGAGGCCCCCGGTGGCCACTGACACCCTCAAGAGCCGGGCGGACTCCGGCAGTTCCACGGCGGGCGGCTTCGGCCGGCTGCTGCTCGACAACGGCGCGCTGACCGCGCTGATCGTCCTCGTCATAGCCCTGTCGGTGCTGTCGGGCGACTTCCTGACCACCGACAACCTGCTCAACATCGGTGTGCAGGCCGCCGTGACGGCGATCCTCGCCTTCGGTGTGACCTTCGTGATCGTCTCGGCGGGCATCGACCTGTCGGTGGGCTCGGTGGCCGCGCTGTCGGCGACCGTGCTGGCCTGGAGCGCCACGTCGCACGGCGTTCCGGTCGCCCTCGCGGTGGTCCTGGCGCTCGCCACGGGCATCGCGGCTGGCCTGGTCAACGGCTTCCTGACGGCGTACGGGAAGCTGCCGCCGTTCATCGCGACGCTGGCCATGCTGTCGGTGGCGCGCGGTCTGTCGCTGGTGATCTCCGGGGGCGTGCCGATCCCGTTCCCGGACTCCGTCTCCCACCTCGGGGACACCCTCGGCAACTGGCTGCCGGTGCCGGTGCTGGTCATGGTGGTGATGGGGCTGCTCGCGGCGTTCGTGCTGGGGCGGACCTACATCGGCCGGTCGATGTACGCGATCGGCGGCAACGAGGAGGCCGCACGCCTGTCCGGCCTGCGGGTGAAGCGGCAGAAGCTCGCCGTGTACGCGCTGTCCGGTGTGTTCGCGGCCGTCGCCGGTGTGGTGCTGGCCTCCCGGCTCTCCTCGGCGCAGCCGCAGGCCGCCGACGGCTACGAGCTGGACGCCATCGCGGCAGTCGTCATCGGCGGAGCCTCGCTGGCGGGCGGCACCGGCAAGGCGTCGGGCACCCTGATCGGCGCGCTGATCCTCGCGGTGCTGCGCAACGGCCTCAACCTGCTCTCCGTCTCGGCGTTCTGGCAGCAGGTCGTGATCGGTGTGGTCATCGCGCTGGCCGTGCTGCTGGACACCGTGCGCCGCAAGGCCGGGACGACCCCGGCGGCGGCCGGTACCGGTGGCGGGAACCGGGGCAAGCAGGCGGCGACGTACGGGCTCGCGGCCGTGGTGACGGTGGCGATCGTCGGCGCGACCTCCTTCCTGCACAGCGGCTCGGCTTCCGCGAACCCCAAGCTGGGTCTGTCGCTGTCGACGCTGAACAACCCGTTCTTCGTGCAGATCCGGGACGGCGCCCAGGCGGAGGCGAAGAAGCGGGGCGTGGACCTCACCGTCACCGACGCCCGCGACGACGCCTCCCAGCAGGCCGACCAGTTGCAGAACTTCACCAGCTCCGGCTACGGCGCGGTCATCGTCAACCCGGTGGACTCCGACGCGGCCGGCAACTCGGTGAAGGCCGCGGGGAAGGCCGACATCCCGGTGATCGCGGTGGACCGGGGGGTCAACAAGGCGAAGGTGGCCGCGCTGGTCGCCTCCGACAACGTGGCCGGCGGCGAGCTGGCCGCGAAGACGGTCGCGGAGAAGCTCGGCGGCAAGGGCCGGATCGTGGTCCTCCAGGGCCAGGCGGGCACCTCCGCCGCGCGTGAGCGGGCCGAGGGCTTCGCCAAGGGGCTCAAGCAGTTCCCCGGCATCAAGGTGCTGGCCCAGCAGCCGGCCGACTTCGACCGGGCCAAGGGTCTGGACGTGATGTCCAACCTGCTCCAGGCCCACCCCGACGTGCAGGGCGTCATCGCGGCCAACGACGAGATGGCCCTCGGCGCGATCAAGGCGCTCGGCGCCAAGGCGGGCAGGTCCGTGCAGGTCGTCGGCTTCGACGGCACCCCGGACGGACTGAAGGCGGTCAAGGACGGCAGTCTGTACGCGTCGGTGGCGCAGCAGCCGACCCAGCTCGGCCGGATCGCCGTCACCAACGCTCTCAAGGCGCTGGACGGCGGCAAGGTGGCACCGATGGTGAAGGTGCCGGTGAAGGTCGTCACCCGCGAGAACGTGGCCGGCTTCACCGGCTGACCGCGCCTCACCTCTTCGTAGGGAGCCTTGATGTACGACTACGACCTGCTGGTCGTGGGGTCCGCCAACGCCGATCTGGTGGTCGGCGTGGAGCGGCGGCCGGGTGCCGGGGAGACGGTGCTCGGCGGTGACCTGGCCGTCCACCCGGGCGGCAAGGGCGCCAACCAGGCGGTCGCCGCCGCCCGCCTCGGCGCCCGTACGGCGCTGCTGGCGCGGGTCGGCGACGACGGCCACGGCCGGCTGCTGCGGGACTCGCTCCGCTCGGCCGGGGTGGACACGGCGGCGGTGCTGACCGGCGGGGCGCCGACCGGGGTCGCGCTGATCACCGTCGACCCGTCCGGGGACAACAGCATCGTGGTCTCCCCCGGCGCCAACGCCCGCCTCACCGAGGACGACGTGCGGGCGGAGGTGCTGGGCGCGGCAAGGGTGGTGTCGGCTCAACTGGAGATCCCGCCGGCGACGGTCGCGGCCGTGGTGCGGGCGCTGCCCGAGGGCACCCGGTTCGTGCTGAACCCGTCCCCGCCGCGCCCGCTGCCCGGCGAGGTGCTGGCCGCCTGCGATCCGCTGGTGGTCAACGAGCACGAGGCGCGGGTGCTGCTCGGTGACGAGGAGACTGGCGGGACGGGCGAGCCCGGTGAAGTCCCGGCCGACCCGGCCGACTGGGCACGGCGCCTGCTGGCCCTCGGCCCGCGTTCGGTGGTGGTGACGCTGGGCGCCGAGGGCGCGCTGGTCTGCGACGCCTCGGGCGTGCGGGCGGTGCCGTCGGTGGCGGTGGCCGCCGTGGACACCACGGGTGCCGGGGACGCGTTCACGGCCGCGCTCGCCTGGCGGCTGGGCGCGGGCGAGGAGCTGCCGGTGGCGGCGGCCTACGCGGCCCGGGTGGGCGCGGCGGCGGTGACCCGGCGCGGGGCGCAGGAGTCGTACCCGACGGCGGCGGAGGTCGCGGCGCTGGACGCCTGAGAAAGTTTCGAGGGGGCGTCCCCGGTCTCATCGACCGGGGACGCCCCCTCGGCTTTCCCCCTGCGTGCCGGAGCTTCGCAATCCCCCCACGGAATTCCCCCCGAAGCCCTGACGCGTAGTACGACACGGGATGGGGGCGAAGGGTTGTACGCCCGGGAGCGGTTTTTTCGCGGGCTCCTAGTAGCTCAGTCCGTACCCCAGGGGATACAGCTCCTTCGCCGGGTCGTCCGCACGTGCGATCGGCACCGGGAGCTTGCCGCGTGGCTTCACGCGGCCCGCGATGACCCGTGCGGCGGCGCGGAGTTCGACGTCGGTCCAGCAGTAGGCGGCCAGGTGCGCCTTGACCTCCGTGAGCTGGGCGATGTCGTACGGGTTGCGGATCGCCAGCGCGACGACCGGACGGCCGGTGGCCAACAGCCTTTGGGCCAGCGTGCGTTGGGAGCTGGACGCCGTGACGTTGTACGTGGCCACGACGACCGCGTCGGCGTCCTGGGCGGCGGTGACCGCCTTGGTGATGGCGTCCGCCGTGGGGGCGGTGCCGGTGGACAACGCCGTTGCCGTGAAGCCCAGTCCGTTCAGCGCGGCGGCCAGGACGCCGGTGGGCGGGCCGGTGGTGCCGGACGGGGAGGCCGGGTCGGCGCCGACGACCAGGACCCTCGGCTGCCTGCGCCGGTCCAGCGGGAGCAGCCGGCCCTCGTTGGCCAGCAGGGTGGTGGTGCGGTCGGCGATGTGGTCGGCGGCGGCGAGGTGCTGCTTGTTGCCGACGGTCCGGTCGACGCCGGCGCGGGTGACGCGGGTGCCCTGGAAGAGACCGAGCCGCGCCTTCATGCGCAGGATGCGGAGAACCGATTCCTCGATACGGGCCTCGGTCAGCTCGCCGTTGCGGACGGCGGCCAGCACCGCGTTGTAGGCCACCTCCATCGAGGGCGGGTTGAGCAGCTGGTCCACCCCGGCCTTGAGCGCGAGCACCGGCACCCGGTCGTCGCCGTACTTGGTGCGGACGCCCTCCATGCCGAGGGAGTCGGTGATGACCACGCCGTCGTAGCCGAGTTCGCCGCGCAGGATGCCGGTGACGATGGGGTGGGAGAGGGTGGCGGGGTCGCCGGAGGGGTCGAGCGCGGGGAACTGGATGTGCGCGGTCATCACCGAGTCGATTCCCGCGGCGACGGCGGCCCGGAACGGCACCGCGTCCAGGGTGTCCCACTGCTCCCGGCTGTGCGTGATGACGGGCAGGCCGGTGTGGCTGTCGACGGCGGTGTCGCCGTGGCCCGGGAAGTGCTTGGCGGTGGCCGCGACCCCGGCCGCCTGGTAGCCCTTCACCTCGGCCGCCACCAGGGTGCCGACGAGGGCCGGGTCGGCACCGAAGGACCGTACGCCGATGACCGGGTTGGCCGGGTTGACGTTGACGTCGGCATCCGGCGCGTAGTCCTGGTTGACGCCCATCGCGCGCAGCTCGGTGCCGGAGATGCGGCCGGCGGTGCGGACGTCGGTGCGGGAGCGGCCGGCGGCCAGTGCCATGGCGCCGGGGAGCAGGGTGGCGGGCTTGCCGATCCGGCAGACGGCGCCGTGCTCCTGGTCGGTGGCGATGAGCATGGGCAGCCCGCGCGGGCGGGTCAGGGACGAGCGCTGGATGCCGTTGGAGAGGTCGGCGATCTGGTGCGGGTCGCGGGTGTTGTGCGCCCAGGTGAAGTAGATGATGCCGCCGACCCGGTACCGCTCGATCAGCTCGTCGGCGGTGCGGACGCCGAGTTCCGCCAGGTTGGCGTCGATGTCCGCCTGGTCGGGGGCGGTGGCGGAGTGGCCGTAGATCCGGGAGACGAAGAGCTGGCCGGCCTTCTCCTCCAGCGTCATCCGGGCGATGACCGCGCGCAGCGCCGCGTCGTCCGGGGTGGCGGCGTGGGCCGTGCCGGAGGCGGCGGGGACGGCGAGCGCGGCGCCGAGGCCGGCCGCGCCGGCGAACAGGGAGCGTCTGGAGGGTCCCGCGGTGTTTCCCGTGCTTCCCGTGCTGGTGTGGTGCACGTGCGCCCCTTCCGAAGGAGAGAACCGCTGAAGGAAACTTTCGGAAGTCACCAATATCCGGGAAGTTTCTTTCCGTCAAGGGAACTCACGGGCCGTCACCCGTCGCGTCCGGAATCGGCGAAGGGGGCGCCGGACGAAACCCGGCGCCCCCTCCCCCGCCTCACCTACGGGCGCAGCGCGGGCTCGCGCTCCACGTCCCGTACGTCCAGCCTGCTGTCGAACCGGGCCAGCGGCTCGGCCGCCGACGGGTCGGCCTGGACCGCCGGGGACGCCACCCCGGCCCACTTGAGGATGCGGGCGGTGGCGAAGGCCCGCTCGTCGGCGACGAGCCCGGCGACGTTCGCGCCGTGGTTCATGCCGGGCGCGGTGAACACGTACGCGTCACGGGCGCCCGCGCCGGGGCGGAACCGCTCCGAGCCCCAGGGGTCGTTCTGCCCGTACACCCAGAGCATGTGCCGGGCGTCGTGCCGGACCCAGTGGTCCACGTCCCGCATGGCGCCCTGCTGGAAGCGCATCGGGATGGAGCGGGGCACGAAGTTGCGCGGCGGCTGGTAGCCGTAGCGGATCAGCTTCCGCTCGATGTGCGGGAAGTGGATGGTGGGCGCGCCGAGCTGGGTGCCCGCCTGGTAGTAGTACGGCGTGTACTGCTCCAGGCCCTGGTCGGTGTAGGCGGAGAAGCCGGAGATGGTGTCGACCGAGTCCCAGATCGCGTCGTCGGTCGCGGTGGCCGCGCCGGACGGGACGGAGTCGCAGTCGGCCAGGCCGCTGTACTGCCAGAAGCCCCACACGTAGTCCAGGACCACGGCCTCGTACGCCTTGTCCAGGGAGCCGATGGTGGTGAAGGTGTAGCCGTTGTCGGCGGCGTACTGGGCGTACTTCTTCTCCAGCGGCTCGCGACGGACGAGCGCCTCGCGCTGGACGGCGTTCAGCTTGTCGCGGCACTCCTTGGTGCCGACGCGCTCGAAGAAGCGGTCGTAGGCCGAGTCCTCGTCGTTCACCACGTCGTTGGGGGCGACGTAGGCGACCACGCCGTCCATGTCGCGGGGGTAGAAGCGCTCGTAGTAGGTGGCCGTCATGCCGCCCTTGGAGCCGCCGGTGGCCAGCCAGTTGGCGGAGTACAGCGGCTTCAGCGCCTGGTACACGGCGTGCTGGTCGCTCGCCGCCTGCCAGATGTCCAGCTTGGACCAGTCGGCCGGGGCCGGGCGGGACGGGGTGAAGAAGCGGTACTCCAGCGAGACCTGGTTGCCGTCCACGATCTGGGTGGGCTCGCGGCGGGACGGCGTGGTGGAGACGTTGTAGCCGCCGGTGTAGAAGACGGTCGGGCGACTGGTGTCCTTGTGCAGCACGGTGATCCGCTGCTGGAAGGTGCCCCGGTCCGGGTGCCGGTGGTCGACCGGCTGGGTGAAGTTCAGGACGAAGTAGCGGTAGCCGGTGTACGGCTTCTCCTCCACCAGGCTGATGCCGGGTATCGCCAGCAGCCGGTCCTTGATGTCCGTGGGTGCCGGCGGTGCGGTGGTGGCCGCCCCCGCTGTGCCCGCCGTGCCCAGTGTGCCGATGAGCACCGTGAGCGCCAGCAGCCATCTCAGCGCCTTGCGCATGCGCACTCTCCCCTGTGAGACAGATGTCCGCCGGAAGCTATCCGAGCAACTGCTCTCACACCAGAGGGGGTTGGCCGCTCCGCGCGATCAGCACAGAATCCAGCCGGAGGCCACGGCGCCCCGGCCGGCCGCTCCGCGCACCCGCACGCACCGGTGCCCGGCATGCACGGTCACCGGCCCGGCGTGGTGCTTGTAGTGGCCCCGGTCGGTCACCGGCCGGTTGCCCCGCGCCTGCACGCTGACCAGCAGGATGCCGGAGCCGGGCTTCTTGGGGACGGTGGTCGCGCACACGAAGCCGTTGCTCCGGTAGAGGTGGACGGTGCCGGTCAGGAAGGGCAGCGTCCGCACCTCACGCCCCGCGCACCGCCCCACGGCCGCCGCCTGGGCGGTGCCGGGGGCCGCGAGGGCGAACACCCCGGACAGGGAGAGCGCGGCCGTGCCGAGTGCCGCCCACCGCCGTATCGCCCCACCGTCCACCGCTCGTCCTTCCCCGCCCCATGGGCACACTTTTGCGATCTACGTACTGATGTACGGACGCTTCGGATGTGCCGGATGGTTGCGCGGACCCCGGCGATCACGCCCCTCAGGAGGTGACGCCGACCGGCTCCTCCGGCTCCGACTGCCCGATGAAGGTCCGCCACATGTCCGCGTACCGGCCGTCACGGGCGAGGAGTTCGGTGTGGTGGCCGTCCTCCACGACCCGGCCGTGCTCCATCACCACGACCCGGTCGGCGCGGGCGGCCGTGGTCAGCCGGTGCGCCACCACCAGGGTGGTACGGCGGCCCGCGAGGCGGTCGGTGGCGTGGTTGACCTGCGCCTCGGTGGCCAGGTCCAGCGCGGCGGTCGCCTCGTCCAGCAGCAGCACGTCGGGGTCGACCAGCTCGGCGCGGGCCAGCGCGATCAGCTGGCGCTGGCCGGCCGAGAGGTTGCGGCCGCGCTCGGCGACCTCGTGCAGATAGCCGCCGTCCAGGGTGGCGATCATCTCGTGCGCGCCGACCGCCCGCGCCGCCGCCTCCACCTCGGCGTCGGTGGCGTCGGGCCGCCCGTACGCGATGGCGTCGCGGACCGTGCCGGGGAACAGGTACGCCTCCTGCGGCACCACCCCCAGCCGGTGCCGGTACGAGGTGAGGTCGAGCGCGCGCAGGTCGGTGCCGTCGGCGGTGACCCGGCCCGAGGTCGGGTCGTAGAACCGCGCCACCAGCTTGACCAGGGTCGACTTGCCCGCGCCGGTCTCGCCGACGAAGGCCACGGTCTGCCCGGCCGGGATGGCGAGATCGATCCCGGTGAGCGCCTCCTCCTCGTCGCCGTACGCGAACGTGACGTCCTCGAAGGCGATGTCGCCGCGCAGCGAGAGCACCTCCAGCGGGGCGTCGGCGGACCCGGTGGACGCCGGTTCGCGCAGCAGCTCCTGGATGCGGCCCAGCGAGACGGTGGCCTGCTGGTAGCCGTCGAAGACCTGGGACAGCTGCTGCACCGGGGCGAAGAACAGGTCGATGTAGAGCAGGTAGGCGACCAGCGCGCCCGTGGTCAGCGTGGCCGCCTCCACCCGCCCGGCGCCCGAGATCAGCACGGCGGCGGCCGCCACCGAGGACAGCAGCTGCACGAAGGGGAAGTAGATCGAGATCAGCCACTGGCCCCGGACGCGGGCCTGCCGGTAGGAGTCGCTGCGCTCGGCGAACCGGCGCCCGCCGTCCCGCTCGCGGCGGAACGCCTGCACGATCCTCAGGCCCGCCACCGACTCCTGGAGGTCGGCGTTGACCACCGACACCCGCTCCCGCGCCAGCTCGTACGCCTTCACGCTGGCCCGGCGGAAGAAGAAGGTGGCGAGGATCAGCGGGGGCAGGGTGGCGAACACGACGAGCGCGAGCTGGACGTCCAGCACCAGCAGGGCGCCCATGATCCCGAAGAAGGTGACGACCGAGACGAACGCGGTGACCAGGCCGGTCTGCAGGAACGTGGACAGCGCGTCCACGTCCGTGGTCATCCGGGTCATGATCCGGCCGGTCAGCTCGCGCTCGTAGTAGTCCAGGCCGAGCCGCTGGAGCTGGGTGAAGATCTTCAGCCGTAGCGCGTACAGCACCCGCTCGCCGGTACGGCCGGTCATCCGGGTCTCGCCGTACTGCGCGGTCCACTGCACCAGCACGGTGAGTAGGCCGAGCAGGGAGGCCGCCCAGACCGCGCCGAGGGCGGTACGGGTCACGCCCTCGTCGATGCCGTGCCGGATCAGCACCGGCAGCAGCAGGCCGGAGCCCGCGTCGACGGCGACCAGCGCCAGGCTGACCAGCAGCGGGCGCCCGAAGCCGTGCAGCAGGCGGCGCAGTCCGTAGGAGTCCTCGGCGCGCACCGCTCGGGCCTCGTCCACGTCCGGGGTGTCGGTGGCCGGGGGCAGCGCCTCGACCTGGGCGAGCAGCTCGGGGGTGGCCGGGGTGCCGGAGAGGGTCTCCTCCCTCGGCGTGCGGTCGCCGGTCCACAGCCGGGGGGTGACCCCGCGCTCGGCGTCGAACTCGGCGTCCAGCTCCTCGCGGAGCGTGGTGTCCTCGGCCTGCTGGGCCGGGCGGGCGTGGCCCGGCGAGGGGGCGCCCAGTTCGTCGGGGTCGGTGAGCAGCCTGCGGTAGAGCGGACAGCGCTCCTGGAGTTCCTCGTCGGTGCCGAGGTCGACCAGCCGGCCGCCGTCCAGCACGGCGATGCGGTCGGCGAGGCTGAGGGTGGAACGGCGGTGCGCGATGAGCAGAGTGGTGCGGCCCGCCATGACATGGGCGAGCGCCTCGTGGATCTCGTGCTCGACCCTCACGTCCACCGCCGAGGTGGCGTCGTCCAGCACCAGCAGGCGGGGGTCGGTGAGCAGGGCGCGGGCGAGCGCGAGGCGCTGGCGCTGGCCGCCGGAGAGGGTCAGGCCGTGCTCGCCGACCTTGGTGTCGTACCCCTCGGGCAGCTCGCGGACGAAACGGTCCGCCTGGGCGGCGCGGGCGGCGGCCTCGATCTCGTCCTGGGTGGCGTCGGGACGGCCGTACGCGATGTTCTCGCGGACCGTGGTGGAGAACAGGAAGGAGTCCTCCGGGACCAGGCCGATCGCGGCGCGCAGCGAGTCCAGCGTCAGCTCGCGGACGTCGTGGCCGCCGACCAGGACGGCGCCGTGGGTGACGTCGTAGAAGCGTGGCAGCAGCAGGGAGAGGGTGGACTTGCCGGAGCCGGAGGAGCCGACCACGGCCAGGGTCTCGCCGGGGCGGATCTCCAGGCTGAGCCCGTCCAGCACCGGGCGCTCGGGGTCGTAGCCGAAGGAGACGTCGTCGAACTCGACGGAGGCGGGGGCGTCGGCGGGGAGGGCCTTGGTGCCGCCCTTCAGGGACGGCTCGGTGTCGATCAGCTCCAGCACGCGTTCGGTGCCCGCGCGGGCCTGCTGGCCGATGGTGAGGACCACGGCGAGCATCCGGACCGGGCCGACGAGCTGGGCGAGGTAGGTGGAGAAGGCGACGAAGGTGCCCAGCGTGATGTGCCCGCGCACCGCCAGCCAGCCGCCGAGGGCCAGCATGGCGACCTGCCCGAGCGCCGGGACGGCCTGGAGGGCGGGGGTGTACTTGCTGTTCAGCCGGATGGTGCGCAGCCGCCCCGCGAACAGCCTGCGGCCGACCTCGCGCAGCTTCCCGGTCTCCTGCTCCTCCTGCCCGAACCCCTTCACCACGCGCACGCCGCTCACCGCGCCGTCGACCACGCCCGCGACGGCGGCGGCCTGGGCCTGGGCGTACCAGGTGGCGGGGTGGAGCCGGGTCCGGCTGCGGCGGGCGATCCAGCCGAGCGCGGGGGCCACGGCGAGCGCGACCAGGGTCAGCGGGAGCGACAGCCAGGCCATGATGCCGAGCGAGATCAGGAAGAGCAGGACGTTCCCGATGGTCATCGGGAGCATGAACAGCAGGCCCTGGATCAGCTGGAGGTCGCTGGTGGCGCGGCCGACGACCTGCCCGGTGGACAGCTCGTCCTGGCGGCGGCCGTCGAGCCGGGTGATCGTGTCGTACATCCCGGTGCGCAGGTCGTACTGCACGTCCAGGGCGAGCCGGCCGCCGTAGTAGCGGCGGACGTAGGTGAGGACGTAGATCAGCACGGCGGCGGCGACCAGGGCGCCGGCCCAGGGGGCCATGTCGCGGGTGTGGTCGCCGATCACGTCGTCGATGATCACCTTGGTGATCAGCGGGACCACGGCCATGACGGCCATCCCGCCCAGGGAGGCGCCCAGCGCCAGGACGACGTCCTTGGGATGGCGCCAGGCGTATCCCGCCAGCCGTCGCGCCCATCCTCGTTGCGGTCCCACCCGGGTGTCCTCCGTCGCTCTGCCCGATCTTCCGTGAGACACAAACACGGGGGTGCGAGGGGGTATTCCGGGCACTGGCGTGTCGCCCGGCGGGCGGGGTGCCCCGGTCTGTGCTGGAATGCGTCGCGTCGTACGGACCCTGCGCTGGAGGCGGGCATGGACAAGGGCAACATCGACACACCGGACGCGGCCGACCTGGACGCGGCTGCCCGGCGCTACTGCGCCTCGGAGGGCTGGGCCCTGCCGGACGGCAGCTACCCCGTCAGGCCGGCGGACCGGCACGGCGCGGAGGATCTGCGCCGGGCGATCCACGCGGTGGGGCGGGGGCGACGCGATCCGCACGACGAGATCCGGCGGCACGTGGAGGAGCGGGCGGGGGCGCTGGGGCTGACGGCGGAGATCCCGTCGGACTGGAACGCGGACGGGAGTCTTGGCTGAGGGAGTGACGGCGGGGGCCGCGAGCGCCGGTCACCGTGGGGCGGGCACGGTGACCGGCAGGGGGGGGCGCCCGGTGAGGTTCAGCCCTGCGGCGGGGTGGCGACGAACGCCTCGCGCGGGGTGTTGGTGGGGACGTAGGCGGCGGACCTGACGGCCGTCGGGACGAGGTCCTTGTGGATGACCTTGGCGACGTTCTGGATGGTGGTGACGCCGTAGTCCATCGTGCTGTTGTCCTGGGTCAGCACGGTGATCGTGTAGTCGTGGCCGCCGCCGTTGAAGGTGCCGAGGCTGTGGACGCGCCAGCCGTGGGTGGAGCGCTGGAGCCAGCCGTTCTTGACGTGCACGGCGACGGTGGAGGGTGCGCCGGCGGGGGTGCCCCAGCGCTGGGACGAGACGACCTTGCCCATCAGCTTCTGTATGTAGGCACGGGAGTTGTCGCTCAGCACGGAGTTCTTGGCGGTGACGAGCTTCAGCAGCTTCTGCTCGTCGGTGACGTTGATCTGGGTCAGGCCCCAGTAGCCGTTCGCGCCGGGCGTCGTCTTCGTCATCCCGGCGGCCGCCAGGAAGCCCTTGACCTTCGTCGTGCCGAGCTGCTTCCACAGCTTGCTGGTCGCGGTGTTGTCCGACTTCGTGATCATCGCGGTGGCGAGCGAGGTCTCGGTGCTCGTCAGGTACCGGTTGTGCTTCTTCGCGTCCCACAGCAGGGTGGCCAGCACGGTGACCTTGACGGTGCTGGCGGAGTCGTACGCGCTGGTCGCCCGCAGCGTGCACGTCGTCTTCGTGCCCGCCTCGTACACCCCGAGCGCCACACTCCCCTTCCGCGTGGCGAGCGCGGCCCCGATGTCCTTGCTGAGCTTGGCCGCGAGCCCGGC
Source organism: Streptomyces seoulensis (assembly GCF_004328625.1). Lineage (NCBI taxonomy): Bacteria > Bacillati > Actinomycetota > Actinomycetes > Kitasatosporales > Streptomycetaceae > Streptomyces > Streptomyces seoulensis. The sequence continues at coordinate 2,171,557 of NZ_CP032229.1, forward strand.
CTTGGCGGAGGTGCAACTGACCGCCGTAGCGGCGGATGCGGGGGCGGCCCCGAGGACGGGCACGAGCAGCGCCCCTCCGACCACGGCAGCGAGCGCGCCTTTCCGGGCGCGGGGTGATATCCGATGCGTCATGCACGGATTGACTCTTGGGGAGGGGGGAGGGTTGCACTGGTGTTCGTGGAGGTCTGGGGGGCGGCACCTCCGCCCGACGTGATCATGACGCGATCTCTGCCGCCTCTTGACGTTCTCTTCGATTGCAAACGACCGTCCCCACCAGGGTCGTTGGGTTGGCGCGTCGACGGAGCGGACGAGAGCGGCACATGGGCGACCGGGGCAGCGACGGCAAGATACTCGACATCAAGATCGCCGATCTGAAGAAGACGGCTCCGCGTCTCCAGACGCACAGTCACGACGGAGAAGATCGGGCACGCCGCGTCCATCCTCTCCGACGGCATGGCGAGCGTCCACGAAGCGATGAGCTACCTGCAGAACGTGCTCGGCTTCTCCCCGCTCGCGGCCGGGCTGGCCTTCGGCGTGCTGGGCGCGGGTACGGTCCTCGGCGGCTCGGCGGCGCCCCGGGTCATCGCCCGGCTGGGCAACAGGCGGACGCTGATCGTCGGCGGCCTCGTCCAGGCGGCGTCCACGGCCGCACTGCTGGGCCTCGGCGAAGGACACGGCTCACTGGCGCTCCTGCTCGCCGCCACCTTCACCGGCGGCGTCGGCAACATGCTCGTCATCGTCGGCTTCATGGCCACCGCCGCCTCCGGCCTGGCCGACCACGAACAGGGCCTCGCCACCGGCCTCACCACGATGACCCAGCAGATCGGCATCACCATGGGCACCCCGATCATGAGCGCGACCGCCACCACCGCAACGCCCGGCACGACCGCCCCAGCCGTCCTGACGGGCCTGAAGACGGCGATCACGGTGAACACGGCCTAGGGGCCCCAAGCAGCCCTCAAGACAGCCGACTTGCCAGATCTCGTCACACAACGGCCACTCCCCCTTCACCGTCACTTAGGCGTGTCCATGTCACGCTCGTTGTCCGTTCAGTCAACCCGCGTAGATCGGCACCCTCATGCCCGTGACGCACATGCACCGTTGGAAGGCTCCGGCGCTGGCCGTTTCGGCTCTGCTTGTCGGACTCACCCTGCCCGCCGCGGCCGCCGGCCCGGCGAGCGCGACGACGACCTCGTACGACACCACGTACTACAAGAACGCCGTCGGCAAGACGGGCGCGAGTCTCAAGTCCTCGCTGCACACCATCATCAGCAGCCAGAGCAAGATCTCGTACTCGGCGGTCTGGGACGCGCTGAAGGTCACCGACCAGGACCCGAACAACAGCAACAACGTGATCCTGCTCTACAGCGGCGTCTCGCGTGCCAAGTCCCTGAGCGGGGGCAGCACCGGCGACTGGAACCGCGAGCACGTGTGGGCCAAGTCGCACGGCGACTTCGGCGAGGTGACCGGCCCCGGCACCGACCTGCACCACCTGCGCCCGGCGGACGTGTCGGTCAACAGCGTCCGCGGCAACAAGGACTTCGACGACGGCGGCAGCGCGGTCAGCGGCGGGGGCGGCAGCCTCACCGACTCCGACTCCTTCGAGCCGCGCGACGCGGACAAGGGCGACGTGGCCCGGATGATCCTCTACATGGCCGTCCGCTACGACGGGGGCGACGGCTTCGCCGACCTGGAGCCCAACGAGAAGGTCGACAACGGCAGCAACCCGTACATCGGGAAACTGTCCGTCCTCAAGCAGTGGAACGACGAGGACCCGCCGAGCGCCTTCGAGGAGAAGCGCAACCAGGTCATCTACGACACCTACCAGCACAACCGGAACCCGTTCATCGACCACCCGGAGTGGGTCGACGCGATCTGGTAGGAGCAGCACGACGGTGGTGAACTCCCCCGCGCGAAGGGGGAGTTCACCACCGTGCGGCCGGTCAGCCCAAGTGCGTGGGCGCGAACATCCGCAGTACCGCCGGCAGTACGACCACCGACGGGCCCGGTGCGGCCAGCGCCTTGGCGAGGTCCGCTTCCAGGGTCTCCGGGGAGGTGCGGACGCCCGGTACTCCGAAGGACTCCGCGAGGGCGACGTAGTCCGGGCGGGTCAGCTCGGTGGCGGTCGGCTCGCCGAAGGCGTCCGTCATGTACTCGCGGAGGATGCCGTAGCCGCCGTCGTCGACGATGAGCCAGGTGACGGGGAGGCCGTACTGCTTGGCCGTCGCCAGCTCGGCGATGGAGTACAGCGCGCCCCCGTCGCCGGAGACGGCGAGGACCGGGCGGGTCGGGTCGGCCGCGGCCGCGCCGAGGGCGGCGGGGAAGCCGTAGCCGAGGCCGCCCGCGCCCTGGGCGGAGTGCATGGTGTTGGCGCCGCGCGGGTCGAAGGCGGACCAGGCCCAGTAGGCGAGGATCGTCATGTCCCAGAAGGACGGCGAGCCGGCCGGGAGCGCACGGCGGACGGAGGCCAACACGTCCTGCTCCAGGCTGAGTTCCTGACCGGCGATACGGTCACCGATCCGGGCGAGCACGTCCCGGACCCGTTCCGGCGCCGTGCCGTCGGTCCGCTCGGACACCGTCTCCAGCAGGGCCTGGAGCGCGAGGCGGGCGTCGGCGTGGATGCCCAGCGCCGGGTGGTTGGACTCCAGCTTGCCGAGGTCGGCCTCGATCTGGATCACCCGGCCGCGCGGCTTGAACGTGTGGTAGTTCGAGGAGAGTTCACCGAGCCCCGACCCGACCACCAGCAGGACGTCCGCGTCCTCCAGCAGGTCGGTCATGTGCCGGTCCTCCAGCCAGGACTGGAGGGACAGCGGGTGCTCCCAGGGGAAGGCACCCTTGCCGCCGAAGGTGGTCACCACGGGGGCGTCCAGCTTCTCCGCGAGCCGGCGCAGCTTGCCCGAGGCGTCCGCCCGTACGACCCCCCCGCCCGCGATGATCGCGGGTCGCAGCGCACGGGACAGCAAGTCGGCTGCCACAGCCGTGAGTTCGACGCGCGGGACGAGTTCCTCCGGGGTCGCGTCCGGGGCCGTCACCACCGGCAGCGAGGTCTGAGCCAGCAGCACGTCCTGCGGGATCTCCACCCACACCGGCCCGTGCGGAGCGGTCAGCGCCGAACGCCAGGCTTCCGCGATGGCCGACGGGATCTGCGACTGCGAGCGCACCGTGTGAACCGACTTCACCACCCCCCGGAACGATGCCGACTGATCCGGGAGTTCGTGCAGATAACCGTGCCGGCCACCGCCCAGGCCGGCGGTCGGGATCTGGCTGCTGATCGCCAGCACCGGCGCCGACGCCGACGCCGCCTCCTGGAGCGCCGCCAGCGAGGTCAGCGCGCCCGGCCCGGTGGAGAGCAGCAGCGGCGCCGCCTCCCCGGTGATCCGGCCGTACGCGTCCGCCGCGAAGCCCGCGTTGTTCTCCACCCTGAGGCCGACGTAGCGCAGCGAGGAGCGGCGCAGCGCGTCGAACATGCCGAGCGCGTGCTGGCCGGGCAGGCCGAAGACGGTGGTCGCGCCGAGCCCGGCCAGGGTCTCCACGACCAGGTCGCCGCCGTTGCGCCCCGGCGGGGGATTCAGGGCCGCCTCTGTCTGCGCCTCGGTCGGGCGGAGTTCCAGGTCGTGGTCGTGCGTCACGTCGCTTACGCGTCCTTCCGGGCCGCCGCGATCTGACGGCTCATGATGGTGGTGAGTTCGTACGCCGTGTGCGAGGCCGCGACCGACGTGATCTCGGCGTGGTCGTAGGCCGGGGCGACCTCGACCACGTCGGCCGAGACGAGGTTGCAGGAGGCGAGGCCGCGCAGGATCTCCAGCAGCTCGCGGGAGGTCATGCCGCCCGCCTCCGGGGTGCCGGTGCCCGGGGCGTGCGCCGGGTCGAGGCAGTCGATGTCGATGGAGATGTACAGCGGGCGGTCCCCGATGCGCTGGCGGAGCTGGTCGGCGACCTCGTCCGCGCCCCGGCGGTAGACGTCGGCGGAGGTGACGATGCCGAAGCCCATCTTCTCGTCGTCCGTCAGGTCCTGCTTGCCGTACAGCGGGCCGCGCGTGCCGACGTGGGACAGCGCCTCGGTGTCGAGGATGCCCTCCTCCACCGCGCGGCGGAACGGGGTGCCGTGGGTGTACTCGGCGCCGAAGTAGGTGTCCCAGGTGTCGAGGTGCGCGTCGAAGTGCAGCAGCGCCACCGGGCCGTGCTTCCTGGCGACCGAGCGCAGCAGGGGCAGCGCGATGGTGTGGTCACCGCCCAGCGTCATCAGGCGGGCGCCGGTGCCGAGCAGGTCGTCGGCGGCGGCCTCGATGGTGTCGACGGCCTCGTTGATGTTGAACGGGTTCACCGCGATGTCGCCGCCGTCCGCGACCTGCGCGAGGGCGAAGGGCGAGGCGTCCTGGGCGGGGTTGTACGGGCGCAGCAGCCGGGACGCCTCGCGGATGGCGTTGCCGCCGAAGCGGGCGCCGGGCCGGTACGAGACGCCGGAGTCGAACGGCACGCCGACCACGGCGACGTCCGCGCGGCCGACCTCGTCCAGCCGGGGCAGCCGGGCGAAGGTCGCGGGGCCCGCGTAGCGCGGGACGCGGGAGGAGTCGACGGGCCCGCGGGGCGTCTCGGAGCTGCTCATTCTGAAATGCCTTCTTCCTTGCGCTTCGTCGCGCATGTACTGCTTTCCGTACGACTCTACTGGTGAGCCGGTACCGGTTCGGACGGGAGTTCGGGGGACTTGCCGGCGAGGCGGTCGCGCCAGACGGCGAGGACGCGTTCGTCGGTGGGCCTGGTCGCCAGGGAGACCACCAGATAGGCGGCGAGGGAGGCGAGCAGGCCGTAGTAGACGGGCTCGTTGGCGAGGATGCCGTAGCCGGCCATCAGACCGATCACCGCGAGGCCGCCGACGATCACGGCGGCGAGCGCGCCCTGCACGGTGCCGCGCTTCCACAGCAGGCCGCCGAGGATCGGCACCAGCAGCCCGCCGACGAGCAGGTTGTAGGCGACGGTCAGCGCCTCGACCACGTTGTTCAGCGCGATGGCGGTGCCGATCACACCGACGCCCATGATCAGGATGAAGACGCGGTTGCCCCTCACCTCGTCGTGCTCCTCGCCGCCGGGGCGGACGATGCCGCGCAGCCGGGACCAGATGTCGTTGTTGGCGACGGTCGCGCAGGCGATCAGGGCGCCGGAGGAGGTGGACATCACGGCGGCGAGGGCGGCGGCCAGCACCAGACCCCGTACACCGATGGGGAGTTCGTCCTTGACGATGGTGGCGAAGGCGTCGTCGGGGCTGGCGAGCCCCGGGTAGAGCACCTTGGCCGCGGTGCCGATCACCGAGCCGGCCACCGCGTAGACCAGACAGTACGTGCCGGACGCGGTGCCTCCCCACCGGGCGGTGCGGTCGTCGCGGGCGGTGAACACGCGCTGCCAGATGTCCTGGCCGATCAGCATGCCGAAGGTGTAGATCAGGACGTAGGTGAAGATCGTCTCGCCGCCGATGCCCAGCGGGTCGAAGTACGAGGTCGGCAGCTTGGCCTTCATCCCGGAGAAGCCGCCCGCCTTGACCACCGCGATGGGCAGCAGCAGGAGCAGCACGCCGATGGTCTTCACCACGAACTGCACCATGTCGGTGAGCGTGATCGACCACATGCCGCCGAGGGTGGAGTAGGCGACGACGATCGAGCCGCCGAGGACGATCGCCAGGGTGCGGTTCATGTCGAACAGCACGTCGAAGATGGTGGCGTAGGCGATGGTCGAGGTGACCGCCAGCATCAGGGTGTACGCCCACATGACCACGCCGGAGATGACCCCGGCCCGGCCGCCGTAGCGCAGGTCCAGCATCTCGGAGACGGTGTAGACCTTCAGCCGGGCGATGCGGGCCGAGAAGAACACCGACAGGGCGAGCAGGCCGAGGCCGATGGTGAAGACCATCCAGGCGCCGGAGAGGCCGTACTTGTAGCCGAGGCCGACCCCGCCGATGGTGGACGCGCCGCCGAGCACGATCGCGGCCATGGTGCCGGAGTACATGACCGGGCCCAGTCTGCGGCCGGCCACCAGGAACTCGCTCTTGGACTTGGCACGGCGCATGCCCCACCAGCCCATGGCCAGCATCCCGGCGAGATAGACGACGATCACTGTGTAGTCGACGGCCATGGGCTGGGGCCCTCCTTCGCGCGCTTGTCCGGTGGCGTGTCGTGCTCTGGCGTGGGGGTGTCGACGGCAGCGGTTCGCGGGGACATCCGCCCGTACCCGCGGCTGCCGTTCCGCTAGACGATAGGTGGCCGGAAAGCGACTGCGAAGTGTACGTTTCATCCATATGAACGGGGTGGACCGGAGGATGTGCACACCATGTCGGAGCCGACCGCCCCGTCCGTCCCGCCGACCCCGCCCGTACCGCTCTCCGCGCTGCTGGCCCGCGAGGACCTGGGTCTGCGCCAGATCGCCGGTCCCCCGGCGCCGGACACCGTGATCCACTGGGCGCACACCTCGGAGATGGCCGACCCGTACCCGTATCTGCTGGGCGGCGAGCTGCTGCTGACGGCGGGGGTGCACGTGCCGGAGGCTGCTGGAGCCGATGGGGGTGCCCCCCGCTCGAGCGAAGCCGAGAGCTCGGGGGACTACTTCGAGGACTACGTGTCCCGGATCGTCGCGGCCGGCGGCGCGGCCCTCGGCTTCGGGCTGGCCCCGGTGCACGACACGGTGCCACGCGCGCTGGTCGCCGCCTGCGAGGCGTACGGGCTTCCGCTGCTGGAGGTGCCGCCCCGGACCACGTTCTCCGGGGTGGCCCGCGCGGTGTGGCAGCTGATGGCGCAGGCCCGGCTCGCCGAGCTGCGCCGGGTCACCGAGGCCCAGCAGAGCCTCGCGGCCGCCGCCTCCCGTCCCGACCCGGTCCCCTCGGTGCTGCGCCAGCTCGCCCAGCGCCTCTCCGCGCACGCCCTGCTGTACGGCCCGGACGGCACGGTGATCGCGAGCGCGGGCCGCGCCCCGGTGCCGGGCACCCAGGAGGCGCTGCGGAAACTGACGGCGGTGGTACGGCCGGACACCGCACGGGAGGCTCCCGCCTCGGCCACCGATGCCCTGGCGGACACCCAGCTCGCCGCCTACGCGCTCGGCGGGAGCAGCGGGTTCGTGCTCGGTGTTGCCACGCGCGGGCGTGAACCGGCCGACCACACCATCGCCTCCGTCGCCGCCGTCCTGCTCTCCCTGCTGACCGGCGAGCACCAGAGCGGGGCGGGCGCGGCCCGGTCCTCGGCACTGGTGCGGCTGCTGCTGGGCGCGGCCCCGGCGGAGGTGGCCGGGCTGCTGGGGAGCGGCGGGCGGTGGCTCGTCGTGCACGCCCGCCCGGAGCACGGCACCCCCGACCCCGTGGGCGCGACCGCCCTCGGCGCGGCGCTCGGCTCACCCCTGATCGACCTGGGCCGGGACGTCGTACGCGTCCTCGTGCCCGCCGGGCGGGAGCCGGCCGCGCAGCCCGGCTGGACGCTGGGCGTCGGCGCGCCCGCCGAACCCGACGGCTGGCCGGCCGCCGACGCGCAGGCCGCCCGCGCGCTGGCCCGCGCCCGCGCCACCCGCGCCCCGCTGGTCCGGCACGGCGTCCGGCCGGGCCTGACCGAACTGGTGCCGCGCGCGGACGCGGAGGAGTACGCGCGAACCCTCCTCGCCCCGCTCGCGGCGGCCCCGGCGCTCACCGAGACCCTGCGCACCTGGCTTTCCCTGCACGGGAGTTGGGACCGTACGGCCGTCGCGCTGGACGTGCACCGCAACACCGTCCGCCAGCGCGTCACCCGCTGCGCGACCCTCCTCGGCACGGATCTGGACGATCCGGACGTACGCATGGAGCTGTGGTTCGCGCTGCGCGACCGATGATCCACCGGGATCGCCCGGAAGAGGGGCGTCCCGGAGACGGCGGATCGTTCGCTGCCCCACAATGGGGGGCATGCCGATATCCGGGACGCCCAGCCGTGCTCAGCTCGTCGACCATCTGGTGAGAACGCGGATCGCGGGGGACGTGGCGACACCCCGCGAGAACAACCTCTCCCACTACCGCAGGCTGGCCAACGGCGACCGGCACTACTGGCTCGGCCTGGAGCTGGGCGACCGCTGGACCGACGAGCAGGACGTGCTCGCGGTGATGGCCGAGCGGGTCGGCGTGAACGACGACGCCGAGCACCGGTACGGGCAGGACACCATCGACCCGGAGCTGACCGTCGCCGCGCTGGAGCGGCTCGCGCTGCGGCTGCGCAAGGCGGCCGAGGACCGCCAGCGGGTGCTGTTCGCCACCGGGCATCCCGGCGGCCTGCTGGACGTGCACCGGGCGACCGCCGCCGCGCTGCGCGCCGCCGGCTGCGAGATCGTCGTCATCCCGGAGCGGCTGCAGACCGACGAGGGGTACGTCATGCAGTTCGCGGACGTGGCCGTGCTGGAGCACGGCGCGACCTTGTGGCACACCCACTCCGGGGACCCGATGCGCGCCATCCTCACCGGACTCGAACGCGAGGGCCGCGAACTGCCCGACCTCGTCGTGGCCGACCACGGCTGGGCGGGATACGCGGCCCAGCACGGCGTCGACGCGGCCGGGTACGCCGACTGCAACGACCCGGCGCTGTTCCTCGCCGAGGCCGAGGGCACGCTCCAGGTGGCGATCCCGCTGGACGACCACGTGGTCAGCCCCCGTCACTACGACCCGATGACGGCGTACCTGCTGGACCAGGCCGGACTGGCCTGATCCTGTCCCCGGACGCGGGAGTGCGACCCCCTCGGGGGCCGCACGTCTCGCTCAGATTGCGGTGTTGTCAGCGACCGTGACCGCCGCCACCGTGACCGCCACCACCGTGACCGCCGCCGTAGCCGCCGCCGTGACCGCCGCCGTAGCCGCCGCCATGGCCGCCACCGTAGCCGTAGCCGCCGTGGCCGTAACCGTTGTGGCCGTAACCGCCGTGGCCGTAGCCACCCCAGTAGTTGTCGTTGTCACCCCAGTTGTTCCAGTTGTTCCAGTTGTTGCGGTGGTGACGGCCCCAGCCGTCATCGTTCCACCAGCCGCGGTCGTGGTTGTACCTGTTGTGACCGTCCCGGTAGTCCCGGTCGTAGGAGCTGTGGTGCCCGTTCTGGGTCGCCGAAGCGGTGCCCGCGGCGCCCACCGCTGCTCCGCCGGCCAGCAGAAGGCCGGTGGCGGACAGGGCGACAAGACGCCTCGCGCGCGTTGATCGCATGAGAAATTACCTTCCATCTCCATCGTCTCTCGCGATCCCGATCTGGGTGCGAGGTGGATGGCCGTCACCGCGAAGAGGAAGATTGCGGCACGGTCTTCAGGTTTCACCGCAGTGAACTGAGCGGCACGGTCGTGCTCCGCCGACGCCTTACAGACCACCTGTGCGCGTTCACGCGACCAGATGCTGCGGCTGAGGTCCGGGAAGCCGGAATCCTCGTCACCGGGCATGCCGTGTGCTGCGGCTTTCACTCATGAAGCCTAGTCCCGGATGCGTCGCGCGTCCTGTTGAGCGGTCTACTGAGTGACCAGGTGTCTCAGGTGCCACGCGCACGCTGCGGCAGCTCTCGCGACCAAGGGTGTCCGAGCAGGTCAACTTCGGCTCCGGGCAACCGTTTTGACGCCTCAGCGGGGTACGCGGACCACGCCCTCCTGGACGACGGAGATGGCGAGGGCGCCGTCCCGCGTGTAGATGCGGGCCTGGCCCAGACCCCGGCCGCCGTGTGCGGAAGGGGACTCCTGGTCGTAGAGGAGCCACTCGTCGGCGCGGAAGGGGCGGTGGAACCACATCGCGTGGTCCAGGGAGGCCCCGACCACGTCCCCGACGGCCCAGCCGCCGCGCCCGTGGGCGAGCAGCACCGAGTCGAGCAGGGTCATGTCGGAGACGTAGGTGGCGAGGACGACGTGCAGCAGAGGGTCGTCGGCCAGCTTGCCGTTGGCGCGGAACCAGACCTGGCTGTGCGGCTCGCGCGGGGCGCCGAACTCCCCGTACGGCGGCTCGTCCACGTACCGCAGGTCGATCGCCTCGCGGGCCTCCAGGAAGCGCTCCACGACCTCAGGGTCGAGGTGGGCGTAGCCGCGCAGGCGCTCCTGGGACGTCGGCAGGGTGGCCGGGTCGGGCGCCTGGGGCATGGGGGCCTGGTGGTCGAGGCCGTCCTCGTACGCCTGGAAGGACGCGGAGAGGTGGAAGATCGGCTTGCCGTGCTGGACGGCGACCACGCGGCGGGTGGTGAAGGAACGGCCGTCGCGGATGCGGTCGACGCTGTAGACGATCGGCGCGCCGGGGTCGCCGGTGCGCAGGAAGTACGCGTGCAGCGAGTGGGCGGCGCGGTCGGCGGGGACCGTGCGCCCCGCCGCGACCAGCGCCTGCGCGGCGACCTGGCCGCCGAAGACGCGGGGGACGACGGCGGAGCGGGACTGCCCGCGGTAGATGTCCTCCTCGATCCGCTCGAGGTCGAGCAGATCGAGGAGGTCCTGAAGTGCCTGGCTCATGTCGTGTGGTTGTACCGGCCAGTCATTTCGGGGGCCTTACAGACCCATGTCCTTGGCGATGATCGACTTCATGATCTCGCTGGTGCCGCCGTAGATGCGGTTGACGCGGTTGTCCGCGTACAGGCGGGCGATCGGGTACTCGTTCATGTAGCCGTAGCCGCCGTGGAGCTGGAGGCAGCGGTCGATCACGCGGTGGGCGACCTCGGTGCAGAACAGCTTGGCGGAGGCGGCCTCGGCGGGGGTCAGCTCGCCGGCGTCCAGCGCCTCGGTGGCACGGTCGGCGACGGCCTCGGCGGCGTCGACCTCGGCCTGGCAGGCGGCCAGCTCGAACTTGGTGTTCTGGAAGTGCGAGACCGGCTTGCCGAAGACGGTGCGGTCCTGGACGTAACTCTTGGCGAAGCGGACGGCCGCCTTGGCCTGGGCGTAGGCGCCGAAGGCGATGCCCCAGCGCTCGGAGGCCAGGTTGTGGCCGAGGTAGGAGAAGCCCTTGTTCTCCTCGCCGAGCAGGTCCTCGACGGGGACCTTGACGTCCACGAAGGCGAGTTCGGCGGTGTCGGAGGTCTTCAGGCCGAGCTTGTCCAGCTTGCGGCCGACCGAGTAGCCCTCGGACTTGGTGTCCACGGCGAAGAGGGAGATGCCGAACCGGCGGTCGTCCTCCTTCGGGGCGGAGGTGCGGGCGCAGACGATGACCTTGTCGGCGTGCACACCGCCGGTGATGAAGGTCTTGGCGCCGTTGAGGACGTAGTGCGTGCCGTCCTCGGAGAGCTTGGCGGTGGTCTTCATGCCCGCGAGGTCCGAGCCGGTGCCGGGCTCGGTCATCGCGATGGCCCACATCTCCTCGCCGGTGACGAACTTCGGCAGGAAACGCTTCTTCTGCTCGTCCGTGGCCAGCATCTTGATGTACGGCAGGGCGAGCAGCACGTGCACGCCGGAGCCGCCGAACTGGACGCCCGCGCGGGCGGTCTCCTCGTAGAGGACCGCCTCGAACTTGTGGCTGTCGAGGCCCGCGCCGCCGAACTCCTCGGGGACGTTGATCCCGAAGATGCCCAGCTCGCCGAGCTTGTAGTAGAAGTCGCGCGGAGCCTGACCGGCGGCGAACCACTCGTCGTAGACCGGCACGACCTCGGACTCGATGAAGTCCCGGAGAGTCTCCCGGAACGCCTCGTGATCCTCGTTGAACACCGTACGGCGCACGCCGCCACCTCCACGTACCTCGGCATGACACAGGGCATGTCTAAGCGCTTGCTCAACCGAAGGTACCGGCGAGTACGTTCACCGTCCAGGGTGAGCTTCCCCACCCCGGGCGACGCTCAGTTCCCGGCCTTGCCGTATCGCCGGAAGTCGGCGGTGTCGATCAGCCAGGGGCCGAAGGGGACGGTGTCGCCGAAGATGTACACGTCCTTGCGGACGTAGCGGCCCTTGCAGGGGTCGGAGTGGGCTTCGATCGTGCCGGTGCGGGGGTCGACGATCAAGTAGTGGGCGATGCCCATGGCGGGGTAGTCGGCCAGCTTCTCGGTGTAGTCACTGGCCGGGTTCGACGGAGACACGATCTCGACGACCCCCAGCACCTGCGCCGCATCGACCGCGATGCCCTCTTCGTCGAGGGCGTCCTCGGGAATGACGACCGCGTCGGGGAGACGCATACGGCCGATCGCCGGGTGTTCGATCTCGGGGCCGCTCGCGCAGATATAGCCGGGATGGGTGCGGAGAAGCTGTTCATCCAGCTGCTTGCAGATGCGGCGAACCGTGCCCTCATGACGCTTCGACGGGCACATCATGGCCAGTACCGGGCCCGACGGACCGATCTCGACGCTCCAGGCTCCTTCGAGCCGCTCGGCGTAGGCGCCGAGCTCCCCGGCGATCGCGCGCATCTTCGCGTAGTCCATGAGGTCAGCGTACTGAGATGCCTCCTGCTGCGGGCCCGTTCAGGACCCGGCCGCCTCGAACGCCCCCCGGGCCATCCGGTGCAGCAGGGTCGCTGTGGCCGCTCGGCCGGGGAGGGTGCCGGCTCGGCCGAGGTGGGGGGTGGAATTGAGGAGGCCGAAGACGGAGTGGACGGCGGAGCGGGCGGCGGGTTCCGTCAGGGCGGGGTGGGTCTCGCGGACGACGCCGACCCAGAGTTCGACGTACTGGCGCTGGAGCTGGCGGACGAGCTTGCGGTCGCTGTCGCGCAGCCGGTCCAGCTCGCGGTCGTGCAGGGTGATCAGGGGGCGGTCGTCCAGGGCGAAGTCGATGTGGCCCTCGATGAGGGAGTCCAGGACGGCGAAGGCGCCCGCCTGTCCGTCCGCCTCGGCGACCCTGCGCCGCGCGCCGGTGAGGAGCTGGCCGCTGATGCCCACCAGCAGCTCGGCGAGCATCGCGTCCTTGCCGGGGAAGTGCCGGTAGAGGCCGGGGCCGCTGATGCCGACCGCCGCCCCTATCTCGTCCACGCCCACGCCGTGGAACCCGCGCTCGGCGAAGAGGCGGGCGGCCTCCTTGAGGATCTGCTGCCGCCGGGTCGGGGCGTCGGTTCTGCTGGCCATGCGGGTCATTGTAGACAGCGAGGTTAGCGGTCGTTAACCTGAGGGAAATGCGTTAACGCTCATTAACAAGGTGAGGGGTTCGCAGGATGCACGAGGCACCGGAGCTGACGAGCGCGGCAGACCCCGCGTCGACGGCCTGGCAGGCCAATGAACAGGCCCATCTCGCCCTGGGCGAGGAACTGCGCGCCAAGCTGGCGGCCGCGGCCCTCGGCGGCGGCGAGAAGGCGCGCGCCCGCCACACCGCGCGCGGCAAGCTGCTGCCGAGGGACCGGGTGGACGCCCTGCTCGATCCCGGCTCCCCCTTCCTGGAGCTGGCCCCTCTCGCGGCCGACGGGATGTACGAGGGCCAGGCCCCGGCGGCGGGGGTGATCGCCGGCATCGGCCGGGTCAGCGGCCGCGAATGCGTGATCGTCGCCAACGACGCGACCGTCAAGGGCGGCACGTACTACCCGATGACGGTGAAGAAGCACCTGCGCGCCCAGGAGGTGGCCCTCGACAACCGCCTGCCCTGTGTCTACCTGGTGGACTCCGGCGGCGCCTTCCTGCCCATGCAGGACGAGGTCTTCCCCGACCGCGACCACTTCGGCCGCATCTTCTACAACCAGGCCCGCATGTCCGCGGCCGGCATCCCGCAGATCGCCGCCGTCCTCGGCTCCTGCACGGCCGGCGGCGCGTACGTCCCGGCGATGAGCGACGAGGCGGTGATCGTCCGCGACCAGGGCACGATCTTCCTCGGCGGCCCCCCGCTGGTGAAGGCCGCCACCGGCGAGGTCGTCACGGCGGAGGAGCTGGGCGGCGGCGAGGTCCACTCCCGCGTCTCCGGCGTCACCGACCACCTCGCGGAGGACGACGCGCACGCGCTCAGGATCGTGCGGAACATCGTCGCCACCCTCCCCGCCCGCAAGGACGCCCCCTGGGAGGTGACGGCGGCCGTCGAGCCCAAGGTCGACCCCTTCGGGCTGTACGGCGCGGTCCCGGTCGACTCCCGCACCCCCTACGACGTCCGCGAGATCATCGCCCGCGTGGTGGACGGCTCGCGCTTCAGCGAGTTCAAGTCCGAGTTCGGCCAGACCCTGGTCACCGGCTTCGCCCGCATCCACGGCCACCCGGTCGGCATCGTCGCCAACAACGGCATCCTGTTCTCCGAGTCCGCCCAGAAGGGCGCGCACTTCATCGAGCTGTGCGACCAGCGCGGCATCCCGCTGGTCTTCCTCCAGAACATCTCCGGCTTCATGGTCGGCAAGGACTACGAGGCGGGCGGCATCGCCAAGCACGGCGCCAAGATGGTCACCGCCGTCGCCTGCACCCGCGTACCGAAGCTGACGGTCGTCGTCGGCGGTTCCTACGGCGCGGGCAACTACTCGATGTGCGGCCGCGCCTACTCCCCCCGCTTCATGTGGATGTGGCCCGGCGCCAAGATCTCCGTCATGGGCGGCGAACAGGCCGCCTCGGTGCTCGCCACGGTCAAGCGGGACCAGATGGAGGCGCGCGGCGAGGAGTGGCCCGCCGAGGACGAGGACGCCTTCAAGGCCCCGATCCGCGCCCAGTACGAGGGCCAGGGCAGCGCCTACTACGCCACCGCCCGCCTCTGGGACGACGGCGTGATCGACCCGCTCCAGACCCGTCAGGTGCTCGGACTCGCCCTGACCGCCTGTGCCAACGCGCCGCTGGGAGAGCCCCGGTTCGGCGTCTTCCGGATGTGAGAGGGAGGGGAACTTCCGTGTTCGACACAGTGCTGGTCGCCAACCGGGGCGAGATCGCCGTACGGGTCATCCGTACGCTCCGTGCGCTCGGCGTGCGCTCGGTGGCGGTCTTCTCCGACGCCGACGCCGACGCGCGGCACGTCCGGGAGGCCGACACGGCCGTCCGGATCGGCCCGGCCCCGGCTTCGGAGAGCTATCTGTCGGTGGAGCGGCTGCTGGAGGCCGCCGCCCGCACCGGCGCCCAGGCGGTCCACCCCGGCTACGGCTTCCTCGCCGAGAACGCCGGCTTCGCGCGCGCCTGCGAGGAGGCGGGGCTCGTCTTCATCGGGCCGTCCGCCGACGCCATCGCCCTGATGGGCGACAAGATCCGCGCCAAGGAGACGGTGGCGGCGTACGGGGTGCCGGTCGTGCCGGGCTCCAGCGGCAGCGGCCTGACCGACGCCCAACTGGCCGACGCGGCCCGGGAGATCGGCACCCCCGTGCTACTCAAGCCCTCGGCGGGCGGCGGCGGCAAGGGCATGCGTCTGGTGCGGGACGTCTCCGCCCTGGAGGACGAGATCGCGGCCGCCCGCCGCGAGGCCCGCGCCTCCTTCGGCGACGACACCCTGCTGGTGGAGCGGTGGATCGACCGCCCCCGGCACATCGAGATCCAGGTGCTCGCCGACGGCCACGGCAACGTGGTCCACCTCGGCGAGCGCGAGTGCTCGCTCCAGCGGCGCCACCAGAAGATCATCGAGGAGGCGCCCAGCGTCCTGCTCGACGAGGCGACCCGCGCCGCGATGGGCGAGGCGGCCGTGCAGGCGGCCCGCTCGTGCGGCTACCGGGGCGCGGGCACGGTGGAGTTCATCGTGCCGGGCAACGACCCGTCCTCGTACTACTTCATGGAGATGAACACCCGTCTCCAGGTCGAGCACCCCGTCACCGAGCTGATCACCGGCCTGGATCTGGTCGAGTGGCAGCTGCGGGTGGCCTCCGGCGAGCCGCTGGGCTTCGCCCAGGAGGACGTGACCCTCACCGGGCACGCGGTGGAGGCGCGCATCTGCGCCGAAGACCCCTCGCGGGGCTTCCTCCCCTCCGGCGGAACGGTCCTGCTGCTGACCGAGCCGCAGGGCGACGGCGTCCGCACCGACTCCGGGCTCAGCGAGGGCACCGAGGTCGGCAGCCTGTACGACCCGATGCTGTCCAAGGTGATCGCCTACGGCCCCGACCGCGCGACCGCCCTGCGCAAGCTCCGCGCGGCCCTCGCGGAGACGGTCACCCTGGGCGTCCCGACCAACGCGGGCTTCCTGCGCCGCCTCCTCGCCCACCCTGCCGTGATGGCGGGCGAACTGGACACCGGGCTGGTGGAGCGCGCGGTGGACGACCTGATCCCGTCCGGCGTGCCGGAGGAGGTCTACGAGGCTGCGGCGGCCGTGCGCCTGGAGGAGCTGCGCCCCTCGGGCGAGGGCTGGGTGGACCCCTTCTCGGTGCCGGACGGCTGGCGGCTGAGCGGGACTCCGAAGCCGGTGTCGTTCCCGCTGCGTGTCGGGGGACTCGAACCCGTCACCCGGACCGCCCGCGCTGCCGAGGTCACCGATGACCGGGTGACCGTCACCCTGGACGGCGTCCGGCACACCTTCCGCCGCGCCGCCGACTGGCTCGGGCGGGACGGGGACGCCTGGCAGGTGCGGGACCACGACCCGGTCGCCGCCTCGCTGAGCCGCTCCGCGCACGCGGGCGCCGACTCGCTGACCGCGCCCATGCCGGGCACGGTGACGGTGGTGAAGGTGGCCGTGGGCGACGAGGTCGAGGCCGGGCAGAGCCTGCTGGTGGTGGAGGCGATGAAGATGGAGCACGTCGTCTCCGCCCCGCACGCCGGCACGGTCGCCGAACTCGACGTGACGCCCGGCAGCACGGTCGCCATGGACCAGGTGCTGGCCGTCATCGCGCCGAAGGAGGAGACGGAGTGAACGCGCTGCCCATGGTCGTCCCCGAGCCCGGCCTGCCCACGCGGGTCCGCATCCACGAGGTGGGCGCGCGCGACGGCCTGCAGAACGAGAAGACGGCCGTACCGACGAAGGTGAAGGCGGAGTTCATCCGCCGCCTGCGCACGGCGGGCCTGACCACCATCGAGGCGACCAGCTTCGTGCACCCCAAGTGGGTGCCCCAACTGGCCGACGCCGAGGAGCTGTTCCCGCAGATCTCCGACGTGGACGCCGAACTGCCCGTGCTGGTCCCCAACCAGCGCGGCCTGGACCGGGCGCTCGCCCTCGGCGCGCGCCGGATCGCGGTGTTCGCCAGCGCCACGGAGTCCTTCGCCAAGGCCAACCTCAACCGCACGGTGGACGAGTCGCTGGCGGTGTTCGAGCCGGTGGTGCGGCAGGCCAAGGACGCGGGCGCCCATGTGCGCGGCTATGTGTCGATGTGCTTCGGCGACCCCTGGGAGGGCGAGGTACCGCTCCCCCAGGTGGTCCGGGTGTGCACGGCCCTGCGGGACATGGGCTGCGACGAGCTGAGCCTCGGCGACACCATCGGCGTCGCCACCCCGGGCCAGGTCCGCGCCCTGCTCACCCTGCTCGACGAGGCGGGCCTGCCCACGGCGGAACTCGGCGTGCACTTCCACGACACCTACGGCCAGGCGCTCGCCAACACCTACGCGGCGCTCCAGCACGGCGTCACCACCGTCGACGCCTCCGCGGGCGGCCTCGGCGGCTGCCCCTACGCCAAGTCCGCCACCGGCAACCTCGCCACCGAGGACCTGGTCTGGATGCTGCGCGGCCTCGGCATCGAGACCGGCGTCGACCTGGAGGCGCTGACCGCCACCAGCGTCTGGATGGCCGGCCACCTGGGCCGCCCGAGCCCCTCCCGCACCGTCCGCGCCCTCGGCCCCACGACCCAGCCCGACAAGGACCAGTGATCAGCATGGACCACCGCCTCAGCCCCGAGCTGGAGGAACTCCGCCGCACGGTGGAGGAGTTCGCGCACGACGTCGTGGCGCCGAAGATCGGCGACTTCTACGAGCGGCACGAGTTCCCGTACGAGATCGTCCGCGAGATGGGCCGGATGGGCCTGTTCGGGCTGCCGTTCCCCGAGGAGTACGGCGGGATGGGCGGCGACTATCTGGCGCTGGGCATCGCGCTGGAGGAGCTGGCCCGGGTGGACTCCTCGGTGGCCATCACCCTGGAGGCCGGCGTATCGCTGGGCGCCATGCCGATCCATCTGTTCGGCACCGAGGAGCAGAAGGCCGAGTGGCTGCCCCGGCTGTGCTCGGGCGAGATCCTGGGCGCCTTCGGGCTGACCGAGCCGGACGGAGGCTCGGACGCGGGCGCGACCCGTACGACGGCCCGGCTGGACCCGGACACCGACGAATGGGTCATCAACGGCAGCAAGTGCTTCATCACCAACTCCGGCACCGACATCAC
This sequence comes from Streptomyces seoulensis, assembly GCF_004328625.1. Lineage (NCBI taxonomy): Bacteria > Bacillati > Actinomycetota > Actinomycetes > Kitasatosporales > Streptomycetaceae > Streptomyces > Streptomyces seoulensis. Next base: position 2,189,630 of record NZ_CP032229.1, read on the forward strand.
CGGCCTGGTGACGGTCACCGCGGTCACCGGCCGCAAGCCGGACGGCAGGCCGCTGATCTCCGCGATCATCGTCCCCTCGGGCACACCGGGCTTCACGGTCGCGGCGCCCTACTCCAAGGTCGGCTGGAACGCCTCCGACACCCGTGAGCTGTCCTTCCAGGACGTGCGGGTCCCGGCCGCCAACCTGCTCGGCGAAGAGGGCCGTGGCTACGCGCAGTTCCTGCGCATCCTGGACGAGGGCCGCATCGCCATCGCCGCGCTGGGCACCGGGCTCGCGCAGGGCTGCGTGGACGAGTCGCTGCGGTACGCCAAGGAGCGGCACGCCTTCGGCCGGGCCATCGGCACCAACCAGGCCATCCAGTTCAAGCTGGCCGACATGGAGATGAAGGCCCACACCGCCCGTCTCGCCTGGCGTGACGCGGCGGCCCGGCTGGTGGCCGGCGAGCCTTTCAAGAAGGAGGCGGCCATCGCCAAGCTGTACTCCTCCACCATCGCCGTCGACAACGCCCGGGACGCCACCCAGGTCCACGGCGGCTACGGCTTCATGAACGAGTACCCGGTGGCCCGCATGTGGCGTGACTCCAAGATCCTGGAAATCGGCGAGGGCACCAGCGAGGTCCAACGCATGCTGATCGCCCGTGAGTTGGGCCTTACCGGCTGACCTCGGAGAAGACTCCGACGGGGGCGGATGCCCCAGCCCTGGACAATGAGCAAGGTTAGGCTAACCTTGCTGCGAATTGGTCAGGCGGTGTCCGCCCCGGTCGAAAGCAGTCATACCCATGCCCCACACCCGTGCCACCCACCTCACTCGCCGCGGCATCCTCGCCGCGGGCGGCGCCCTCGGTCTCGGCGCCGTGCTCGCCGCCTGTGGCGACGACAAGGGGAAGAGCGGTGGCTCCGAGGGCGGGGCCAAGCCCGGCAAGTCCGGCGCGTGGAGCTTCAAGGACGACCGCGGGCAGACCGTGAAGCTGGACTCGGTCCCCACGAAGATCGTCGCCTTCACCGGTGTCGCCGCCGCGCTGTTCGACTACGGCATCGAGGTCAAGGGCGTGTTCGGCCCGACCAAGACCAAGGACGGCAAGGCCGATGTGCAGGCCGGCGACATGGACGTCAGCAAGCTGACCGTCTTCGGCAATGTCTTCAACCAGTTCAACGTCGAGGAGTACGCGGCCTTCGCCCCGCAGGTCCTCATCACCACCACCTTCGACCCCAGGGGCGCCCTCTGGTACGTGCCCCTGGAGTCCGCCGCGAAGATAGCCGAGCTGGCGCCCAGCGTCGCCGTCTCGGTCTACGACCGCCCGCTCACCGCCCCGCTCCAGCGGATGTGGGAGCTGGCCGAGTCCCTCGGCGCCGACACCAAGTCCGCCAGGATCACCGACGCCAAGAAGCGCTTCGAGGCGGCCACGGCCCGACTGCGCAAGGCGGCCAAGTCCCGCCCCGAGATCAAGGTGATGGCCGGCTCCGCCGCGCAGGACGCGTTCTACGTCTCCGGCACCAACCTCTCCGCGGACCTGGAGTACTTCAAGTCCCTCGGCGTGAACTTCGTCGAGCCCTCGGAGGCGGCCAAGAAGCCCACCGGCGGCTGGTTCGAGACGCTGAGCTGGGAGAACGTCGACAAGCACCCGGCCGACGTCATCATCATGGACGACCGTTCCTCGGCCATCCAGCCCGCCGACATCACCAAGGCCACCTGGAAGAAGCTGCCCGCCGTCAAGGCCGGCCAGGTCATCCCCCGCTCCGCCGAGCCGATCCTGTCCTACGACAAGTGCGCCCCGCTGCTGGAGAACCTCGCCAAGGCCATCGAGACGGCCAAGAAGGTCGGCTGACCCCTGCCCGAATGACCCCTTCCTGACGTTCAGGAGCCCCGCATGACGACGGCCGTAGCCGCCCCGTTCCGTTTCTTCGCCCTCCAGGTGGCCCGGACGAGGCGGCTCGGTCCGTCTCTGCTGCGGGTCACCTTCAACGGGCCCGAGCTGGCCGGGTTCCACTCGCTCGGCCGCGACCAGTCCCTCTCGCTGTTCCTGCCGCACCCCGGCCAGAGCGAGCCCGCCGTCCCGCTGGAGCTGGGCGACGACTGGTGGCACGGCTGGCGTGAACTCCCGGACGACGTACGGGCGGTGATGCGCTCGTACACCCTGCGCGCGCTGCGCCGGGACCCGGACGAGATCGACGTCGACTTCGCCCTGCACGGCACCGAGCCCGGCGCCCCGGTCCCGGCCGGCCCCGCCTCCCGCTGGGCCGCCGGTGCGGTCGCGGGCGACCGGGTGCTGCTGCTCGGCCCGGCGCTCGCCGACAACCGGGCGATCCGGTTCCGGGCCCCGGAGGACACCGATCTGATCGTCATGTGGGGCGACGAGACCGCCGTACCGGCCGCGACCGCCGTACTGGAGTCGCTGCCGGCGTCCGCCCGGGTGCACGCCTGGCTGGAGGTGCCGCACGCCGGGGACATCCAGGACGTGCGCACCGAGGCGGACGCCCGCGTCACCTGGCTGGTCCGGCGCCAGGGCGCCCCCTCGGCCGTTGAGGCCCTGCGCGCGGCCCCACTCCCGGCGCACACCAGCCCGTACGTCTGGCTGGCCGGTGAGGCGAGCCAGGTGCGGGAGCTGCGCCGGCACGTCGTCGGAGAGCGCGGCACCGACCGGCGGCGGGTGACGTTCGTCGGTTACTGGCGGCGCGGGATGACGGAGGAACAGCTCCGCGCGAGCGCCGCGTAGGCACGGAGACCCTCGGGGTGACCGTCGTCACGGGAAGGGTGTGATCACGCATTGACTTAGGTTAGGCTTACCTAAGTTGAAGCCGCGGAACTTCACGCCCCCTCGTGTTTCCCTCGGAGGACCCCCTCATGCGCTCGCACCTGCTCAATGGCCTCACCGCGGAGACGTACCGCCGCTCCGTGACCGAAGGAGTAGAGCGGGTGGCGGCCAAACTCGCCACCGCCGCACGCCCGTTCACCGGCGTCACGGTCGACGACCTCGCTCCCCGCGTCGACTCCGTGGACCTCGACCAGCCGCTCGGCGACACCGCCGCCGCGCTGGACGAACTGGAGGAGGTCTACCTCCGGGACGCCGTCTACTTCCACCACCCGCGCTACCTCGCCCACCTCAACTGCCCGGTGGTCATCCCGGCGGTGGTCGGCGAGGCCGTGCTCTCCGCGGTCAACTCCTCCCTGGACACCTGGGACCAGTCGGCCGGCGGCACGCTCATCGAGCGGAAACTGATCGACTGGACCAACGCCCGCATCGGCCTGGGACCCGCCGCCGACGGCGTGTTCACCTCCGGCGGCACCCAGTCCAACCTCCAGGCGCTGCTGCTGGCCCGCGAGGAGGCGAAGGCAGAGTCCCACGACCGCCTGCGCATCTTCACCTCCGAGGTCAGCCACTTCAGCGTGAAGAAGTCCGCCAAACTCCTCGGCCTCGGCCCGGACGCGGTCGTCGTCATCCCGGTCGACCACGACAAGCGGATGCACACCGTCGCGCTCGCCCACGAGCTGGAGCGCTGCGTCCAGGACGGGCTCGTCCCGATGGCCGTCGTCGCCACCGCGGGCACCACCGACTTCGGCTCCATCGACCCGCTCCCCGAAATCGCCGAACTCTGCGAGCAGTTCGAGGTGTGGATGCACGTGGACGCCGCCTACGGCTGCGGGTTGCTCACCTCGCTGAAGCACCGGAGGCGCATCAACGGCATCGAGCGCGCCGACTCGGTCACCGTCGACTACCACAAGTCCTTCTTCCAGCCGGTGAGTTCCTCCGCCGTCCTGGTACGGGACGCGGCCATCCTCGGGCACGCCACCTACCACGCGGAGTACTTGAACCCCCGCCGCATGGTCCTGGAGCGCATCCCCAACCAGGTCGACAAGTCCCTCCAGACCACCCGCCGCTTCGACGCCCTCAAGCTGTGGATGACGCTGCGCGTGATGGGCGCCGACGGCATCGGCGGACTCTTCGACGAGGTCTGCGAACTCGCCCAGGAGGGCTGGCGGATGCTCGCCGCCGACCCCCGCTACGACGTGGTCGTGGAGCCCTCGCTGTCCACCCTGGTCTTCCGCTACATCCCGGCGACCGTGACCGACCCGGCCGAGATCGACCGCGCCAACCTGTACGCCCGCAAGGCCCTGTTCGCCTCCGGGGACGCCGTGGTCGCGGGCACCAAGGTCGGCGGCCGCCACTACCTGAAGTTCACCCTGCTCAACCCCGAGACCACCGCGGCCGACATCGCCGCCGTCCTCGATCTGATCGCCGGCCACGCCGAGCAGTACCTGGGAGAGTCCCTTGACCGCGCTTCCTGAAGCCAGCCCCGTCCTTGACTTCGTGGGGATCGGCCTCGGCCCCTTCAACCTCGGCCTGGCCTGCCTCACCGAGCCCATCGAGGAACTGAACGGCGTCTTCCTCGACTCCAAGCCCGACTTCGAGTGGCACGCCGGGATGTTCCTGGACGGCGCCCACCTCCAGACGCCGTTCATGTCGGACCTGGTCACCCTGGCCGACCCGACCTCGCCGTACTCCTTCCTCAACTACCTGAAGGAGAAGGGCCGGCTGTACTCGTTCTACATCCGGGAGAACTTCTACCCGCTGCGCGTCGAGTACGACGACTACTGCCGCTGGGCCGCGAACAAGCTGACCAGCGTCCGCTTCAGCACCACGGTCACCGAAGTGACGTACGAGGACGGCGTGTACGCGGTGCGCACCGACACCGGTGACACCTACCCCGCCAGGCACCTGGTCCTCGGCACCGGCACCCCGCCGTACATCCCGGAGGCGTGCGAGGGCCTGGGCGGCGACTTCATCCACAACTCCCGCTACCTCGCCACCAAGGCGGAGCTGCAGAGGAAGCGCTCCATCACACTGGTCGGCAGCGGGCAGTCGGCCGCCGAGATCTACCACGACCTCCTCAGCGAGATCGACGTCCACGGCTACCGGCTCAACTGGGTCACCCGTTCCCCGAGGTTCTTCCCGCTGGAGTACACCAAGCTCACGCTGGAGATGACCTCCCCGGAGTACATCGACTACTTCCACGCGCTCCCCGAGGACACCCGCTACCGGATCACCGCCCAGCAGAAGGGCCTGTTCAAGGGCATCGACGGCGAGCTGATCAACGAGATCTTCGACCTGCTCTACCAGAAGAACCTCGGCGGCCCGATCCAGACCCGCCTGCTCACCAACTCCGCGCTCAACAGCGCCACTTACGAGAACGGCACCTACACCCTCGCCCTCCGCCAGGAGGAACAGGGCAAGGACTACGAGCTGGACAGCGAGGGCCTGGTGCTGGCCACCGGCTACCAGTACCGCGAGCCGGAGTTCCTGAAGCCGGTCCGCGACCGCCTGCGCTACGACGGCCACGGCAACTTCGACCTCGGCCGCAACTACGCCATAGACGTCACCGGCCGCGGCGTCTTCCTCCAGAACGCCGGCGTCCACACCCACAGCATCACCAGCCCCGACCTGGGCATGGGCGCCTACCGCAACGCCTCCATCATCCGCGAGCTGCTCGGCTCGGAGTACTACCCGGTGGAGAAGACCATCGCTTTCCAGGAGTTCGCCGTATGACCTTCACGATCCGCCCGCTCGACCCCCTGAAGGACGCGAGCCTGGTGCACGGCTGGGTGACCGATGCGAAGGCCGGGTTCTGGATGATGCAGGACGCGAAACTGGTGGACGTCGAGCGTGCCTACATGGAGATCGCGGCCGACGAGCACCACCACGCCTTCCTCGGGCTGGACGACGGGGTGCCGGTGTTCCTGATGGAGAGCTACGACCCCGCGCACCGCGAGCTGGCCGGGCTGTACGAGGCGCGGCCGGGCGATGTCGGGATGCACTTCCTGGTGGCGCCCACGGACACGCCCGTGCACGGGTTCACCCGGCGGGTCATCACCGCTGTGATGGCGCACCTGTTCGCCGACCCGGGCACCCGGCGGGTCGTGGTGGAGCCCGATGTGCGCAACACCGCCGTGCACAAGCTGAACGAGGCCGTCGGGTTCGTGCCCGAGGGCGAGATAGAGAAGCCGGAGAAGCGCGCCTTGCTGAGTTTCTGCACCCGGGACCGGTTCGAGGCGGCGACGGGGGTGGCGGCATGACCCTCGCCGACTCCGTGGCCCACCTCTCCCCCGAGCGCTGGGACCTGGCCAACCGCCTGCTGCTCCGCAAGGCCCTCGCCGAGTTCGCGCACGAGCGCCTGCTCACCCCGGAGGCCGAGGGTGACACGTACGTCGTCCGCAGCGACGACAAGCTCACCTCGTACCGCTTCTCCGCCGTGCGCCGGGGCCTGGACCACTGGCAGGTGGACGCCGACTCGATCAGCCGCAGCCGGGAGGGCGCCGAACTGCCGCTCGCCGCGCTGGACTTCTTCATCGAGCTGAAGGAGACCCTGGGGCTCAGCGACGAGATCCTGCCGATGTACCTGGAGGAGATCTCCTCCACCCTGTCCGGCACCTGCTACAAGCTGACCAAGCCCCGCGTCAGCGCGAGGGAACTGGCCGGCGCCTCGTTCCAGGACATCGAGACCGGGATGACCGAGGGCCATCCCTGCTTCGTGGCCAACAACGGGCGGCTCGGCTTCGGCGTCCAGGAGTACCTGGCGTACGCGCCGGAGACCGCGAGCCCGGTGAGACTGGTCTGGCTGGCCGCGCACCGCTCGCGCGCCGCCTTCACCGCCGGCGCGGGCGTCGAGTACGAGGAGTTCTTCCGGCGCGAGCTGGGCGAGGCCACCCTGGAGCGGTTCCGGGGCGTGCTCACCGGCCAGGGCCTCGACGCGGACGACTATCTGCTGATCCCGGTCCACCCCTGGCAGTGGTGGAACAAGCTGAGCGTGACCTTCGCCGCCGAGGTGGCCCGCCGCAACCTGGTGTGCCTGGGCGAGGGCGACGACGAGTACCTGGCCCAGCAGTCCATCCGGACGTTCTTCAACCGGACGCATCCCGGGAAGAACTATGTGAAGACGGCGCTGTCCGTGCTCAACATGGGCTTCATGCGCGGTCTGTCGGCCGCGTACATGGAGGCGACCCCGGCGATCAACGACTGGCTGGCCCGGCTGATCGAGAACGACCCGGTGCTCTCCGCGACCGGCCTCACGATCATCCGCGAGCAGGCCGCCGTCGGCTACCGGCACCTGGAGTACGAGCGGGCCACCGACCGCTACTCCCCCTACCGCAAGATGCTGGCCGCGCTGTGGCGCGAGTCCCCGGTGTCCCGCCTCGCCGAGGGCGAGTCGCTGGCGACGATGGCCGCCCTGCTGCACACCGACCACGACGGCGCCTCGTTCGCGGGCGCGCTGATCGAGCGCTCGGGGCAGGCACCCGCCGACTGGCTGCGCGGCTATCTGCGGGCCTACTACGTGCCGCTGCTGCACAGCTTCTACGCCTACGACCTGGTGTTCATGCCGCACGGCGAGAACGTCATCCTGGTGCTGGAGGACGGCGCGGTCCGGCGCGCGGTGTACAAGGACATCGCCGAGGAGATCGCCGTGATGGACCCGGACGCGGCCCTGCCGCCGGAGGTCCGCCGCATCCGGGTGGAGGTGCCCGAGGACAAGAAGCTGCTGTCGATCTTCACGGACGTGTTCGACTGCTTCTTCCGCTTCCTCGCCGCCAACCTGGCCGCCGACGGCGTGCTGACCGAGGACCGGTTCTGGGACGCGGTCGCGGAGATCACCCGCGAGTACCAGGAGGCGAACCCGCAGCTCGCGGAGAAGTTCGAGCGGTACGACATGTTCGCCCCGGACTTCGCGCTCTCCTGCCTGAACCGGCTCCAGCTGCGCAACAACAAGCAGATGGTGGACCTCGCCGACCCGTCCGGCGCGCTCCAGCTCATCGGCACCCTGGAGAACCCGCTCGCCGGGCGCTAGCGCCGCCTGCGCGAAGACCACGGGCACCCCGGAGACGGTCCTCCGGGGTGCCCGTACCCCTGTCACCGTGCTGTCAGCCCGTCGGCCAGGGGACCTCCGGTGAGCGGTAGTAGTTGATGCCGAGGGCGTCCCAGCGCGGGGCCTGCGCGGCCAGCCGCACCCGGTAGGCGTCCCAGTCGTGGGTGGCGGCCGGTGACCAGCCCAGCTCCGCCGCGCCCGGCAGCCGGGGGAACGCCATGTACTCGAGGTCGGGGGACTTCTTCAGCGTCTCCGACCACAGCGGAGCCTCCACACCCCTGACCGCCGAGGCGGGCGCCCCGTCGAGATAGGCGCCCGGGTCCCAGTCGTAGGACCGCCGCACCTCCACCAGGCCGGCCCAGTCCAGGCCGAGCGGGGTGTCCTTGGTGTACTTCATGTCGAGGTAGACCCGGTCGGCCGGGGACAGGATCAGCCCGGTGCCGTTCCGCGCGGCCTCGGCGACCTGTGCCTTCTCGGCCGCGCTGGTGCGGTCCAGGCCCCAGTACTGGGCGAGGGCGCCCTTGACCGGGTGGGCGCCGGTGAGCTGGTGCCACCCGATGACCTTCTTGCCGTACTTGGCGACGAGCGGCTGCACCCGGTCCATGAAGGTGACGTAGTCCGCGTGGCTGGTGGAGTGCGCCTCGTCACCGCCGATGTGCAGATAGCGGCCCGGGGTGAGCGCGGCCAGCTCGCGGATCACGCCGTCCACGAAGTCGTAGGTGACCTGCTTGGACACGCACAGCGAGCTGAAGCCGACCTGGGTGCCGGTGTAGAGCGGGGGCGCCACGCCGTCGCAGTTCAGCTGGGCGTAGGAGGCGAGGGCGGCGTTGGTGTGGCCGGGCATGTCGATCTCGGGGACGACCTCCAGATAGCGGCCGGCCGCGTACCGGACGATCTCCCGGTAGTCGGCCTTGCTGTAGTGGCCGCCCTTGCCGCCGCCGACCTCGGTGGAGCCGCCGTACGCGGCCAGGCGCGGCCAGGAGTCGACGGCGATGCGCCAGCCCTGGTCGTCGCTGAGGTGCAGATGCAGCTCATTGATCTTGTAGAGGGCCAACTGGTCGATGTAGCGCTTGACCTGGGCGACGCTGAGGAAGTGCCGGGAGACGTCCAGCATGGCGCCCCGGTAGGCGTAGCGCGGGCGGTCCTCGACGGTGCCGCCGGCGATCCGCCAGGGGCCGGGCTGGACGGTCTTCCTCTCGACGGCCGCCGGCAGCAGCTGACGCAGGGTCTGCACGCCGTGGAAGAGGCCGGCGGGCGCGGCGGCGGTGATGGTGACGCCACCGGCTCCGCTGTGCAGCCGGTACCCCTCGGCGCCGAAGTCGCCCTTCTGGAGGTGGAGTCGGATGCCTCCCCTGCCGCCGTGGTCCGTGAGCGGCAGCGGATAGCCGGTGGAGGGCCGCAGGATGCCGGTGAGATAGGCGCCGATCCGGCGGACCTCGGCGGAGCCGTCCACCCGGACGGCGGTCGCGCGGGTGATGCGGTACGGGGTGCCGCCCGGCCGGACCGAGGCGGGTGCCGGGATCACCCGGTCCAGCGCGGGCGGGGCGGCCGCCTGGGCGACGGGGTCGGCGGCGAGGGTGAAGACGCCGGCCGTCGCTACGAGCAGCAGCGATCCGAGGATTCGGTTCGTTCGGTTCGTTCGGGGAGTGGTGCCGTGGTGCCGTCTCACATGCGCTCCCTTCGGATGTGGTCGGGACAACTCTCCCGCAGATCCGGTGAAACGATCCCGCCCGTGGCGGCAACGGTCCAGCGGGACAGCCCTTTGTTCTCGGCGGCGACACCCGCGCGTCATGACCGCGGTGGCCACGACGCGCGGGCACGCGGGCCTACTTCGCCCTGCGGGCCACGGTGAAGTGGTCAATGCGCTCACCGGTCTCGGCGATGCCGGACACGGTCAGCGTGGTGTGCCGGCCCCTCGGCGCGGGGGTGACGTCCACGCGCAGGAAGGAGTAGTCGAGGTAGCGCACCCGGGACCAGGCGACGGTCTCGGGCTTCTTGCCGTCCTTGAGGTTGACGAAGGAGGACACGGACTCGACCTCGTGTTCGTTCCCCTCGTAGGTGTCGGGCGCGGTGAAGGCGTACAGGCTGCGGCCGGCCGCGCCCGCGGTGACGTAGACGACGCCCTCGGTCTCGGGGTAGGCGGTGCCGCCGATCGGGAGCTTCTTGGTGACCGTGTCGCCCTTGATCACGTCGGTGCGCTCGTACTGGTGGTTGTGGCCGTTGATGACCAGGTCCACCGTGTACTTCTCGAACAGCGGCACCCACTCCTGGCGCACCCCGCCCTCGGAGGCGTGCGCGGTGGAGGTGCAGTAGGCGCAGTGGTGGAAGAAGACCACCACGAAGTCGACGTCCCGCGCGGCCCGGAACTTCTTGAGCTGCGCCTCCAGCCACCTGGTCTGCGTGCCGCCGGAGATACCGAGGTTGGCCGGGATCTCGTACGAGATGTCGTTGGCATCCAGCGAGATGACGGCGGTGTTGCCGTAGACGAAGGAGTAGACGCCGGGGAGGTTCGCCGCGTCGGGGCCGTTGTCCGGGAGGGACCAGCGGGCCTCCTCGCCGCCGTAGCCGTTGGGCGAGTACCAGGCTTCCATGTCGTGGTTGCCGTAGGCGGGCATCCAGGGGATCTGCTTGGCGACGGACTCGGTCTGGTGCAGGAACTGGTCCCAGGTGCGCGAGTCGAAGCCGGTGTCGGTGGTCTTGCCGGCGCCGGAGGGGTCGCCGTAGGCGATGTCGCCCGCGTGCAGGTGGAAGGCGGGGTTCTGGCCGAGGATCAGGGCGTTGTTGGCGAGGCCGTGGTAACCGACGCCCTCGTCGCCGAAGGCGGTGAAGGTGAAGGGCGCCTTGTGGGCGGGGGCGGTGGTGAAGGTGCCGAGGGTGCCGAGCAGGTGGGGCTCGGCCGGGTCGAAGCCGTGGTGGCCGACGCCGTAGTAGTAGGTCTGGCCGGGGCGCAGGTGACTGAGCCGCGCGTGCACGTAGTACTGGGTGTGGTCGCCGCTCGCGCCGACACCCGCCGGGGTGTGGAGGGTGCGCACCTCGGCCTCGATCTTGCGGGAGAGGTCCCAGGGGTGGGCGCCGATGCGGATGAAGGGGCGCTTGACGGCGACCGGCACCTGCCAGGAGACGGTGACCTCGGTGCGCGGGTCGTTGCCCCAGGCCAGATGGCGGCCGAAGGGCGCGGCCAGCGCGCCGTCGACGTGCTCGGCACGGCGCGGCGCCGGGGCCGCGGGGGTGGTGGCGGCGGCCGGGGTCACGGCGCCGGGTACGAAGGCGCCGCCCGCGACGGTGCCGAGGGTGACGGCGCCGCTCCTGATCAGGGTGCGCCGGGAGAATCTGCTCCGCAGGTACTCGTGCCGCTCGGCCATGCTCATCCGCTCGGCCAGCTTCTCGGGTACGCCCATACGAGGAATGTCCATGACCAGCAAAACTCGTGGCCGGGGGCAACGGTGTACAGGACGGGAAGTGGACACCGGGCGAACAGCGCGCCATGACCGCGCCAACAGGTGCCTGCCCGGAATCGGGCACGATTCTTGCGAAACCGGCGTCCGTACCCGAAGATCTACCGGGTGCACGAGGAACTTGTCGATCATCTGACGCGCTCGACCCCGCTCAGCCGGGGCGAGGCGCTGCGGGTGATACAGGACGTGCTCGCCTTCTTCGACGAGACGACCCAGGACTACGTCCGTCGTCGACACCGGGAACTGCAGGCCCAGGGCATGCAGAACGCGGCGATCTTCGAACGGATCGATGCGGACCTGAAATACCGCGCGGTGGCACCGCCCGAGCTCACGCTCCGGCAGCTGCGCCGCATGGTCTATGGCTGAGAAGCCAGGGTGAGGGAGCTTTTACATGTGCGGAATTGTCGGATACATCGGTAAGCGGGATGTCGCTCCCCTGCTGCTGGAGGGTCTCCAGCGCCTGGAGTACCGGGGCTACGACTCGGCGGGCGTCGTCGTCAGCTCGCCCAAGACGCCGGCCCTGAAGATGGTCAAGGCCAAGGGCCGGGTCCGTGACCTGGAGGCCAAGGTCCCCGCGCGCTTCAAGGGCACCACCGGCATCGCCCACACCCGCTGGGCCACCCACGGCGCCCCCTCCGACGTGAACGCCCACCCGCACATGTCGGCCGACGACAAGGTCGCCGTCGTCCACAACGGCATCATCGACAACGCCTCCGACCTGCGCCGCAAGCTGGAGGCGGACGGTGTGGAGTTCCTCTCCGACACCGACACCGAGGTCCTCACCCACCTGATCGCCCGCGCGAGCGCCGAGAAGCTGGAGGACAAGGTCCGCGAGGCGCTCCGCGTGGTCGAGGGCACCTACGGCATCGCCGTGATGCACGCCGACTTCCCCGACCGCATCGTGGTGGCCCGCAACGGCTCCCCGGTCGTCCTCGGCATCGGCGAGAAGGAGATGTTCGTCGCCTCGGACATCGCCGCGCTGGTCACACACACCCGCCAGATCGTCACCCTGGACGACGGCGAGATGGCCACCCTGAAGGCCGACGACTTCCGCACCTACACCACCGAGGGCACCCGCACCAGCGCCGAGCCCACCACCGTGGAGTGGGAGGCCGCCTCCTACGACATGGGCGGCCACGACACCTACATGCACAAGGAGATCCACGAGCAGGCCGACGCCGTGGACCGCGTGCTGCGCGGCCGCATCGACGACCGCTTCTCCACCGTGCACCTGGGCGGCCTCAACCTGGACGCCCGCGAGGCCCGTCGCATCCGCCGGGTCAAGATCCTCGGCTGCGGCACCTCGTACCACGCGGGCATGATCGGCGCCCAGATGATCGAGGAGCTGGCCCGCATCCCCGCCGACGCCGAGCCGGCGTCCGAGTTCCGCTACCGCAACGCGGTCGTCGACCCCGACACCCTGTACGTCGCGGTCTCCCAGTCCGGTGAGACGTACGACGTGCTGGCCGCCGTGCAGGAGCTGAAGCGCAAGGGCGCCCGGGTCCTCGGTGTGGTCAACGTGGTCGGCTCGGCCATCGCCCGCGAGGCCGACGGCGGCATCTACGTGCACGCCGGGCCCGAGGTGTGCGTGGTCTCCACCAAGTGCTTCACCAACACCACGGTCGCCTTCGCGCTCCTCGCGCTGCACCTGGGCCGCACCCGCGACCTCTCGGTGCGCGACGGCAAGCGGATCATCGAGGGCCTGCGCAAGCTGCCCACCCAGATCGCCGAGATCCTCAAGCAGGAGGAGCAGGTCCGCGAGCTGGCCGAGGAGTACGCCCAGAGCCGCTCGATGCTCTTCATCGGCCGTGTCCGGGGCTACCCGGTGGCCCGCGAGGCGTCCCTGAAGCTCAAGGAGATCACCTACATCCACGCCGAGGCGTACCCCGCCTCCGAGCTGAAGCACGGCCCGCTGGCCCTGATCGAGCCCGCCCTGCCGACGGTCGCCATCGTCCCGGACGACGACCTGCTGGAGAAGAACCGCGCCGCGCTGGAGGAGATCAAGGCCCGCAGCGGCAAGATCCTCGCGGTCGCGCACCGGGAGCAGGAGAAGGCGGACCGCACCATCGTGGTCCCGAAGAACGAGGACGAGCTGGACCCGATCCTCATGGGCATCCCGCTCCAGCTCCTCGCGTACCACGCGGCGAAGGTGCTGGGCCGCGACATCGACAAGCCGCGCAACCTGGCCAAGTCGGTGACGGTGGAGTAGGTCTCCCCGCATACAGAGAAACGGACCCTCGCGCGAGCCTCGTGGGGGTCCGTTTCTGTGCCGCTGTGCGTGCCGCTGGCCTCGGCCGGCGGCCGTCACCCACCGGCCGGCAGCACGACTCACCCGCGGCGTCGGCCGTTGTATGCCCGACACGGGGGTGCGGAACACTCCTACGCGCGAGTAGCTTCCCGGCGCGCCAACCAGTGTGCCGCCAGGGCAGGTTGAGGTCTCAGGGAATCACGATCACGGGCCGCCGGGCCCGCTTGGTGAGCCGTCCCGCCACGGAGCCGAAGATCCGCCCGGCGATGCCGTGCGTGGAGCCGACGACGATCGCGTCCGCCTCGTACTCCCGCCCGACCTCCTCCAGTTCATGGCAGATGTCGCCGCCGCGCTCCACGAGGATCCACGGCACCTCGCTCAGGTGGTCGGCACAGGCGAGCTCCAGGCCGAGCACCTCGGTGCGGTGGTCGGGGACGTCCACGAAGACGGGCGGCTCACAGCCGGCCCACACCGTGGTGGGCAGCCGGTTGGCCACATGGACGATGATCAGACCCGAGCCGGAGCGGTGGGCCATGCCGACCGCGTAGGCGAGGGCGCGCTCGCTGGAGGTGGAGCCGTCGAAGCCGACGACCACTCCGTGCCGGAAGGCGGGATCGCAGGAAGGGCGTGTCTCGTCCGCCGCCAGGGGCTCGGGCGCCGTGGGTTCGGCTACCGGCCGCTTGCGGTCCGCTGGTTCGAAGAATTCGTGACCGGCCATGGCTGTCTCGGCGTCGTGATCCTTGTATGAAGGGGGACATCGTGCGGCGGAGCTGTGTCCGGGAAACGTCTTCCCCTGCCCATACCCCCAAGGGTACGGCGGCAAGCCTCTCCGTCGCAGTTCCCGCACACGCTCCGTGAGCGCGCCCTCCGGGAGGCCCCCGGGGGTTCCAGGGAGCATGCACGAGCGGCGCCCCTTACGCAATGGTCGCTGCCCCGTACAGGCGGTTTGCCGGGACCCGCCCCTCATGGGGTGACCGTCCGGCCGTCCGCGCGTTGAACCCCCTGGAACCGACGCCCCAGGAGCCCCCAGATGCCCGCACCCCGCTCCGCGCCCGGCCCCGACACCGCGCGCGAGGTGATCGGCTGGGCGGTGTTCGCCTGCGTGCTGGTGCCGGTGATCCTGCTGTGGTGCGGCACGGCACCGGTGGCGGCCGTCGGGGCGGGGCTGGGACTGGCCGGCGTCACCCTCGCCTGCCGGGCGCTGCTGCGCCGCTCGCTGCGGGAGGCCGCGCGGGGAGTCGCAGATCACAGAGGAGCCAGTACACCGGTCGACTGACCGGTTTCCACACCCTCGAACGTTGGTTTTCAGCCAAGTTCCTAATATCGCTCCGGAGGGGTCCCAACCACCCCTCAACCCCCGTTCCACCTGCACAAACAAGGGTCGTCCGCACCGTCGCACCCTATGCGGTTTGGCCACCCCGCCCAGGCGTACTTCCCTGCACGCCCCGCGAGTGCAACCCTTCGTGATCGAATGCTTCACGCCAAGTTGTCATGTCGACAATGCACCGCGTGTGGAACTGGCCACCGGCAGACCACGGGAGCCAGTAGATTCGATCTTGATGTCTTACGGCGGGGGACTCGTGCAGGACCGAGGGGAAACGTGCAGGAGCGACAGACCCGAAGCGTAAAGGGAGCCGCGACCACCGAGGGGGGCTTAGCAGTATGAGCCACGACTCCACCGCCGCGCCGGACGCCACCGTCCGCAAACTCGCCGGGCGACGCCGCAAGGAGATCGTCGCGGTGCTGCTGTTCAGCGGCGGCCCCATCTTCGAGAGTTCCATACCGCTTTCGGTGTTCGGGATTGACCGCCAGGACGCCGGAGTGCCGCGCTACCGACTGCTGGTGTGTGCCGGCGAGGACGGCCCGCTGCGGACCACGGGGGGACTGGAACTCACCGCGCCGCATGGCCTGGAGGCGATCTCCCGCGCGGGCACGGTCGTCGTACCGGCCTGGCGCTCGATCACCTCGCCGCCACCGGAGGAGGCGCTCGACGCGCTGCGCCGGGCGCACGAGGAGGGGGCCCGCATCGTCGGCCTGTGCACCGGGGCGTTCGTCCTGGCCGCGGCCGGCCTGCTGGACGGCCGCCCGGCCACCACCCACTGGATGTACGCGCCGACGCTGGCCAAGCGCTATCCGTCGGTGCACGTCGATCCGCGTGAGCTGTTCGTCGACGACGGCGACGTGCTCACCTCGGCCGGTACGGCGGCCGGGATCGACCTGTGTCTGCACATCGTGCGGACGGACCACGGCAACGAGGCCGCCGGTGCGCTGGCCCGCCGCCTGGTGGTTCCGCCCCGCCGCAGCGGCGGTCAGGAGCGCTACCTCGACAGGTCTTTACCCGAGGAGATCGGCGCCGACCCGCTGGCCGAGGTCGTCGCCTGGGCGCTGGAACACCTCCACGAGCAGTTCGACGTGGAGACGCTGGCGGCACGCGCCTACATGAGCCGCCGTACGTTCGACCGCAGGTTCCGCTCGCTCACCGGCAGCGCGCCGCTGCAGTGGCTGATCACCCAGCGGGTGCTGCAGGCGCAGCGGCTGCTGGAGACGTCCGACTACTCGGTGGACGAGGTCGCCGGGCGCTGCGGGTTCCGCTCGCCGGTCGCGCTGCGCGGGCACTTCCGCCGCCAGCTCGGCTCGTCGCCCGCGACGTACCGGGCCGCGTACCGGGCGCGCAGGCCGCAGGGTGAGCAGCGGCCGGCCGAGCAGGAGCTCGCGCAGCACGGGATGCCGCAGGGTCCTTCGGGTCTGCCGGGCCACGGCCCGGTGGCGGTGCCGTCGGTGCTGCACCCGGACCGGGACGGCGGGGTGCCGCTGCAGAGCCGCCGGCACACGGCGGGCGCGGTGAGTCTGCTGCCGGGGCCGCGCGGCAGCGGCTGAGGATCGTCACGGTCGCGAGGGGGTGTGGGAGGGCTCGGCCTTCCCACACCCCCTCCGCCGTGCGTACGCGCGGGTCCAGGTGCCCGTGGGTCCCCTTAAGGTGAGACACATGAACGATCGCATGGTGTGGATCGACTGCGAGATGACCGGCCTCTCGCTGTCCGACGACGCGCTCATCGAGGTGGCCGCCCTCGTCACCGACTCCGAGCTGAACGTGCTCGGCGAGGGGGTGGACATCGTCATCCGCCCGCCGGACGCCGCGCTGGAGACGATGCCGGAGGTGGTGCGCCAGATGCACACCGCGTCCGGGCTGCTGGAGGAGCTGGCCGGGGGTACGACGCTGGCCGACGCCGAGGAGCAGGTGCTCGCGTACATCCGTGAGCACGTCAAGGAGCCGGGCAAGGCCCCGTTGTGCGGCAACTCCGTCGGCACCGACCGCGGCTTCCTGCTGCGCGACATGGCGACGCTGGAGTCCTACCTCCACTACCGGATCGTGGACGTCTCCTCGATCAAGGAGCTGGCCCGGCGCTGGTACCCGCGCGCGTACTTCAACAGCCCGGAGAAGAACGGCAACCACCGCGCGCTGGCCGACATCCGCGAGTCCATCGCCGAGCTGCGCTACTACCGCGAAGCGGTCTTCGTCCCCCAGCCCGGCCCGGACTCCGACACCGCGAAGTCCATCGCCGCGAAGTACGTCCTCCCGCCCGCGTGACCCCCCACCCGGAAACGTGTGCGCGAGCACCCCTCAAGACCCTGTAGACTTCTTCTCGGCCGGTCGGGGAAACGACAACTTCCACCGCCGGTCGTGGTGGGTGTAGCTCAGCTGGTAGAGCACCTGGTTGTGGTCCAGGAAGTCGCGGGTTCAAGTCCCGTCACTCACCCTGAACGACTTTGGGGCCGATCCGTTTCGACGGACCGGCCCCAAAGTCGTTGCCGCGCCACTGCCTCCCCCTGCCATCCTGCGTGTCATGTCCGCACGAAACCGCCACCTGCCTCCCGGCTACTCCTGGCCGCTGACCTCGACCGACCTCACCGAGTCGCTGGGCCCGCTGATGACCCACGTCACGGAGGTACGGTTCCTCACGGGGCGGGACGCCGGCACCATCGTCCTCGGCGTGGCCTGGGTGCCCCCGCGCTCGTCCAATGACGACCGCGGCACCGACCCGGACTCGGTCGGCTTCCGCATGGACGTCCCCATGATCCCCACCCCGGCCCGCGCCCCCACGCGCGCCGTCCTCCGGACGCGGGCCCTCCCCCAGCTCCACACCTGGATGACCCAGGCCCTCACCGCCGGCGAGACCTGGCACCTCGCTCCCCACGACCACCTGTGGCGCCTGACCGACGGACACCTCACCCACCGGGACGAGACCCCTTAGGGCGTGTCCGGAAAGTGGCGCCGTCTGCCCGGAGGGCAGGGCTCGCGGCGTCTGGTGCGTGCGCTCGCAAGGCGGAGGGTCGTCCTCGTACCGGGCGTACGAGGACGATCCCGACAACGCCGCTGGGGGTCCCCCCTGCTCGCAGAGCTTGGGGGAACGTGCCAGGCGTCGCGAGCCAGGCGGGACTTTCCGGACACGGCCTAGGGCCGCGGCGGACGGGGCACGTGTCACCCGGCGGCTCTACGAAGACTCCCGCCCCACCAGCTCCGTAGCCAGCACCGCATGCCGCCTCTCCAGCCCCCGTGTCCCCGCCGGACGGCGGTCCGCGATCTCGGTCAGGAGGAGGTCGATCATCGCGCGGCCCATTTCCTCTATGGGCTGGCGGACGCTGGTCAGGGGTGGGTCCATGTGGCGGGCGATGGCGGAGTCGTCGTAGCCGACGAGGGCGACGTCGGACGGGATGCGGCGGCCGGCTTCGCGGAGGGAGTGGCGGGCGCCGGCCGCGGTGACGTCGGAGGCGGCGAAGACGGCGTCGAGGTCGGGGCGGCGGGAGAGCAGGGCGGACATGGCGCGGCGGCCGCCCTCCTCGGTGAAGTCGCCCGGCTCGATGAGGAGTTCGTCCACCTCAAGGCCCGCGTCCCGCAGCGCGTCGCGGTAGCCGTCGACGCGGCGCTGGGCGCCGTAGACGTCGGGGCGGCCGGTGATGTGGGCGACCCGGCGGCGGCCGCGGGCGAGGAGGTGCTCGACGGCGGAGCGGCCGCCGCCGTAGTTGTCGGAGTCGACCGAGGTGAGCGTCTCCCCCGCCGACCGGGGGCCGCTGATCACGGCCGGGATCTCCAGCCGGTCCAGCAGGTCCGGCAGCGGGTCGTCGGCGTGCGTGGAGACCAGGAGGACCCCGTCGACCCGGTGGGCGGAGAGATAGTCCGCGAGCCGTTGCCGCTTGCGGTCGCTGCCCGCGAAGATCAGCAGCAACTGCCACTCGGTGTCGGCCAGTTCCGCCCCCACCCCGCGCAGCATGTCGGAGAAGTACGGCTCGGCGAAGAAGCGCGTCTCCGGCTCGGGCACGACCAGCGCGATGGAGTCGGTGCGGTTGGCCGCCAGCGCGCGGGCCGCGGTGTTGGGGACGTACCCGAGTTCCGCGACCGCCGCCTGCACGGCCGCGCGGGTGGCGTCGCTGACCCTCGGGGAGCCGTTGATCACGCGGGAGACCGTGCCCCGGCCCACGCCGGCCCGGACGGCCACCTCCTCCAGCGTCGGCCGCCCGCCGCCCCGGCCGCCCCGCACTCCGTGGCTCGTCATGGCCTCCGCCTCTCTCCGCGTACTGGTCCAACAGTGGCCCAAGCCGTCCGCACCAAAACCCGTGGCCGGTTAACAGCCCTATAACTGAACCGTGTTGGCCGTGCGCACTCCCTTGACACCCCGTCCCGAACGGACGACTCTTCAACCCATCACATGTGGGAGCGCTCCCACACTACCTGACACCTACACAACCCGCACGTTCCCCGCCCGAGCCGCAGCGAGTACGAACGGGCCCAGATCCACGCGATTTCCATGCAGTTGGCCGGGGGGTCGGCACGTCAGGCAACAGGAGGACGCAATGCGTACGAGCATCCGCAGGTCTCGCGGAACGGTGGCCATGGTGGCCGCGGCCGCGCTGGCCACGGGCATGCTGGCGGGCTGCGCCAGCGACTCGGACGACGGCTCGTCGGATTCGGGCAACGGCGACGGCAAGGGCAACATCACGCTGACGGTCGGCACCTTCGGGGTCTTCGGCTACAAGCAGGCCGGTCTGTACGACGAGTACATGAAGCTGCACCCGGACATCAACATCAAGGAGAACGTCACCACTCGTACAGACGTGTACTGGCCGAAGGTGCTCACGCGCCTCCAGGCCGGTTCGGGCGCCGACGACATCCAGGCCATCGAGGTCGGCAACATCACGGAGGCCGTGCAGACGCAGGCCGCCAAGTTCGTCGACATCGGCAAGGACGTCGACAAGTCCCAGTGGCTGGACTGGAAGCTGGCCCAGGCCACCACCCAGGACGGCAAGACGATCGGCCTCGGCACCGACATCGGTCCGATGGCGGTCTGCTACCGCAAGGACCTCTTCGCCAAGGCCGGTCTGCCCACCGACCGCGCCAAGCTCGCCGAGCAGTGGAAGGGCGACTGGTCCAAGTACGTCGACCTCGGCAAGCAGTACATGAAGAAGTCGCCCAAGGGCACCAAGTACGTCGACTCGGCGGCCTCGGTGTACAACGCCTCCCTGGGCGGCTCCACCGAGCGCAACTACGACAAGGACGGCAAGGTCGTCTGGGACAAGTCCCAGGGTGTGAAGGACGCCTGGGACGACGCGATGACCGTGGCGACCAGCAACATGTCGGCCAAGCTGAAGCAGTTCGACCCCACCTGGGACAAGGGCTTCGCCAACGGCTCCTTCGCCACCGTGGCCTGCCCCGCCTGGATGCTCGGCTACATCGGCGAGAAGGCCGGCGACTCGGGCAAGGGCAAGTGGGACGTGGCGGCGGCGCCGACCGCGTCCAACTGGGGCGGCTCCTTCCTCGGCGTGCCGACGGAGAGCAAGCACCAGAAGGAGGCCGTCGCGCTGGCCAAGTGGCTGACCGCGCCGGAGCAGCAGGCCAAGGTCTTCGCCAAGCAGGCCAGCTTCCCCTCCACCCCGTCGGCGTACGCGGGCCTGAAGCCGCAGGCGGACACCACCGCGTACTTCTCCGACGCGCCGCTGACCCAGATCTTCTCCGACGCGGCGAAGACCATCCCGGCCCAGCCGCTGGGCCCGAAGGACAAGCCGATCGACACCGCGATCAGTGACATCGGCATCCTCCAGGTCGAGCAGAAGGGCAAGTCCCCGGCCCAGGGCTGGGACGCCGCGTCCAAGGAGATCAAGGACGTGCTCGGCCAGTGACCTCCAAAGAGGCTCTCGCGCATCCCGCGTCGAGCGCCGAGACCGCGCCCGGCATCCCGCCGGGCGCGGTCCGGGGCGCTCGGGGTCGCGGTGCGCCGGACGGCGCCCCCTCCTGGCGCAGCCGGCTGTACCGCTGGGACACGAAGGCGTCGCCGTACGCGTTCGTGACCCCCTTCTTCGTGCTGTTCGGTGTGTTCACACTCGTTCCGCTGCTGTACACGGTCTGGTACTCGCTGCACGACGTGCAGCTGTCCGCGCTCGACCACCAGAGCTGGACGGGCCTGGCCAACTACAAGAACCTGCTGTCCTCGGACTTCTTCTGGAACGCGCTGCGGAACACCTTCACCATCGGTGTGATCTCGACCGTCCCGCAGCTGATGGCCGCGCTCTGGCTGGCCCACATGCTCAACTACAAGCTGCGCGGCTCGACCGTGTGGCGCGTGGTGATGCTGACCCCGTACGCCACCTCGGTGGCGGCGGCGACGCTGGTGTTCACGCTGCTGTACTCGTGGGACGGCGGCATGGTGAACTGGATTCTGCACTTCTTCGGTGTTGACCCGGTCAACTGGCGTGAATCGGACTGGGGATCGCAGTTCGCGGTGTCGAGCATCGTGATCTGGCGCTGGACCGGCTACAACGCGCTGATCTACCTGGCCGCCATGCAGGCCATCCCGGCGGACCTGTACGAGTCCGCCGCGCTCGACGGCGCCAACCGGCGCCAGCAGTTCTGGCACGTGACGATCCCGCAGCTGCGGCCGACCGTGCTGTTCACGATCGTCGTCTCGACCATCGGCGCCACCCAGCTCTTCGGTGAACCCCTGCTGTTCGGCGGGGTCAGCGGGACCAAGGGCGGCTCGGAGCACCAGTACCAGACGCTCGGGCTCTACATGTACGACCAGGGCTGGATCATCGGCAACCTCGGCAAGGCGTCCGCGATCGCGTGGACGATGTTCCTGGTCATGCTGATCATCGCCGCGGTCAACCTGCTGCTGACCCGCTGGCTGAGGAGGTCCGATGACCGCGGCTGACCTCGTTCTTCCCGAGGCGCGCTCCGGTCGGCGCCGGGCCACGAAGGCGGGCAAGCAGTTGCACGCCGGCCCGGTGACGTATGTGGCGCTGACCGTGTTCGCGCTGGTCTCGCTGGCACCGCTGGTGTGGACGGCGATCGCGGCCTCGCGCACCGACCGGCGGCTCGCCCAGGCCCCGCCGCCGCTGTGGTTCGGCGGCAACCTGTTCAAGAACCTCGAGACCGCCTGGGACCAGGCCGGGCTCGGCACCGCGATGCTCAACTCGGTGATCGTGGCGGGCGCGATCACGGTCAGTACGGTGGTCTTCTCCACCCTGGCCGGCTTCGCCTTCGCCAAGCTGCGGTTCCGGTTCTCGGGGCTGCTGTTGCTGCTGACCATCGGCACGATGATGATCCCGCCGCAGCTCGCCGTCGTCCCGCTGTACCTGTGGATGAGCGACCTCGGCTGGTCCAACCAGCTCCAGACGGTGATCCTGCCGAGCCTGGTGACCGCGTTCGGCACGTTCTTCATGCGGCAGTACCTGGTGCAGGCGCTGCCCACCGAGCTGATCGAGGCGGCGCGGGTGGACGGGGCGAGCAGCCTGCGGGTCGTCTGGCACGTGGTGTTCCCGGCGGCGCGGCCCGCGATGGCGGTGCTCGGCCTGCTCACCTTCGTGTTCGCCTGGAACGACTTCCTGTGGCCGATCATCGCCCTGAACCAGCAGAACCCGACCGTGCAGGTGGCCCTGAACGCCCTCGGCACCGGGTATGTACCGGACCAGGCGGTCATCATGGCGGGCGCACTGCTCGGCACCCTGCCGCTGCTGATCGCCTTCCTGCTGTTCGGCAAGCAGATCGTGGGCGGCATCATGCAGGGCGCGATCAAGGGCTGAGCCGTCCCGGCAAAGGGGCCGGGACACCGACGACCCGGCCCCTCCCCCATTCCTCAGGTTTCCCCGAGTCTTCCCGACGTCATCCCGAATCTCGATGGGAGCGCTTCCATGCCCGACCCCTCCTCCACGGTCTCCCCCGTGGCCCCCGAGGTCACCTTCCCGCCGGCCTTCCTCTGGGGGGCGGCGACCTCCGCGTACCAGATCGAGGGGGCGGTGCGCGAGGGCGGCCGTACGCCCTCGATCTGGGACACCTTCAGTCATACGCCCGGCAAGACCGCGGGCGGTGAGACCGGTGACGTGGCCGTCGACCACTACCACCGCTACCGCGACGACGTGGCCCTCATGGCGGACCTCGGGCTCGGCGCGTACCGCTTCTCCGTGTCCTGGTCGCGGGTGCAGCCGACCGGGCGGGGTCCGGCGGTGCAGATCGGGCTGGACTTCTACCGGCGGCTGGTGGACGAGCTGCTGGAGAACGGCATCAAGCCCGCCGTCACCCTCTACCACTGGGACCTCCCGCAGGAGCTGGAGGACGCGGGCGGCTGGCCGGAGCGGGACACCGCGCACCGGTTCGCCGAGTACGCGCACCTCGTCGGCGAGGCGCTGGGCGACCGGGTGGAGAACTGGATCACCCTCAACGAGCCCTGGTGCAGCGCCTTCCTGGGCTACGGCTCCGGGGTGCACGCCCCCGGCCGGACCGACCCGGTGGCCTCGCTGAAGGCGGCCCACCATCTCAACCTGGCCCACGGGCTGGGCGCTTCGGCGCTGCGCGCGGCGATGCCGGCCCGCAACCAGATCGCGGTCAGCCTCAACTCGGCCGTCGTGCGCCCGGTTTCGCAGGACCCGGCGGACCTGGCGGCGGCCCGGCGCATCGACGACCTGGCCAACGGGGTCTTCCACGGCCCGATGCTGCACGGCGCCTATCCCGAGTCCCTGCTCACCGCGACGGCCCCGCTCACCGACTGGTCCTTCGTGCTGGACGGCGACCTCGCCACCAGCAAGGCCCCGCTGGACGCGCTGGGCCTGAACTACTACACCCCGGCGCTGGTCTCGGCGGTCACCGACAAGGTCAGCGGCCCGCGCGCCGACGGCCACGGCGCGAGCGAGCACTCCCCCTGGCCCGGCGCCGACGACGTGCTCTTCCACCAGAGCCCCGGCGAGCGCACCGAGATGGGCTGGACCGTCGACCCGACCGGCCTGTACGACCTGCTGATGCGCTACACCCGCGAGGCCCCCGGACTCCCGCTGTACGTCACGGAGAACGGCGCCGCCTACGACGACAAGCCGGACGCGGACGGCCGGGTGCACGACCCCGAGCGCGTCGCCTACCTGCACGCCCACCTCTCGGCGGTCCGCCACGCCCTGCGCGACGGCGCCGATGTACGCGGGTACTACCTGTGGTCCCTGATGGACAACTTCGAGTGGTCCTACGGCTACGAGAAGCGGTTCGGCGCGGTCTACGTGGACTACGCGACGCAGCAGCGGACCCCGAAGTCCAGCGCCCTCTGGTACGGCGAGGCGGCCCGCACCGGGACGCTGCCCTCAGTGGAGTCGGCGGGCTGAGCAGCGCACATGGGTGAGGCCCGGCGGTCTTCCCGGCCGCCGGGCCCCACTTTCGTCCGCGCCTAGTTGAACGCGGCGAACGCCTTGGCGAAGGCGAACTTGTCCTGCGTGATCGAGCTGCACGTGGCGTCGGCGGTGGGCTTGGTGCCGCCGTCGCACTGCTTGTCACGGGTGCCGGACCACATGGACAGCGAGCCGATGCCCTTGGACTTGGCGAAGTCCACCAGCTGGCTCGCGTCGTCGACCTTGAAGATCTCGGTGGACACGTCGTTGACACCGATCATCGGGGTGACGCCGACCGTCTTCCAGGCGTCGTCCTCGGAGAGCGCGAGGACGCCCTTGATCTGGGCCTGGGTGGCGGTCGCGGCCTGGATCGCGTAGTCGCCCATGTCGCCGCTGTACGCGGGGCCGTAGTCCATCGCCATGATGTTGACGCCGTCGACGTGGACGCCGTTGGCCTTGGCGTCGGCCAGCAGGTTCACGCCGTCCTGGGTGAGGCCCTCGGGCATCACCGGGAGGGTGTAGGAGACGTCCAGGCCGGGGTGGGCGGCCTGGAGCTTGGCGATGGCCTGGGCGCGCTTGGTGTTGGCTGCGGTGTTGGGCAGCGCGCCGCCCTCGACGTCGAAGTCGACCTTGGTCAGCTTGAAGGCGTCCACCGCCTTGCCGTACGCGGCGGCCAGGGCGTCGGCGGAGGAGCAGGTGGTGGCCAGCTCCGAGCCGGAGGCGCCGCCGAAGGAGACCCTGACGTCACCGCCCTTGGCGCGCAGGTCGCCGATCTGGGCGGCCACACCGTCGGCGGTCAGGTCGCTCACCCCGCCCCACTTGGGGGTGCAGCCGCCGCCGTCGGTGACGAAGGCCAGGTTGAAGTTCTTCACGCCGGTGGCGTCGGCGGTGCCCAGCAGGTCGAAGGCCGGGTAGAGCGAGGTGTCGACGTACGGGGCGAACCCGGCCGCCGCCTTGGTGCCGTTGCCCGCGCTCTTGGTGGGGACCGGCGTCTCCGGCCGGCTCGGGGTGCTCTGGGTGGGCGCCGGGGTCTCGGGCTCGGTGGGGCGGCCGCTCGGCTCGGGGGTGGCAGCGGGGTCGGCGGCGCACTCGGAGCCGTCGATGCGACAGCCGGTGGGGTCGCCCGCGCCGTCCACGACGAAGCCGACGGTGACCGACTTGCCGGCGGCCAGCCCGTCGGTGTCCCACTTGGCGGCCTTCACGGTGACGTGCTGCCCGCTCACGCTGGACTCGGCGTTCCACAGCGAGCCGAGCTTGGAGCCGGCCGGGAGGTCGAACTCCAGGCTCCAGTCCTTCTTGGCCGCTCCGGTGTCGTTGGTGACGACGTACTGGGCGCTGTACCCGGTCGACCACTCGCTGGTCTTGATGTACGCGGCGCCGACCCCGGCGGCGTGCGCGACCCCGGTCACCAGGACCGCGCCGCCACCGGCCACGGCCGCCGCGACCACGCCGCCTATCGCCTTGTTCCTGCCACTGATCCTGCGCCGGTGCGTGCTCATTGGCGTGCCTGTCCTTCGTGCGGGGGTGGGGGGTGGTGGCAGCACGCTATCGATGCGGAATCCGGCAATCGGCTTATCCGGGACGGTGGTTGAAAGGCTTAGGGTGCGCTTAAGGAAGGCATCGGGACCGGTTAAAGATCGCGTCCGGTCAGCGGGCCGACACGGGTTTGCGCCGCCTGCGTACAGTGCCCCGGTGGCCGCGTCCGGCGGGCTTGCGGGCGTCGAGCTGGAGCCAGATCCGCACCTCGGTGCCGCCGAGCACGGAGGAGCCGATGCGGACGTCGCCGCCCGTGGACTCGGCGAGACGGCGCACGATGTCCAGGCCGAGCCCGGTCGAGCCCGCCGCGCCGGAACCCCGGCCCCGGGCCATCGCCGCGCGCGGGTCGGGTATGCCGGGCCCCGCGTCGGAGACCAGCACGATCACCGCGTCCTCGGCGTGGTGGACGTCGACCGCGAAGGCGGTGCCCTCGGCGGTGTGCCGGAAGACATTGCCCAGCAGGGCGTCCAGGGCGGCGGCCAGGTCGGCGCGGGCCACCGGCACCCGTACCGGCCGCTCGGCACCGGCCACCCGCCACTTGCGGCCCTCGTCCTCGGCGAGCGCGGACCAGAACTCCATGCGCCCGCGCACCACTTCGGCCACG
Source organism: Streptomyces seoulensis (assembly GCF_004328625.1). Lineage (NCBI taxonomy): Bacteria > Bacillati > Actinomycetota > Actinomycetes > Kitasatosporales > Streptomycetaceae > Streptomyces > Streptomyces seoulensis. Next base: position 2,215,962 of record NZ_CP032229.1, read on the forward strand.
TCACAGCCCGCGCCCGGCCCGGCGGCCGCCGTCTGCGGCTTGGCCTCGCGGGCGGTACGGATGATCGCGTCGACCTCGCCCTCCAGCTGGGCCACGGCGGCGCGGGTCTGTTCGGCGGCGGCGCCGGCGCCCAGCGAGGCGGCGTTCAGCCGGAGCACGGTGAGCGGGGTGCGCAGCCGGTGCGAGAGGTCGGCGGCCAGTTCCCGCTCGTTGGCGAGGAGCGCGACGACCTGATCGGCCATGGAGTTGAACGCGACGGCGGCGAGCCGCAGTTCGGTCGGCCCCTCCTCGGGGACCCGGGCGCCGAGCTGCCCCTCGCCCAGTTCGTGCGCGCCCTCCACCAGCCGCCGGGCCGGGCGCACCATGCGCACCCCGAGCCGGTCGGCGACCGCGACGGAACCGGCGATCAGCGCGAGCCCCACGGCGGCGAGCACCGCCCAGGCCGTGCCCACCCCGTTGCTCATCGCGGCCTCGGGCACCCACACCTCGACCACCGCGATGGCGCCGGAGCCGAGCGCGACCGGCTGGAGAAGCGCGGAGCCACCGGTGACCTCGGCGGTGGACGCGCGGCCCATCCGGCGCACCGCCTCGATGTCCCGCCCCGCGGCCCTGCCCCGGCCCAGGTCGAGCGCGCCCCGGCCGCCGTCGGCGGGCAGGTGCACGGACATCCCGGAGTCGGCCCCGGCCGCCGCGACCACCCGCTCCAGCTCGTCCCGGTCGGTGGTGATGGAGAGCGCGGGCGCCACGGCGGCGGCCTCGCGCTCGGCGCCGGCGAAGGCGCGGTCGCGGGCCATCTCCTTGACGACCAGGCCGAGCGGGACGGCGAAGGCGACGACGACCATGGTGGTCACCGCCAGGCAGACCTTGACCAGGGCCCATCTCATCGGGGCTCTCCCACCACGGGCGGCTCCAGCTTGACCCCGACCCCGCGCAGGGTGTGCAGATAGCGGGGGCGGGCGGCCGTCTCGCCCAGCTTGCGCCGGAGCCAGGACAGATGGACGTCGATGGTCTGGTCGTCCCCGTAGGACTGCTGCCAGACCTCGGCGAGCAGCTCCTTGCGCGGGACGACCACGCCGGGGCGGCCGGCGAGGAAGGCGAGCAGGTCGAACTCGCGCCGCGTCAGGTCGAGCCGGGCACCGTCCAACTCGGCCTGGCGGCGCAGCGGGTCGACGGTGAGGCCGCCGACCCGGATCACCGGGGAGGGCGGTGCCTCGGCGGCGCCGGAGCGGGAGCGGCGCAGTACGGCGGCGATGCGGGCGGAGAGGTGCTCGACCGAGAAGGGCTTGGTCAGGTAGTCGTCCGCCCCGGCGTTGAGCAGCCGGACGATCTCCGTCTCGTCGTCCCGCGCGGTGGCGATGATGACGGGCACGTCGGTGATGCCGCGCAGCATCTTCAGCGCCTCGGAGCCGTCCAGGTCGGGCAGTCCGAGGTCGAGGATGACCACGTCGAACCGGAGATGGGCGACCTCGCGCAGCGCCTCCAGCGCGGTGCCGACGCTGCGCACCACGTGGGCGGCGTCGGTGAGATGCCGGATCAGCGCCGAGCGGACGAACTGATCGTCCTCGACCACGAGCACACTTGCCATGCGCCGCACCGTACGCCATGCGGACCTGCGAAGTATTGGCCTGTGGACAACTCCCTGTGGACAACTCCCCGCGGACGACACCGGTGGACAACTGGGGCCGCCTGCGCGGCGGATGGCGGCTGAGGCAGTATGGCCCCGATGCGCAGAGGACTCGTACACGTACTGGCGTGGCTGCTGGCCACCGCGGCGGCCACCACGCTGTCCTGGTGGGGCGTGCGCACGGTGATGGCGGGCACGGCGTACGACCCCCCGCGCGCCGTGCCGATCACCGCGGCCGAGGCGGCGGCGCACGCCTCCACCGCGACGCCGACGCCCCCCTCGCCCACGCCGACCCGCACCCCCCGCCGCACCTCACCGCCCCCGTCCCCCGTCCCGACCCGCACCGCGCCCTCGGCCACCCCGGCCCCGACTCCCCCGGCGCCGCCCGCCACCACCCCGGCCGGCGACGTCAAGGCGTACGACACCGGCGGCGGCCGGGCGGTGTTCGACCTGGGCCCGGCGAGCGCGACCCTGGTCTCCGCGACCCCGGGCACCGGCTGGTCGATGCAGGTGTGGAAGACGGAGACCTGGATTCGCGTGGAGTTCAGCCGCAGCACCGACCGCGTGACGGTCTTCTGCGACTGGCACGACGGGCCACCGCATGTGGACGTGCAGACGTACTAGCAGACGTACTAGGGGAGTTCAGCGGAACACGGACGGCGGCGGGGCCGGTGAGGCGACTGCCGAGGTGTCTGTCACCGGGGTCGCGCCGCCGGTGAAGTCCACGAGTTTCGCGCCGTGTTCGAGGCGGGCCGGGTGGGGGTCGGAGGCGGCCCTGCGGGTGAGTTCGGCGAGCGGGAGCGGGGTGTCGGAGGCGACCAGGATCGCGTTGCCGAAGCGCTTGCCGCGCAGTATCGCCGGGTCGGCGATCAGGGCGAGTTCGGGGAAGCGGGCCGCCGCCGTGGCGATCTGGGCGCGCAGGTGGGCGAGCGGGGGCCCGTCGGCGAGGTTGGCGGTGTAGACGCCGCCGGGGCGCAGGGCGCGGCGGACCCCGTCGAGGAACTCGGTGGACGTCAGGTGGGCCGGGGTGCGGGCGCCGCTGAAGACGTCGGCGACGATCAGGTCGGCCCAGCCGTCCGGCACCTTGGCGAGCCCCTCGCGGGCGTCGGCCGAGCGCACCCGTATCCGGGCGCCGGGGTCGAGCGGGAGTTCGCGGCGCACCAGTTGGACCAGGGCCGCGTCGCGCTCCACCACCTGCTGGGTCGAGCGGGGCCGGGTCGCGGCGGTGTAGCGGGCCAGGGTCAGCGCGCCGCCGCCGAGATGCACGGCCCGCACCGGCCTGCCGGGCGGCGCGGCCAGGTCGATGACATGGCCGATGCGGCGCTGGTACTCGAAGGACAGGTGCGCCGCGTCGTCCAGGTCGACGTGCGACTGAGGGGCGCCGTCGATCAGCAGCGACCAGGCCCGCGCCCGGTCCGGGTCGGGTATGAGTTCCGCGAGGCCGCCCTCGACGGCCTCCACCACGGCTTCGGCGACCGCCCTGCGCCGGTTGTCCCTGGACCTGCCCATCGGACCATTCTCGCAGGCGGCGCGGGCACCCGCCGCACGGGTCAGCGGCAGCTGTCGGCGGCCTCGATCAGCCGGGCCGCCTCGCCGAGCGCCCGGCGCAGGGTGGCCGGGTCGGTGGCGAGGTCGGCCTCGCCGGGCGGCAGCAGCCAGTCGGAGCCCTGCACGGGCGGCTCGGGGTTCAGCCGGAGGCCGCGCCCGGAGGTACGCGTGCAGGTGCTGCCCGGCACGTCCCAGTCGCCGGCCGTGCCGGGCGGGACGAGGAAACCGAGGGTGTCGCGGCCGTCGTCGTGCAGCACCAGGCCCACGCCCTCGGCGGCCTCGCGGCGCAGGATGTCGACGGCCTCCAGGCCCTGCCGGGTGGGCACCGTGACCAGATCGCACGCCGCGTCGCCGGGCGGTCGCGCCCACGGCGCCACCAGCCACGGATCGATGTTCGGACGGGTCTCCATGCCGGCCTCCAGCACGCTGCCTGTTGCGGTCCGTGAGGTACAACGCGGGACGGCGTCAAGGGCTACGGCACAAGTGCGCCGCAAAGGATGGCAGTTCATGGCGGATCGCGGATGAGATATCCGTTTTGTAGCCAAACACTGCGTGTCGGTCCGGACACAGCCTGTACGTTCTTGCCCCGCCGGACCCACCGTGTCACACGGGCGACCATGCCCGTGCAAGGCCCGTTCCGGCATGGTTCGACGGTTCGCACGAGAGGACCGGCCATGGCGTCGTCAACCGATACCCCGGCGCAGCCCGACCGGCCGCCCCGCCCCAACACCGCCTTCCGGCAGGTGCGCGGCCGCCGTTCCCCCGCCGAGTTCGCCGCCCTGGTACGGCGTGCGGCGCGGGAGATCGGCGAGCGGGTGAGCTGCGACGCGCGGTACGTCGGGAGAGTCGAGGCGGGTGAGATCCGCTGTCCCAACTACGCGTACGAGCGGGTGTTCCTGCACATGTTCCCCGGCCGCACCCTCACCGACCTCGGCTTCGCGCCGCGCTCGGCCGTGCGTGGGCGCGGCGCGCGCCCGTCCGCCCCACCGGGCGCGCTCCCGGTGGCCGCGTACGAGCATCCTTACGACCCCCTGAACCACGAATCCCTGAACCACGAGGAGAGCGACGTGCTGCGTCGCGCATTCATGACCGGTACGGGTGCCACGGTGGCGGCCGCCGCCACGCTGGGCCCGCTGGGCATCGCCACGGGTGCCTCGGCCGCCGCGCGGCGGCCGGGCGCCTCGGAGGCGGCCGCCGTCGAGGAGGCGGTCCGGAACATCCGGCTGCTGGACGACAAGCACGGCGCGGACGGCCTGTACCGGCGCGCGGCGGAGCCGCTGCGCGCCGCGTACGCCCTGCTGGACGCGGGCGCGACCCGGCAGACCACCGCCGAGCGGCTGCACGCGGGCGCCGGTGAACTCGCCATCTCGGTGGGCTGGCTGGCCCACGACTCGGGCCGCTTCGACGACGCCCGCTCGCACTACGCGGAGGCGCTGGCCACCGCCCGGATGACCGGGGACCCGGGGCTGGAGGCGCACGCGTTCTGCAACACCGCCTTCCTCGCGCGGGACGCCGGGCGCCCCCGCGAGGCGGTGCGCGCCGCGCAGGCCGCGCAGCGGGCCGCCCGCCCGCTGGGCTCGTCCCGGCTGATGTCCCTGCTGGCGCTGCGCGAGGCCGGCGGCTGGGCGGGGCTCGCCGACCGCACCGGCTGCGAGCAGGCCCTCGTCCGGGCGCAGGCGCTGTTCGGGCGCGGCAGGTCCGAGGCCGACCCGGAGTGGATGAGCTTCTACGGCGAGGCCGAGCTGGCCGGTCTGGAGGCGCAGTGCTGGTCGACGCTGGGCGACTGGCGCCGGGCGACCCGGCACGCCCGCCGCGCGGCCCGGCTCCAGGACCCGCACTTCTCCCGCAACATCGCCCTGTACACCGCCGAACTCGCCGACGACCTGGCGCGCGACGGCCACCCCGACGAGGCGGCCACCGCCGGGCTGCGGGTGCTGGACCTGCTCGCCCAGGTGCAGTCCTCGCGCATCCACACCATGCTGGCGGGCACCGCGCGCGTCCTGCTCCCGCACCGCCGCGCCACCGGGGTGGCGGACTTCCTGGACCGGCACGCCTCGCTGCCGCGCCCCCGGCGGGGGTAGCGGCGCTCAGCCAGCCAGGTGCCCCGTCTCGTTCCAGCTCTCGATCGCCGGCTCGCCGTAGGCCCAGCCGAGGGTGGAGAGGGAGGTGGGGTTGAGGCGCAGGCGGGCCGCGAAGTCGATGGGGAGGCCGAGCCAGCGGGCGCCGATGGAGCGCAGGATGTGGCCGTGGGCGAAGATCAGGACGTCGCGGTCGGCGGAGCGGGCCCACCGGACGACCTCGTCCGCGCGGGCGGTGACCTCCGCGAGCGTCTCGCCCTCGGGGACCCCGTCGCGCCAGATCAGCCAGCCGGGCCGGGCGTCCTGGATCTCGGCCGGGGTCATGCCCTCGTAGGCGCCGTAGTCCCACTCCATGAGGGTGTCCCACACCTCGGCGCGGTCCCCGAACCCGGCCAGCTCGCAGGTCTCGTGCGCGCGGACCAGCGGGCTGGTGCGCACCTCCACGTCCGCGAACCCGGCCTGCGGGGTCTGCCGCAGCCGCTCGCCGAGCAGCTTGGCCCCGCGCCGGCCCTCCTCCAGGAGCGGCACGTCGGTCCTGCCCGTGTGCTTGCCGGACAGCGACCAGGCCGTCTGTCCGTGCCGGGCCAGCAGGATGCGCGGTGCCATGGGGGACCTTTCCGGAAAGAGGGACGCCGTGTGGGCGCCGGGGAAACCCGTTCGCCGGGTCCTTCCATGATGGCGCACCCTGGGCGCGGGCAACCCGGTGGGCGATCGGTGCGTCTTCGAGAGCCGGAACGCCCGCGCGGACGGGCGGACCGACACCGTAAAGTGTCACGGCGCCCGCGGGGGGTGCCAGGCCAGCGCGAAGGGGGAGGGCGATCGGATGCCGCAGACCGAGGCAGCGGACACGGGGGCGGTGTCGCGTATCCGCCCGCGCTGGTGGACCGAGCTGCCGCTGATCCTGCTGGTCTACGGCTGCTACACGGCCGGCCGGCTCCTCGCGCGCGGGGACGTCTCCTCCGCCGTGGACCACGGTCTGGCCATCCTCGGCATCGAGAAGGCGCTCTACCTGAACGCCGAGCACCCGCTGAACCGCCTCTTCACGGCGGAGCCCTGGCTGGGTGTGCCGGCCGACTTCTGGTACGCCTCGCTGCACTACGTCGTCACGCCCGCGGTGCTGGTCTGGCTGTTCCGGTCACGTGCCGAGCACTACCGGGCGGCCCGCACCTGGCTGATGACGTCCACGTTCATAGGTCTCATCGGCTTCGTCCTGCTGCCCACCTGCCCGCCCCGTCTGCTCGCCCCCGCCCACGGCTTCGTGGACACCATGGCGCACTACAGCTCGTACGGCTGGTGGGGCGGCGAGGCCAGCGCCCCGCGCGGTATGGGCGGGATGACCAACCAGTACGCGGCGATGCCGAGCCTGCACGTCGGCTGGGCGCTGTTCTGCGGTGTGGTGCTGTGGAAGTACGGGCGCTCCCGCTGGACCAGGATCGCCGCCGTCGGCTACCCGCTGCTGACCGCGATCGTGGTCATGGGCACCGCCAACCACTACTTCCTGGACGCGGTCGCGGGCGCGGCCGTGATGGGCGCGGGCCTGCTCCTGGCCCCGTACGTGACGCGGGCCGCGACCGCCGCGCGGCTGAGGCTCACCGCCTGGGCGGCGCCGCTCACTGGGGCCGGAAACACCGGTCCCGCACCGATTGTCAGTGACGGATGCCAGACTTCCGCGGGTGAGCGAATTCCACGGCAGCGCGACTCGCGGCTCGAACCCGCGGCCGGAACCGACGCCGCCCCCAGCGACGCGGGGGACGGCGCTGCGGCACCGGCTCGCTGAGCTGCGCGGTCCCGACGTACCGGCCAAGGCGCTGGACGCGCGTGCCCTCGCGGCGCTCGCGGCCAACCCGGGCTGCCGCAGACGCGCGATCCTGGACGGCGCCGGGGTGGACAAGGCCGCGCTCGCGGGCGCGCTGGGCGCCCCCTCGGACTACGGGCAGTCCCAGTTCGCGCTGATCCGGGGCAACACCTTCGAGGCCCGCGTGAAGGCCGACGGCGGCGCCGAGCTGCTGCGGCTCACCCGCACCCTGCTGGACCCGGCCGCCGAACCGCCCGCCGGCGCGGCGGTGCCGGACCTGAGCGCGCCGGGCCCCGAGGGCCGTACCGCGCGTACGGCGCTGGCGCTGCGCGAGGCGGTCGCGGCGGGCGGCTGGACGCTGCTGGACCATCCGATGCTGGCCCTGGACGTGGCGGGCTCGCCCGCCTTCCTGGAGCCGGACGCGGTCGTGGTGCACCCCGACGGCGGCTGGACGGTGGTGGAGATCAAGTCGTTCCCGATGCTGGACGGCTCGGCCGACCCGGCGAAGGTGGGCGCCGCCGCCCGCCAGGCCGCGGTGTACGTGCTGGCGCTGGAGGCGGTCGCCGCCCGGCTGACCCCGCCGCCCGCCGTACGGCACGAGGTGCTGCTGGTGTGCCCGAAGGACTTCTCCAACCTGCCCACCGCGCGCGCGGTGGACGTGCGCGCCCAGCGGGCGGTCACCGCGCGACAGCTCGACCGGCTGACCCGGGTGGAGACCATCGCCGAGGAGCTGCCCGAGGGCACCTGCTTCGACCCGGAGCGCCCGGCCGGTGAGCTGACGGCGGCCGTGGACGCGGTCCCGGCGGCCTACGCGCCCGAGTGCCTGTCCTCGTGCGAGCTGGCCTTCCACTGCCGGGAGCGGTCCCGCGCGGCGGACGCGGTGACCCGGCTGGGCCGTCCGCTCCGCGCCGAGCTGGGCGGTCTGGGCACGGTCCACGAGGTGCTGTCGGCGGCGCGCGGCGAGAGCGGCGACCCCGACGACCCGGTGGTGGCCGCGCTGCGCCGGGCCGCCGCCCTGCGCGCCGAGGCGCTCGCCGCGGCGGCGGACCGGGAGGCCGTGCCGTGTCCCTGATCGCCACCCTGGCCCGCCTGGAGGCCGTCGCCACCGGCCGCGCCCAGCCCGCCGCGACCGTCCGGCACCGCCGTCTGTCCGACCGTCCGCTGGTGTTCGTCCCCCTGACCACCGCCGGTGAGACGGGCGCCCCGCTGGGCGCGCTGGTCGGCACCGACCGGGACGCGCCGCGGCTGCTGGTCGTCCCGCAGCCCCGCGACCGCGACCAGCGCTTCGCGTTCCTCGCCGAGCTGGCCGACGTCGTGCTGCCGCACCTCGACTCCTTCGCCGAAGCGGTGGAGACGGCCGAGCGCACCGACACCGACCCGGAGACCGGCAAACGGGTCAAGGTCGAGGTCGACCTGTGCGTGGACGCGCCCCAGATCGTGGTGCCGAGCCGCGCGGGCCTGGACCTCGTCCGGCTGCTGGGCCGCTCCATGCGCTTCCGGCGTACGGCCGAGCAGGAGCCGGAGACTCCGTATCCGGCGCCGCCGCGCGTGCCGTTGCTGGGCCGCTGGCTCACGCACTACGGCGAGCGGTCCCGGGTGCCGGGTTCCTCGCTGCTGCTGGCGCTGACCGACGTGCTGTCCCGGCACTGGGCCACGGGCCAGTCCACGGTGGAGGACCAGCACTTGGGCGCCCTGCTGGCCTGGATCGACCCGCCCCGCGGCGAGTCCGGCGCCGAGGCGGCCGCGCGGGCGGAGCGGGAGCGGGACGCGGCAGGCCAGTTGCTGTGTCCTCCGGCGGGCCCGGCCACCGACCCGGCGTTCGACAACAAGCTGCTGGCCCCGGCCATCGAGCGGTACGACCGGGCGCGCACCGCGCTGGCCGCCGCCGAGGACGCCCTGCGCGCCGAGGATCTGCTGGCCGCCCTCACCGCCGCCGAGCGGGACATCCGCGAGCTGGTCGAGAGCCGTACGAGGCCGACCTGGGACGCGGTCTGGCGGGGGCTCGACCTGCTGCGGGCGCTCCCCGAGGGCGGGCACGTCGAGGAGCGGTGGACCCGGGACCGCTGGTCGTTCACCGCGCACCGGGACCGGATCACCGCGGGCGAACCCCCGCAGCCGCGCCGGGACGACGCGGTGACCGCCGCCAACAAGCTGGCCGGCCGCGAGCGCGAGCAGGCCCGGCTGGAGGCGCAGGAGGCGCTGGACGACCCGCTGGTGATGGCGGCCCGGCGGCTGGCCGGGGAGGCGTTCGCGGGCGAGGTGACCGAGGTGGTCATGGCGTACAGCGAGGGCAGGCGGCCGAGCCCGCGCCCGCTGGTGACCGTGCGCACCGAGGACCGCCCGCACCTGGGCGAGCGCGCCAAGGTGTACCGCGCGCTGAACGGCAAGGCGCAGACGGCGGAGTTCGCCGGGTACGAGGGCGCGCCGGAGGACGGTGTGCTGGTGCTGCGGATCATGGACAAGATGGGCCGGGGCAAGGAGCCGGAGCCCGGTTCGCTGCCCGGGAAGGGCGACGCGGTGTGCTTCACGCTCTTCGAGCACGAGCAGCGCGGCGGCGCCAAGCTGCCCGACCCGGAGCAGACCCCGTGGACGCACGGCGGACCGCCCGGTGAGCCCGTCGCGGAGATCCCGGACGCGGTGACCGAGGAGGACGTGCTGTGACGACCGTGGACTTCGACCCCGCGGCCGCCGCCACGCGTGCCACGGACGCGATCCTCGCCGACACCCTGCACGGCACCGAGCGCGGCGTGGTGGTCGACTCCCCGCCCGGCGCCGGCAAGTCGACGCTGGTGGTCCGGGCCGCGCTGGAGCTGGCCGGGGCGGGCCGCCCGCTGATGGTGGTCGCGCAGACCAACGCCCAGGTGGACGACCTGGTCCTGCGCCTCGCCGAGAAGGCGCCCGACCTCCCGGTGGGCCGCCTGCACAGCAGCGACACCGACGCCTACGACAAGGCGCTGGACGCGCTGCCGAACGTCCGTACGTCGGCCAAGGCGGGCGATCTGGGCGGGCTCCCGGTGGTGCTGTCCACGGCCGCCAAGTGGGCGCACGTCACGGTGGACGAGCCGTGGCGGCACGCGATCGTGGACGAGGCGTACCAGATGCGCTCGGACTCGCTGCTGGCCGTGGCGGGGCTCTTCGAGCGGGCGCTGTTCGTCGGCGACCCCGGCCAGCTGGACCCGTTCTCCACGGTGGGCGGCGACCAGTGGGCGGGCCTGTCCTACGACCCGTCCGCCTCGGCGGTGTCCACGCTGCTCGCGCACAACCCCGGCCTGCCCCAGCACCGGCTGCCGGTGTCCTGGCGGCTGCCCGCGTCGGCGGCGCCGCTGGTGTCGGCGGCCTTCTATCCGTACACGCCGTTCCGCAGCGGGACCGGGCACGGGGAGCGGCGGCTCGCCTTCGGGGTGCCGTCGGACGGGTCGGCGCCGGACCGGGTGATCGACGAGGCGGCGGAGTCCGGCTGGGGGCTGCTGGAGCTGCCGGCCCGGCACACTCCGCGCACCGACCCGGAGGCGGTGCGGGCGGTGGCCGCGGTGGTGCGGCGGCTGCTGGACCGAGGGGGCGCGGCCCTCTCCGAGCGCGCGGAGACTCCGGCTCCGCTCACCGCCGACCGGGTCGCCGTGGGCACCGCCCACCGGGACCAGGCGGCGGCGGTCCGCGCGGCCCTGGCCGACCTGGGCGTCACCGGCGTCACCGTGGACACCGCGAACCGGCTCCAGGGCCGGGAGTACGACGTCACGGTGGTCCTGCACCCGCTCTCCGGCCGCCCCGACGCCACCGCCTTCCATCTGGAGACCGGCCGCCTCTGCGTCCTCGCCTCCCGCCACCGCCACGCCTGCATCGTGGTCTGCCGCGCGGGTGTGAGCGACCTCCTGGACGCCTACCCGTCCACGGAACCGGTCCAGCTCGGCACGCTGGTGAAGTTCCCTGATGGCTGGGAGGCGAACCACGCGGTCCTGGCGCACCTGGCCGAACACCGCGTGCCGTACCGGCCCTGAAACGGAGGCCCTGACCCCGTGTGCGGGTCTGGCCCTGGGGCGGTCTTGCGTGGGCGCGGGACAATGGACGGTGGTCCGGCCGCAGGCGGGGCCGAGTGCAGCGAACGTACGAGGAGGAGATGAAGACATGGCGGAGCCCTCGCCGCGTCGGAACCCATCGCGGCTACGCCCCGCGCCCCTGCTCTTCGAGCCCGCGGAGGCGGCCGCCGATCCGGAGCATTTCTTCGACCTGGAGTCGATCGACGACCCGCGCGCCCTGCTGACGCGGGCCACCGACCTGACCCAGGCGTTCCGCGCGGCGGCCGACCGGGCGATGGAGTTCCAGGCCGTGGCCGCGGCCCAGCTCGCCGACCCGCGCCGGTTCGACCGGCTGACGGCGGCGGACATCGCCGAGCGGGCGGAGTGGACCGAGGACTACGCCAAGAAGATGGTGGAGTTCGGCCGGGACCTGCTGCGGGGCACCGACCCCGAGGGCCGCAGAGCGGTCGACCCGCACTAGGGCCGTCGCGAGGGGCCCGCGCATCTGGCATATGCCAGGCGGGCAAGATACCCCCTCCCGCCCCCCGGTGTCCCCAATTTCCGCAACCCAGGGAAACCGTTCCCTCACCGCCGGTACACCTGTGTGCATGACCAGCGCACCGGACGTCACCGCCGCCACCGTCGAGGGGGCCGCCTGGCTCGCCTCGGCCGGAACGTATCCGCGCAGCACGCTCGCCTTCTGGGAGGAGCGGCCCGGCGCCCCCGTGGTGCTGCCCTGCGGCACGGTCTTCGACGTGGTGAGCGCGCCCTCGGTGTTCGGGCGGCGGATGCTGGACCGGTTATGGGGGGCGGACGGTCCCGGCTGCGGCCCGGTCGCGGTGCACCGGGGCCGGACCCTGCTGTTCGCGGCGCCGGGCACCGCCCATCGACTGCCCTCCCTGCTGGCCTGGGAGGAGTGGGGCCCGCGCACCCACGCCGTACCGCCGCTGCTCTGCCACGGCACCGGGGACGCGGTGACCGTCCCGGCGCTGGAGGGCGAGGCCGAGGCCGGCCCGGCGGGGTCCCGCTGGCTGGTCGCCCCGGACACCCGGCACCCCTGGCTCCCGGGCCCCGAGGTGGTGCTCTGGGCGGCGGTGCGCGCGGCCCGTACGGCGGCCCGGGTATCGATTTTTCCTCCCGCCGACCAGGGTGCTAAGGTCTACGACGTCAGCAGGCGCCGCTAGCTCAGTTGGTTAGAGCAGCTGACTCTTAATCAGCGGGTCCGGGGTTCGAGTCCCTGGCGGCGCACAGACGACGAAGGCCCTCGCGTGAGCGGGGGCCTTTCGTGTACCCCGGCTCATGCGTGCACCCCAGGCTCACGCGCCCTCCCCCGGCGTGATCCGTACCGTCCACGCCCCGGCCGGGGTGCGCTCCTCGACCTCCACCTTCACCCCGTCCCCCGGCACGGTGAAGCTCTCCCCCAGCGACACCGGCGCGTCCGCCAGCGGCGGGTAGACGGAGTTCTCCCAGCACGCCTCGGTGTGCGGGTGGGCGTCCACCACGTCGACCGGACCGTCCCCGGACTCGACGCCGGCGCGCACCCGGTAGACGAGGATGCCCTGCCTGCACGCCGTACGGTCGTTGCCCACCGGGCCGCGTGCCTCGAAGGCGAGGGCGGTGTCCGCACCGGTGCGCACCACGGCGAGCTTGGTGCCGTTGCCGAGCCCGAAGCCCGGCGTGCCGGACGCACCCCGCACCGGGACACCGGGCCCGGCGGCGAGCGGCTCCAGGGTGAGCCGGGTCGGGCCGGCCCCCCGGACGCAGGCCACCTGGCGGGGGTCCAGCCAGCCCAGCTTCCACTTGTGCCAGCCGAAGAGGTCCGGGGCGGCGCCGAACTGGCTGCCCATCAGGTCCCAGTCGCCGACATGGGTGTCCCAGTCGTCCTTGGCGTCGGTCGGACGGTGGTAGAGGTCGGGGAGGTCGAAGACGTGCCCGGTCTCGTGGGCGAGCACCAGCCGGTCGGGCGGGTGCTGTTCGAAGACCGTGACGACCCGGCGCACGTCGGTGCCGTCGAGGCGGACGGGCGAGTCGAGGTTGACGACCTTGGTGGCGTCGGAGTCGACACCGGGTGCGTCCGGGTCGGCGACCAGATAGACCACCTGATAGCGGGAGAAGTCCAGTGCCTTGTCGGCCACGGCGAACGCGTCCCGCAGATAGGCGGAGCGGTCCGAGGGCGCCCAGTCCCGCTTTATGCGGTACGCGGTGGACGGGCGCGGCATCTTCAGCCAGCGGTCCAGCGGGTGCGGGCGCAGGGTGAAGCGGCCGTAGGAGGACTGCTCGAAGTAGCGGCTGGTGGCCGGGAAGTGGTCGGCGGTCAGCTCGCCGGGGGTGGTGCGCGGGACGGCGTCCGGGAAGGACAGGAAGACCAGGGCGGCGTTCAGCGTGCCCTGCGGGCGCGGGTAGGCGGAGTTCCAGGTGTCCAGGCCCTCGGAGTGGTGAGCGTCGGTGCGGTGCAGCGCGCAGGGCTCGGGCGAGAAGGGCTCGGCCACCGAGGGGCCGGTGAGGATCGAGGTCGCGGCGAGCGCCGACATCGTGGTGGCCACGGCGGCGGTGCTGCGCAGCTTGGGCACGTCTGGGACCTCCGGTCGCGGTTCGGGACACCGCCACCCAGACTGTGTGCTTATGTTGCGCTATGCCCTGTTTACCTGAACCGGAAGGGTGAGTGCGCCCGTTTGCGCCCCCGGCGGCCACCCCGGCGGCCACCCGGCGGTCGACACCCCGAACCACTCACGGAACGTCACAAGTGATCGCGGGCCTCAAGAACCCGTCCAGGTCCGGGCAGAAACGATCTGTCAGGAGGGCCGGTCGGTCCTGGAGACTGGAGACCGGCTGGAAGGGGCCGGGACCAGCCTCTATGATCGGCACACTTTCCGGCACGGACAGGGATCGAGTGCACTGCGGGAGCGAGCGGTGAGCGGAACGTCCGAAGGGCCGACGCCCACGGCAGACCTCGATCGGTCAGCCGTGACCGACGGTGACCACATGACCTACCACCGGGTCTTCACCACGGCCCCGCTCCCCATGGCCGTGGTGACCCCGGACGGGCTGGTCAGGCACGCCAACACCGCGCTGGGAGCGCTGCTGGGCACGACCGCCGAGGCGCTGGCCGGCCGCCCGGCCGCCGACCTCGTCGACCTGGCCCCCGACCCGCGCACCCGGCACGCCTACCGCGAGGTGCTGGCCGGCCGTCAGGACCGGCTGCGCTGCACCCGGCGCCTCAAACAACCGGACGGGGACCCCGTTTGGGTGCGCATCACCGTCACTCCTCTGACCGAGGGCACACCCGGCGCCCTGCTGTCCGTCGCCGACATCAGCGCCCGTCGTGAACTACAGGCGCGGCTAAGGCACTTGCGGATGCACGACCCGGTGACCCGGCTGCCCAACCGCACCCTGTTCTTCGAACGGCTCTCCGCCGCGCTGGAGGCGGAGCCGGAGGACGGCGCCGGGACCGGGCGGATCGGCCTGTGCTGTCTGGACCTGGACGGGTTCAAGGCGGTCAACGACACCCTGGGCCACCGCGTCGGCGACCGGCTGCTGGAGGCCGTGGCCAAGCGGCTGACCCATGTGGCCGAGGAGACCGAGGGCGCGCGGGCCGGTGCCCCGCTGGTGGCCCGGCTCGGCGGGGACGAGTTCGCGCTGCTCGTGGAGGACTCCACCGGCACCGAGCAGCTCTCCGACCTGGCGGCCTCGGCGCTGCGCGCGCTGGAGGAACCGTTCGACCTGGCGGGGCGGCGGCTGTCGCTGACCGCGTCCATCGGGGTGGTGGAGCGGCACACGGCGGGCACGACGGCGACCGGTCTGATGCAGGCCGCCGACACCACGCTGTACTGGGCGAAGGCCGACGGCAAGGCCCGCTGGACCCTGTTCGACCCCGAGCGCAACGCGCACCGCGTCACCCGGCAGGCCCTCTCCTCCACGCTCCGTCCGGCCATCGAGCGCGGGGAGTTCGCCCTGGAGTACCAGCCGCTGGTCGGCATGGAGGACGGGCGGCTGAGCGGGGTGGAGGCGTTGGTGCGCTGGCATCACCCGCAGTTCGGGATGCTGACGCCGAATCGGTTCATCCAGCTGGCCGAGGAGGACGGCTCGATCGTGCAGCTCGGCCGCTGGGCGCTGGTCACCGCCTGCCGCCAGGCCCGGCAGTGGCAGCTCGCCCATCCGGACGAGCCGCCCATCTTCGTCAGTGTGAACGTGGCCGTGCGCCAGGTCTGGGACTCGGACCTGGTCGCGGACGTGGCGAGCACCCTCGCGGACACCGGGCTCGCCCCGCATCTGCTCCAGCTGGAGCTGACCGAGTCGGCCGTGATGGGCTCCGGGGGCCGCCCGATCCAGGCGTTGCAGGCCCTCAGCGACATGGGCGTGCGTATCGCCATCGACGACTTCGGCACCGGCTACTCGAACCTGGCCTACCTCAGCCGGCTCCCGGTCTCGGTGCTGAAGCTGGACGGGTCCTTCGTGCGCGGCTTCCAGTACGAGGGCGGCGATCCGGGCCCGGCCGGGGCGGGGACCACCGCCAATCCGGCGGACGAGGTGATCGTGGAGGCCATGATCCAGCTCGCCCACCGGCTCGGGCTGACCGTCACCGCCGAGTGCGTGGAGACCTCCGCGCAGGCCACCCGGCTGCGCCGGATCGGCTGCGACACCGGGCAGGGCTGGCTCTACTCCCGCCCGGTGCCGCCGGACCGCATCACGGAGCTGCTCGGCGTACAGAGCAGTTACGCGGCGGGCAGGCCGTAGGCGTCGGCGATCAGGTCGTAGGAGCGCAGCCGCAGGTCGCCGCGGTGGGCGTGGCTGGTGAGCATCAGCTCGTCGGCGCCGGTGCGCTTCTGGAGGTCGTCCAGGCCCGCGCGGACCTCGTCGGCGGTGCCGTGCACGATGTTGCGGGTGAAGGAGGACGCGAACTCCTCCTCCATCGGGCTGAATTCGTGCCGGGCCGCGTCCTCGGGGTCGGGGAAGAGTCCGGGACGGCCCATGCGCAGCCGGAGCATGTTCAGCGCGGTCGCGCGCACCTGGCGGCCCGCCTCGGCCTCGTCGTCGGTGGCGAGCGCGGAGACGCCGATGAGGGCGTAGGGCTCGGCCAGCACCTCGGAGGGGCGGAAGGTCTCCCGGTACAGGTCGAGCGCAGGGACGGTGTTCTGCGCGGAGAAGTGGTGCGCGAAGGCGAAGGGCAGGCCGAGCATGCCGGCCAGCTGGGCGCTGAAGCCGGAGGAGCCCAGCAGCCAGATCACCGGCCGGTGCGACGACTGCACCCCGCCGGGGGTACTGCCCTGCACCGGGCCGGGGATGGCGTGGATACGGGCGTAGGGGTGCCCGTCGGGGAAGTCGTCGTCGAGGAACCGGGTCAGCTCGGCGAGCTGCTGCGGGAAGTCGTCGGCGCCCTCGTTCAGGGTGTCGGAGCGGCGCAGTGCGGCCGCCGTCGCCCCGTCCGTGCCCGGCGCCCGGCCGAGGCCCAGGTCGATCCGGCCCGGTGCCATGGCCTCCAGGGTGCCGAACTGCTCGGCGATGACCAGCGGGGCGTGGTTGGGCAGCATGACGCCGCCCGAGCCGAGCCGGATGCGGTCGGTGTGGGCGGCGAGGTGGGCCAGGATCACGGCGGGCGAGGAGGAGGCGACGCCCGGCATCGAGTGGTGCTCGGCGACCCAGTACCGGTGGAACCCGCGCGCCTCGGTGCGGCGGGCCAGCTCCACGCTGGTGCGCAGCGCGTCGCTCGCGGTGCTCCCGGCCCCCACGGTGACCAGGTCGAGTACGGAGAGGGGGACGGGGGCGGTGCCGTGCACGGCGCCCCGGATCTCGTCTGCCGGCACGGTGGATGCCTCCTGTTTACGGCGTGCTCTGTCCTGTCGTGCCGTAACAGGAGGCAGTCCCCGCTTATTCCCCCGGCCTCGCCTCAGAGCTGGGTGGCGGGCTCCCGGGTGAAGAGGGTGCCGAGGGTGTCGGTGTGCAGCCGGCGGTCGGCCAGCCTGAGGCCCTCCCACACCGAGACCTGGGACGCGGTGAGCACCGGCTTGCCGAGCGCGGCCTCCAGCGCGGCCAGGTGGGCGGCGGTGCGCAGCGCGGTGTCGGGCAGCAGCAGCGCCTCGGCGTCCGGGGTGTCGGCGGCCCGTGCCAGGGCAAGCAGTTCGGCCTCGCCGCCCTCGGCGGCCCGCTCGGCGGTGAGGGCGTCGACCTCCTCGGCACCGGTCACCTCCAGGCCGCCGTCGGCCAGGAACGCGCCGAACAGCGCGGCGGCCTTGGGCGGGTAGGCGTGCGCGACGGCGACCCTGCGGGCGCCGAGCGCCTGGGCGGCGTGCACGAAGCCCAGGGAGGTGGAGGAGGCGGGGAGTCCCGCCTGCCGGGCCAGTTCCGTCGCCTCGGTGTGCGCGCCCTTCCAGCCGTGCGCGAAGCCGCCCGCCGGGCTGGTCCACACCACGGCCTCGGCGCCGGTCAGCCGCAGCCCCTCCATGGCCGCCGTGAGCCGTCCGGCGAACTCCGCACCGTGCAGCGGGTCCACCGCGTGGGCGTCCTCGCCGGTACCGGTGTGCACCAGGTCCAGCCGGACCGCGCCGGCGAGCAGTTGCTCGATGCGCGGGTAGTCGTCCTCGCCGCGATGCCCCGGGCAGAGGAATCCGATCGCTGTCATGTCGGCCTTTCTGTCTTCGTCCACGGTCTGTTCAGGGATCTCCCCTGCGTCTTCCCCCGCTTCCCGCGAGGGCGCCCCGTGTGGCCCGCACGGCGGTACGGGCACCCCCGCTCCCGGTTCGGGTACCCAGCGCGGGCGGGATCTTCTCCTCGGGGCGCGGCCCGTTGACTGCACCGGGCCGTCGGTGCCAGCGTGGGGCGACCGCGCGGGGAGAGGAGAGGTGGCAGGCCGATGACCCTCCCCACGCTGCTCGTCCTGGGCGCCGATCCACCGCCGAGGCTCGGCCGGCTCACCGGGCGGGCCCGCGTGCTGCACACGGACGACGAGGGGCTGGCCGCGCTGCTGCCCGAGGCGGACGTGCTGCTGGTGTGGGACTTCCGGTCCCGGGCGGTACGCGACGCCTGGCCCGGCGAGGGCCCCCGCCCGGCCTGGGTGCACACGGCGAGCGCGGGCGTGGACCATCTGCTCTGCCCCGAACTGGCCGCCTCCGACACGGTGGTGACCAACGCGCGCGGTGTCTTCGACCAGCCGATGGCCGAGTACGTGGCCGCCCTGGTGCTCGCGGCCGCCAAGGACCTCCCGCGCACGGTGGACCTCCAGCGGGACCGGGTCTGGCGGCACCGGGAGTCCCGCCGGGTGGCGGGCACCCGCGCCTGTGTGGTCGGCTCCGGCCCGATCGGCCGGGCCATCGCCGCCACCCTGAAGGCGCTCGGGGTGACGCCCGCGCTGGTGGGCCGGGTGCCGGGCGCCGGTGTGCACGGACCGGCCGACCTGGACCGGCTGATCGCCCGCGCGGACTGGGTGATCGCCGCCGCCCCGCTCACCGGGCAGACACGCGGCATGTTCGACGCCCACCGCTTCGGGGTGATGCAGCCCTCCGCCGTCTTCGTCAACGTCGGCCGGGGCGAGCTGGTGGACGAGCCGGCCCTCACCGAGGCGCTGCGCCGGCGCTGGATCGCGGGCGCCGCCCTGGACGCCTTCACCACCGAACCCCTGCCCCCCGACTCCCCGTTGTGGGACCTGCCCGGCCTGCTCGTCTCCCCGCACATGAGCGGCGACACGGCCGGCTGGCGGGACGAACTCGGCGCCCAGTTCGTGGACCTCTACGAGAGGTGGGCGGCCGGAACACCGCTGGTCAACGTGGTGGACAAGAAACGCGGTTACGTCCCCGGCCACTGAACTCCCCATCGCCGGCGGGAAATCGGCGCGCATGACCCGTTCGGGCCTGGGTAGCGGCGCCGCCATGGCTTCTCGACTTGGCAAGGACACGGAAAGAATCCGGCCGTCGGTACGCCGGAGAGAGAGACGGGCGGTGCTGCTGGGCGCGCTGGCACTGGGCGGGGTGGGAGCGCTGGGTGCGACGGGCTGTACGCGGGTGGCGGCCGACTCCGGCGCGAAGGGCGGGGAGCTGCTGGACCGGCTGCGGGCGCAGGGTGTCGTACGGCTGGGAATAGCCGGTGAGGTGCCCTTCGGGTTCATCGACCGGGACGGGAACCTCACCGGGGAGGCGCCGGAACTCGCCAGGGTGATCTTCAGGCGGCTCGGGGTGGAGCGGGTGCAGCCGGTGCCGACCGAGTTCGGCTCGCTCATACCGGGCCTGAACTCCCAGCAGTTCGACGTGGTGGCCGCCGGAATGTACGTCAACGCCGAGCGCTGCCGCCAGGTCATCTTCGCCGACCCGGACTACCAGATGAAGGACGCCTTCATCGTCCGCAAGGGCAACCCGAAGGGCCTGCGCTCCTACCGGGACGTGGTGCGGAAGAAGGCCCGGTTCGCCACCGGCGCGGGGTACGCCGAGATCCAGTACGCGGTCGAGGCGGGCTACAAGGAGAGCGACATCCTCATCGTGCCGGACCAGGTCGCCGGGCTGAACGCGGTGGAGGCCGGGCGGGTCGACGTGTTCGCCGGTACGGCGCTCACCACCCGCGAGGTGGTCAGGAAGTCCCGCAAGGCGGAGTCCACCGAGCCGTTCGCGCCCCTGGTGGCGGGCGAACCGCACGTCGACGGGGGCGCGTTCGCGTTCCGGCCGGTCGAGACCCGGCTGCGGGACGCCTTCAACACCGAGCTGCGCGAGCTGAAGCGAACCGGTGAACTGCTGCGCGTCCTCAGGCCGTTCGGATTCACCTCGGCCGAGATGACGGACCTCACCGCGAAGGAGCTGTGCGGCGGATGACCTCAGGACTGTGGGAACTCGTCCTCCGGGGCGTCTGGACGACCGTCCAGCTCCTCGTACTCAGCGCGCTGCTGGCGTCGGCGGTGTCCTTCGCCGTCGGTGTCGCGCGCACCGACCCGCGCCGGCTCGTGCGCTTCCTCGCGGGCCTGTACACCGAGGTGTTCCGCGGCACCTCCGCGCTGGTGATGATCTTCTGGGTGTTCTTCGTGCTGCCCGTCGCCTTCGGCTGGCAGCTGGTCCCGCTGTGGGCGGGCACCCTGGCCCTCGGCCTGACCTACGGCGCGTACGGGTCGGAGATCGTGCGCGGCGCCCTGAACGCGGTCGACCCGGCCCAGCGTGAGGGCGGGATCGCGCTCGGCTTCACCCGGTGGCAGCGGCTGCGGCTGATCCTGCTGCCGCAGGCGGTGCCGGAGATGGTGCCGCCCTTCTCCAACCTGCTGATCGAGCTGCTCAAGGGCACCGCGCTGGTGTCGGTGATGGGCATGGGCGACCTCGCCTTCAGCGCCAATCTGGTGCGGCTCGCCCTCCAGCAGAGCGCGGAGATCTACACGTACGTGCTGTTCATCTACTTCGTGATCGCGTTCGGGCTGACCCGGCTGATGCGCTCGCTGGAGAAGCGGCTGAAGGGTGGCGTCGCATGACGTGGGACTGGAACGCCGTGAGCGACTTCATGCCGTACTTCTGGCACGGGCTGCTGGTCACGCTCCAGGTGGTGGCGCTGGGCTCGCTGCTGTCGTTCTCGCTGGGGCTGGTGTGGGCGCTGCTGATGCGGGTGCCCTCGCGCTGGGTGCGCTGGCCGGTCGGTGTGGTCACCGAGTTCGTGCGCGACACCCCGCTGCTGGTGCAGCTGTTCTTCCTGTTCTACGTGCTGCCCGAGTGGGGTGTGACCTTCTCGGCGCTGACCACGGGCGTCGTCGCCATCGGGCTGCACTACTCGACGTACACGATGCAGGTCTACCGGGCCGGGATCGAGGCCGTGCCGGTGGGCCAGTGGGAGGCGGCGACCGCGCTGAGCCTGCCCCGGCGGCGGACCTGGACCGCGGTGATCCTGCCGCAGGCCCTGCGCCGGGTGATCCCGGCACTCGGCAACTACGTGATCTCCATGCTGAAGGACACCCCGATGCTGATGGTGATCACCGTGCTGGAGATGCTCGGCCGGGCGCGGCTGTTCTCGCAGGCGAGCTTCCAGTTCACCGAGCCGCTGACCGTGATCGGCGTGGCCTTCATCGTCCTGTCCTATCTGGCCTCCCTTCTCCTGCGAGCACTGGAGCGACGTCTTGTCCGCTGACATCACCCTGCCGAAGCAGACCCGGTCCGGTGAGCTGATCCGGCTGGAGCGGGTCACCAAGCGCTTCGGCGCCCACACCGTCCTCGACCAGCTGGACTTCTCCGTGGACGCGGGCAGACATGTGACCCTGATCGGCCCCTCCGGGTCGGGCAAGACCACGATCCTGCGGCTGCTGATGACCCTCACCCAGCCGGACGAGGGCACCATCACCGTGGACGGGCAGGCGCTGTTCCCGGCGCCGGAGAAGCAGGTGCGCGAGGTGCGGAAGAAGATCGGGATGGTCTTCCAGCACTTCAACCTGTTCCCGAACATGTCCGTGCTGCGCAACATCACCGAGGCGCCGGTCCAGGTGCTCGGGCTCGCCCGGGACGAGGCGGAGGCGCGGGCGCGCGAGCTGCTGGAGCTGGTCGGGCTCTCCGACAAGCTCGACGCGCGTCCCACCCGGCTCTCCGGCGGCCAGCAGCAGCGGGTCGCCATCGCGCGGGCGCTCGCCATGCGGCCACGGGTGCTGCTGCTGGACGAGGTGACCAGCGCGCTCGACCCGGAGCTGGTCGCGGGCGTGCTGGACGTGCTGCGCGACATCGCCCGCGGCACCGACATCACCATGCTCTGCGTGACCCACGAGATGGGCTTCGCGCGGGACATCTCCGACCAGGTGCTCATGTTCGACCAGGGCCGGGTGGTGGAGTCCGGGCCGCCGGAGAAGATCTTCGGCGACCCGGAGCAGGAGCGGACGCGGGACTTCCTGAGCGCGGTGCTGTAGCCGCGCGGGCGCGGCGCCGCAGGTGGTGCGGAGCATCCCCGGGGACCGGGTAGTATTTTCTCTGTCGCCGGCCGCGAAAGCGGAAGGCGGGAGTCATGCGCCGCTAGCTCAGTTGGTTAGAGCAGCTGACTCTTAATCAGCGGGTCCGGGGTTCGAGTCCCTGGCGGCGCACATCTGCCGAGGGCGGACCGGGAAACCGGTCCGCCCTCGCGGTTTTCCTAGACCGCCGAGTGGGCGGACACGGCGAAGAGTACGCAGCCCACGGTGATCGCCCCCATGAAGGCGACCAGTACCGCTGTGCCGAGGATCAGCCGCCCCCGGGCCGGCGGGAGCGCGGTGGCCCACTGGGGCCGCTCCGCCGGATAGCGCACCACCACGTGGTCGCCCGGCACCACGGTCGAGTCGCCGCCGATCTCGTCGAAGCGGACCCGCTCGCCCTCGCGGGTGGTGAACTCGTACACATGATGGAGCGTGCGGCGCGCGGCGGTGTCACGGCTGCCGTTGGTCTTCGTATAGGTGTTGAGACAGCGCCCCTCGGCGGTCAGGCCGCGGGTCCACGCCCGGTCGGTGCGCAGCGTGCGGCGGATCACCTGGACCGCGCCGGAGACACACCCGGCGACGATCAGTCCGGGCACGAGGTACAGCAGTGCTTCCATCAGGCCCCCCTGGGTCGGCACGCCGCTCCGGTGGACCGGCGTGCCGTGAACGTACCCATGGCGCGGGGCCGTCGGCCTCAAGCGAAGCTCAGAATGTGACGTCCGAGCAGGCGTAGAAGGCGTTCGTGGTGTCGGCCACGTTCCACACCGCGAGGATCACGTGGTGGCCGGACAGCCCCTTGGGCAGGGTGCCGCTGTGGCTGAGCGTGGACGGCGGGCGCTGGCCGTTGTACGGCACCGAGAGGAAGGGGGTGAGGTTGAGGTCGGACCGGGCCAGGGCGTGGTTCTGGTTCCAGCCCTGCTTGGTGACGTAGTAGGTGAAGTCGCTGGTGGCGTGCATGGCGGTGAACTGCCAGCGGAAGGTGTACGACTGGCCGCCGGTGACCTTGGTGGTGGGCCAGGCGCCGCCGGAGGGGGTGTTCGGGGCGTTGAGCTGGCCGAAGCGGCTGTTGCCGCCGCTGCAGAGCTGGCCGTCGCCGGGGCCGGAGCCGGGGAAGCCCTTGGGGCCCTCGACGCTCTGCGGCTCCCACTGGATGTCGCCGCAGTTGGTCACGGAGCCGTTCTGGCAGAGCTTCTGCCGGCTGACCGGCAGATCGGTGTAGCCGTGGCCGCTGGCGCCGCCGGTGGAGAGTACGAAGGCGCCGGCGGTGGCCATGCCGAGCACGGCCGCGGACAACGCTGACAACCTGGTCCTGGTACGCATGCTGCCGCTCCTGGGGAACGTCGTGGGGGAAGGTCACTGAGCCGGGCTGTGCGATGACGGTGCGATGGCACTGCGGTGCGATGACGCTGCGATGGTCCAGACCAAGTACCAGATTATTGCCGGGAGTTGAACGTGTCCATACCATTCGGCGGCATGCGTCAGGCCGGTTCCCGGCGGGCCGAGCAGAAGGCCACCGTGAGGTCGCGGACCAGCGCCTTGCGCTCGTAGTCGTCCAGCTCCACCAGCCCGCGCGTGGTGAGCCGGGTGACCGTGTCCTCCACCGAGTCCACCACCGAGCTGAGCATGGTGGCCCGCTGCTGGGCGTCCAGCGCGGCGATCCGGCGCCGCTGCATGGCGGCGGCCACCTCGGGCGCGTACTCCACCCGGACCGGCTGCACCGAGAACACCTCCACCCCGACCGGCGCCACGTCGGCCGCTACCAGCCGGGTCAGCGCGTCCCCGGCCGCGTCCGCCCCGCTGCGCACCCCGCCGGGCAGCTCCACCGGGACCCGCGCGAGGGCCGACTCGACGCATTCGCGCAGGTAGGTCTCGTGCTCCTCGATGCCGAGCAGCGCCCGCGCGGTGTCCCGCACGCGCCACACCACCAGCACCACCACCCGCAGCGCCACCCCGCCCGCGTCGGCCGCCGGCACCGCCCCGCTCCGCCAGTGCCGCAGCCGCACATCGGCCCGGCGCCGCCGCAGCAGCGGGTTGATCCACAGCAGCCCGGTGCGCCGTACGGTCCCCCGGTTGCGGCCGAACAGCCCCAGTACGTAGGCCCGTCCGGTGCGCCCGCGCGCCAGCCCGCCGAACCCGAGCAGCCCCAGCGCACCGGTTCCCGCGTACGCCGCCCACTGCGCGGTGCCGAGCCCCGCGCCGGCGTGCGTGCCGAGCACCTCACCGGGCAGCATCCCGGCCCACCAGGTGGTGGCCACGCACCCGGCGACCCCGCCGAGCCCGGCCAGCACCCCGGCCGCGCCGGGCAGCACCCGCGCCGGACGCTCCTGGAGCTCCGGGTCGGGCCGCACTTCGGGGCGTCTGCGGACCGGCGCCGCACGGACGGCCCGGGGCTGTTCGCCGGTGCCCCGGCGGCGGTTCACCACGGCGGGACGCCGCGCCCCGGGGGCGGGTTCGTCGCGGAAGAGGAGGTGGACGGGGATCTCGGTGGTCGCCTCGTTGTGGATCAGCCGGGGCGGCCGGACGGCCGTCCCGGCGCCGCCCGGCAGGCTCTCGGGGTGATCGTCGGGCTCGTGCGTGTGGGGTGTGGTGGTGCTCATGGGTGCCTCCAGCCTCCGCGCCGGGTGCGTCATGACAGGGGATGCCGGGCCGCGCGCGGACGCGGGGCCCGGGGGTGACCGGGCGCCTCAGCCGAACAGACGGCGCCAGGTCTCGGGGCCCGGATAGCCGTCCGCCGCTCCGCCGCGCCAGCCCTGGGCGCGCTGGAAGGCTTCGACGGCACGCCGGTCGGACTCGCTCCAGCGGGGTCCGGGCCCGGTCGCGTAGAAGCTGCCGAATCCTTTCTTCACCAGTTGCCGCCCCAACAGGGTGACCTGGGCGTTGTCCGCGCCCGCCTTGAAGTACTGCTTGCCGGGGAAGGCCGGGACGCCGCCGGGGCCCGCCGAGCCCGCGGTGATGTCCTTGCCCGCGCCGGTGACCAGCAGTTCCCAGGTACGCGGGCCGGGCAGCCCGTCGGCGTCGGCGCCGGTCCAGCCCTGGGCCTGCTGGAACGCCTGGGTGGCGCGCCGGTCGGCCTCGCCCCAGACCGGGCCGGGCCCGGTCGAGTAGTACGAGCCGCCGCCCCGGGCGACCAGCATCTCGCCGAGCTGGGTGACGTACTTGTTGTTCGCGCCGGGACCGAAGTAGGAGGTGCCGGGGAAGGGCACCGGGGTGGCCGTCGGCTCGGCGCCCGCCGTGCCCGCGGTCACTCCCTTGTAGCGGTAGGGGACGTACTTGGTGGTGTTGTTCCAGTAGGGGTAGGGCGTGCTCTGGCGGCGGGTGTGCGGGGGCGTCTGCTCGTAGGCCGTGTAGGCGGTGTGGGTGTAGTCGGTCCAGCCGCCGAAGATCACTACGTGCGAGCCGCCCTCGGGGTCGGCGGCGTTGTGGAAGAGCAGGATGTCGCCGGGCTGGAGCTCTCCCTTGGTGATCTTCACGGCGAACTGGCCGAGGCTGCCGGTCCACTCGTTGGAGAGCAGCCCCCAGGCCATGGAGACATAGCCCGAGCAGTCCTGGCGGTACCCGTCCGACCAGAACTTGGTCATGCTGTACGGCACCTGCGCGGTGACCCACTGCTTGGCCCGGTTGATGATCGCCGTCCGGGTGGTGGCGGGGGCCTTGGTCTGCGGCCGGGCGGGTGAGCCGGCCGGGCCGTGCAGGGGTGCGGTGCCGCCCTGCGGGGTCGCGGACCCGCCGTCCGCCGCCGGGGCGCCGGGGCGGTGCGGGGCCGTGTGCGGGGGCGGCGCCTGGGCGAGCGCGCCGGCCGCGGGGGCGGCGCCGAGGACGGCGGACGCGGCGGCGGCCACGACCACCGCGCCCCGGGCGGCCGGGCGGACGCCGGTACGGGCGGACGCCGGGCGGGGGGCGAGCCGCCGCCACCGGACGCAGCCGAGGCAGTCGCAGTCGCTCACCGGATCGAATTCCTCGAAGACCGGAGCCGTCATGCGATCTGCCTCACATTCGGGATGGATATGTCCGCGTGTGTGCACGTTGATCAGTCTCACAACTGTCCGCGTGGCGCGCATGTTGACGGTCCGAATGGTGCACACCCCCGGCCGGCCCCCGGCGAGGCGCCTCGGCGGCGGTCAGGAGCACCCTGGCTGGTCCTGTAGAGTTTTCCCGTCAGCAGGCGCCGCTAGCTCAGTTGGTTAGAGCAGCTGACTCTTAATCAGCGGGTCCGGGGTTCGAGTCCCTGGCGGCGCACAGACAACGAGCAGGCCCCCCGTGCGAACGGGGGGCCTGCTTGCGTTTCCGTTCACCGCAATGAACGGTTTTGACCGGTAAACAACAGGTTTCGCATCTTGCGATCATGCTCGTCGGCGTAGAACCCTGTTGTCCACGATGCCGTGGAAACACGGCAGTTGGGGGGAAGTACCGGTCGCGCACCGCGCCCAGGGGGGCCATCTCGCGCCGCGACCGGAGCATCGCCGTTCCCTGCCCTGCTCACGGTGAGTCATGGCATGGTCACGGTCGCATGCCGTGAAGTCGTCCGCGCCAGCCTGGGGAGGTCCGTCGCGGGCGGAAGGACTGACGAAACACGCGCCGATCCGCGCGTGTGGGGGGATGACACATGACGGACGATCCGTCACGCACCACCAGACCGGGACCCGTCGCGCACCGGCCCGGCCGGACCGCGAAGGGCCTGCCGCGCTACGACTACGAGCACTACAGCCGTCTCGCCGGCCCGCTCACCCAGCCGCCGGACGGGCGGCCGTACACCGTCCGCTACCGCTCGCTGCTCGCGCAGGAGCCGCACCGGGTGCGGGCCGCGCTGATGCTGGGCGCGGCCCCGCTGCTCTCGCTCGTCCTGCTGGGCTGGCTGCTCCAGCCGGAGCACTGGACCGAGCGCGACCACCCCGCCTACGGCTTCCTGCCGGCGCTGGACACCCTGATGCTGGTCTCGATCGGCCTGATCGAGCTGTTCCGCTGCCTGAACGTGCTGTCCAACGCGCACGCCACCCTCGTCGCCCGTGACCCGGTGCCGGTGGTGCCCGAGGCCGGGACCCGGGTGGCCTTCCTGACCTCCTTCGTGCCCGGCAAGGAGCCGCTGGAGATGGTCACCCGGACGTTGGAGGCGGCCGTCCGGCTGCGTCACCGGGGGCTGCTGCACGTCTGGCTGCTGGACGAGGGCGACGACCCGGCCGTCAAGGAGGTCTGCGCCCGGCTCGGCGTCCGCCACTTCAGCCGCAAGGGCGTGGCGAAGTGGAACCAGCCCTCGGGCCCGCACCGCGCGAGGACCAAGCACGGCAACTACAACGCCTGGCTGGACGCGCACGGCGACGCCTACGACTTCTTCGCCTCCGTCGACACCGACCACGTCCCGCTCCCCAACTACCTGGAGCGGATGCTCGGCTGGTTCCGCGACCCGGACGTCGGCTTCGTCGTCGGCCCGCAGGTGTACGGCAACTACGACACGTTCGTCACCAAGGCCGCCGAGTCGCAGCAGTTCCTCTTCCACGCGCTGATCCAGCGCGCCGGGAACCGCTACGGCGCCCCGATGTTCGTCGGCACCTCCAACGCGGTGCGGATCGGCGCGCTGAAGCAGATCGGCGGGCTGTACGACTCGATCACCGAGGACATGGCGACCGGCTTCGAGATGCACCGCGCCACCAACCCGGCCACCGGCCGCAAGTGGCGGTCGGTCTACACCCCGGACGTGCTCGCGGTGGGCGAGGGCCCGAACGCCTGGACCGACTTCTTCACCCAGCAGCTGCGCTGGTCGCGGGGGACGTACGAGACGATCCTCAAGCAGTACGGGAAGGGCTTCGCCGGCCTGCCGCCGGGCAAGCTGTTCAACTACACGATGATGATCGTGTTCTACCCGATGTCCGCCCTCAACTGGATTCTGGCCGCCCTGAGTTGCGCGCTCTTCCTGGGCCTGGGCGCCTCGGGCGTGAACATCGACCCGACCGTCTGGCTGATGCTGTACGGCAACGCCTCCGCGCTCCAGATCGGCCTGTACCTCTGGAACCGGCGGCACAACGTCTCCCCGCACGAGCCGGAGGGGTCCGGCGGGATCGCGGGCATGATGATGTCGGCGCTCTCCGCACCGGTGTACGCCCGCGCGCTGCTGGACGCGGTGCTGCGCCGCAGGAGCGGCTTCGTGGTGACCCCCAAGGGCGACTCGGCCAGCCCGGACACCCTGTTCGGGACGTTCCGCATCCACTGGTTCTTCATCGCGGTGTTCGCGGGCTCGCTGACGGCGGGCTTCACGCTGGACCACGCCCACCCGGCGATGGTCACCTGGGCGGTCTTCGCGCTGCTGATCACGGCTTCGCCGATCCTGGTCTGGGGATGGTCGCTGCGGGGTGAGCGCGTGCCGGACACGGCCGCGGCGCCCGCACCGGAGCCGCCGCCCGTGCCGCGGGTCCCGGCGCAGCGCACGGCGCGGGACAGCGAGCAGACCCTGCGGATCGGCGTCGGCGGGCTGGGGGGACGGGACGAATGAGGGACCTCACCGGGCGCCGCCGCGCCCGCCGGCTGGGCATGGGCGCCGTGGTGGTCCTCGCGCTGGCCGGGATGAACGGCCCCTGGCTCTACCGCTTCGGCACCGAGCGGTACCACCGGTACGCGATCGACAGGCCGGAGTACAAGGCCGCCAACGGCCGCTGGGAGATCGTGGAGTTCCCCGAGGAGTACCGCCAGGACACCATCCACGCGGCGCTGCTGCGCACCGGCAAGGTGCTGCTGGTGGCGGGGTCGGGCAACAAGCAGGAGAACTTCGACGCCAAGCGGTTCGACACCCGGCTCTGGGACCCGGTCAGGGGCACGGTCGAGAAGATCCCCACGCCCAAGGACCTGTTCTGCACCGGCCACACCCAACTGGCCGACGGCCGGCTGCTGATCGCGGGCGGCACCAAGCGGTACGAGAAGCTCAAGGGCGATGTCACCAAGGCGGGCGGCCTGATGATCGTCCACAACGAGAACCCGGACCGCCCGGTCACACTGCCGGCCGGCACCCGTTTCACCGGGCGGGGCAACGGCCGCACCTTCGTCTCCAAGGACCCGGTCCTCGTCCCGCGCGCGAAGAAGGTCTTCGACCGCGCGGGCCGCTTCCTGCGCAACGACCCGGGCCTCGGCCGCATCTACGTCGAGGCGCAGCGCAGCGGCACGAGGTACGGGACCGGCACGCAGGACAACTACCGGGTGCGCGGGCTCACCGGCGCCGAGGCGCGCAACACGTACGGCATCGCGCAGAAGCTGGCGCTCGACAAGAAGGACTTCCAGGGCATCCGGGACGCCTTCGAGTTCGATCCGGTGGCCGAGCGGTACATCAAGGTCGACCCGATGAACGAGGCCCGCTGGTACCCGACGCTCACCACCCTGGCGGACGGCAAGGTGCTCAGCGTCTCGGGGCTGGACGACATCGGGCAGCTGGTGCCGGGCAAGAACGAGGTCTTCGACCCGGCGACCGGGAAGTGGGCGTACACGCCGAAGGTCCGGCAGTTCCCGACCTACCCGGCGCTGTTCCTGATGCAGAACGGCAAGGTCTTCTACTCGGGCTCCAACGCGGGGTACGGGCCGGACGACGTGGGCCGGAAGCCCGGCGTGTGGGACGTGGGCACCAACGAGTTCACCGAGCTGCCGGGGCTGAGCGATCCCGGCCGGCTGGAGACCTCGGGGACGGTGCTGCTGCCTCCGGCGCAGGACGAGCGGTTCCTGGTGATCGGCGGGGGCGGGGTCGGGGAGTCCGCGCTGGCCAGCAGGAAGACCCGGCTGATCGACCTCAAGGCGCGTGATCCACGGTTCGTGGACGGGCCCTCGCTCGCGAAGGGGACCCGGTATCCGCAGGTCTCGGTGCTGCCCGACGACACCGTGCTGGTGTCGGGGGGCTCGGAGGACTACCGGGGGCGGGGCGACTCCGACATCCTCCAGGCGCGGATCTACCACCCGGACAGCGGCCGCTTCACCCGGGTCGCCGACCCGCTGGTGGGGCGGAACTACCACTCCGGGTCGGTCCTGCTGCCGGACGGGCGGGTGATGTTCTTCGGCTCCGACCCGCTGTACGGGGACCGGGCGAACACCCGGCCGGGGAAGTTCGAGCAGCGGATCGAGATCTACACGCCGCCGTATCTGTACCGGGGTTCGCGGCCCTCGCTGGGTGCCGGGCCGGAGCGGATCGCGCGGGGCGGGTCGGGGACGTTCGTCTCCGCGCATGCTTCGAGCATCCGCAAGGTGCGGCTGATCCGGCCGAGCGCCGCCACGCATGTGACGGACGTGGACCAGCGGTCCATCGCGCTGGGGTTCAGCGTGTCGGGGGACCGGGTGACCGTGCGGGTGCCGGGCAACCGGAATCTGGTGCAGGCGGGGTGGTACATGCTGTTCGTGGACGACGACCAGGGGACGCCGTCGAAGGCGCGATGGGTGCGGGTGCCCTAGCCGCCGGCCAGCTTCAGGGCGTACTCCGGCCACCAGGCCCCCGCCTTCGGGCCCCCTCGGCATTCGCCGTCCGACTCTCCCGGGCGTTTGACCCAGAGGTAGGCGTCGACGAGGGGGTCCGCCGTCCTGGTGGTCGGAGGCTCGCCCAGGGCCCGGCCCGGCGGGTTGCACCAGCGCTCCTCCGGGGCGCCCGCCGTGTACGGGCCGTTGCCGTTGCGGCTGGTGTCGACGACGAAGTGCTTGCCGCCGACCTCGGCCGAGAGGCGCTTGCCGTAGGCGACGGAGTCCGGCGTGGAGTAGAAGTTGGAGACGTTGACGGCGAACCCGTCGGCGTCCGCCACGCCCGCCGCCTTAAGCGGGGCGTGGATCTGGTCGGGCCGGCCCCAGCCCGCGTTGCCCGCGTCCAGGTAGACCCTGGTGTGCTTCAGGGCCGCGAGCCGGGTGACCGCGCCCCGCAGGAGGTCGTAGCGCTCCTCGTGGAATTCCTCCGGGGTGCAGCCGTCCACCAGGTGGAGCAGGGCGTCCGGTTCGAGGACGACGGTGGCGGGGCGGTTCCCGATGCCGCGCGCCACCCCGTCGACCCAGGCCCGGTACGCGGCTCCGTCGGCCGCGCCCCCGCGCGAGTACTGGCCGCAGTCGCGGTGCGGGATGTTGTAGAGGACCAGCAGCGCGGTACGGCCGGACCGGGCGGCGGCCTCGGTGTACCCGCGTGCCTCCCCCTCCGGGTTCTCCGGGCCGAGCCACTCCCCCACCGGCTGCCCGGCGATCCGCCGTATCCGCGCGGCCTCCGCCGTCCGGCCGGCCTTCTCGTAGGCGGCGACCTGGCGGGCGGCGCTGCCGTCGGGGTTGACCCAGTAGGGGTCCCCCGGCTGTGCGGTGGCGGCCGGCGCTTTCCCGGCGCCCCGGTCGTCCCCCGGCGCACACCCCGCCGTCAGCAGTGCCGCCCCCAGCAGCACCGCGGACGCACGGGTCC
This sequence comes from Streptomyces seoulensis, assembly GCF_004328625.1. NCBI lineage: Bacteria > Bacillati > Actinomycetota > Actinomycetes > Kitasatosporales > Streptomycetaceae > Streptomyces > Streptomyces seoulensis. The sequence goes on from NZ_CP032229.1 coordinate 2,247,284, forward strand.
CCCATTTGCCGTCCATGCGTTTCCCCCCTGGGCGCATCAGCTCCGGAGGGCCAATCGTGGCATACCGGCCGTGCCGGACATGGCCGGACGCGGAAGCCAACGCCCTTGAGGTGCCGGGGTGTTCAGGCTCCCGTACCGGTGAGGTACGCGGAGACGACCACGTTGGCCGTGTAGGCGCGGGTGGTCCGGTCGTAGGTGCCGCCGCAGGTGATCAGGCGGAGTTCGGCGCGGCCGGGGTGGCGGGTGCCGTAGGCGCGGGTGGCGTCGAAGTGGTCGGCGGGGAGCACCTCGACGTCGTCGATGGTGAACCGGGCGACCTTGCCGTCCGCGCGGACCACCCGGACGGTCTCGCCGGGTTCGAGGGTGCTGAGGCGGTAGAAGACGGCGGGCCGGGTCTCGGTGTCGACGTGGCCGACCAGCAGCGCGGTGCCGTTCGCGCCGGGTGTGGTCCCGGCGCCGTACCAGCCGACCACCCCGGGCTGGTCGAAGGGCGGCGGGTCGATGGCGCCCCGGCTGTCCAGTCCGCGCTTCACCACCGGTGCCTGGATGGCGAGTTGGGGGATGTCGACGCGCTGCGGGACGGAGTCGGGCAGCGGGGTCGCCGGGGCGGGCAGGGTGACGCCGCCGAGTCCGGCCACGTCGCCGTGCGTGGTGCCGGCCGGGCTGTCGGGCAGCCCGGTCGCCTCACGCCCCCAGAGCCAGAGTCCGAGCAGCAGCACGGCCCAGGCCACGGCCGTGACCATGCGGCCGGTGGCGCGCCCCTGCTCCTCGGCCATCCCGGCGCCCGCTCAGCCGTCGTTCCGGCTCCGGCGGGACCGGAGCGCCCCGACGGTGACCGCCGCGCAGCCGGCCAGGGCCAGCCCGGTCAGGGCCTGGGCGGCGCCGGGGCCCGAGCCGGTGGGGGCCACGGTGGCGAACAGGGTGCTGGTGTCCGCCCCGGCGGCCGTGCCGCCGCCGCCCGCGTGGACCGGGGCGACGGGGGACGGCCCGGTGTCCGGCCCCGAGCCGGTGTCGGAGTCCGTGTCGGGGCGGGTGCCCGGCCGGGACTCGTCGACGCTGATCCGGCCGGTGAACGAGTAGTCGGCGCAGGTGATCCGCACGTCGTACGCCCCCGCCTTGAGCGAGGTGCGGACCCGGGTCTGGCCGGACAGGTCGTCCTGGCCGCCGGTCAGCCGGGCGTCCGAGACGAACGCGCTGGACACCGCCGTGCCCTGCGAGGCCGTACAGCCGCGCACCCGCAGCGACACGTCGGTGCCGGGCAGCGGGATCGCCGGGGCCACGGTGAGCCCGCCGGTGCCGTGCGTGCCGCCGCCGTCCGCCGCGTGGGCGGCCGACGGGGTGAACGCGGTGGCGGCGATGATTCCGGAACAGAGAGTGAGGCGAAGTGAGCCCATCGTGAAACCTCCAGATAGTGGGAGGTTCCCCCGTCCGGCGCCCACCCGCATCCGGACAGGGCGTCCGGTTGCTCCGTACGGGTGGGACCGCGTTTGAGGTACTCGGTAACGCCCCAGGTCAGACGAGGTCCACGAGGTCCGCGATGGAGTCGACGACCTTGGACGGGCGGAACGGGTAGCGGTCGATCTCGTCCGCCTGGGTGACACCGGTGAGCACCAGGAACGTGCGCATCCCGGCCTCCAGACCCGCGAGTACGTCGGTGTCCATGCGGTCACCGATCATCGCGGCGGTCTCCGAGTGGGCGCCGAGCACATTGAGGCCGGCCCGCATCATCAGCGGGTTGGGCTTGCCGACGAAGTACGGCTTCTTCTTGGTCGCGGCGGTGATCAGCGCGGCGACCGAGCCGGTGGCGGGCAGCGCGCCCTCGGTGGAGGGGCCGACGTTGTCCGGGTTGGTGGCGATGAACCGGGCGCCGTCGTTGATCAGCCGGACCGCCTTGGTCATGGCCTCGAAGCTGTACGTCCTGGTCTCGCCCAGGATCACGAAGTCCGGGTCGTGGTCGGTGAGGATGTAGCCGACGTCGTGCAGCGCGGTGGTCAGCCCGGCCTCGCCGATGACGTACGCGCTGCCGCCGGGCCGCTGCTCGTTCACGAACTGGGCGGTGGCCATCGCGGACGTCCAGATGTTCTGCACCGGCACGTCAAGGCCCAGCCTCGTCAGCCGGGCGTGCAGGTCGCGCGCCGTGTAGATGGAGTTGTTCGTCAGTACCAGGAACGGCCGCTCGGCCTCCCGCAGCTTCTTCAGGAACGCGTCGGCGCCGGGGATGGGCACCCCCTCATGGATCAGAACGCCGTCCATGTCGGTGAGCCATGACTCGATGGGCCTGCGGTCTGCCATGCGTACGTCCTCCAGCGGGTGTCTGCCGACGGCTGAGGGGTCCAGGGTAGTGAGGGGGGAGGGGATGCGGAGGGTGGGGGCGGGGCGGGTTGCGGTGTCCGGGGATGTGGGGGGCTCGGTCAGCTGCGTTTGCGGGTGAGCAGCAGCGCGGTGGTGCCGAGGAGGACGAGGAGGGCGGCCAGCGCCGCGAGGAGGGCACGCGGGAGGGGGCCGCCGGTGTGGGCGAGTTCGGGGAGCCCGGGGTCGTCGGGGTCCTCGGCGTCGTACGGGGCGGACGGGGAGGGGTCGGCGGGGGCGGGGGTGGTGTCCGGGGCGTAGGGGTTCTCGGGGGCCGGGGTGACGCCCGCCTCCGTGGTGTCGGGGGCACGGAAGGGGCTGAGCGGGGGGTCGTCGGGGGCGGGGGTCTCTTCGGGGTCGGCCGGGTGGGCGGGCTCGTCGGTACGCGCCGGGCGGCCCGGGTCGTCGGTGTCCGGCGGGCGTCCGGGTTCCTCGGTTTCTCCCGCGCGGCCGGGCTCGTCGGTCCCCACCGTGCGGCCGGACTCATCGGTGGCCTGCGGACGGGCGGGTTCATCGGTGCCGATCGGACGAGCGGGGTCCTCGGTGCCCACCGGGCGGCCGGCCTCGTCCGTGCCGACCGGGAGGCCGGGTTCATCGGTACCCAGCGGGCGGCCCGCCCCGTCCGTGGCCGTCGGCCCGATGGGCCGGGTCGGCTCGGTCGGCGGGGCGGAGCCCTTCGTGCGGGCGGGGTCGGGTTCCTCGCCGTCGATGTCGAAGACGTAGTCCTCGGACTCCCCCACCCACTCCCCGTCCTGCCCCCGGCGCTGGACCAGCGCGGCCCTGGTGGTGACGTGGTCGGCGTACGTGTCGGAGGTGATCAGCAGGCGCAGCTTGACGGTGACCGTCTTGCCGGGGGCCACGGTGTACCCGGCGAAGCCGTCGGCCCCGACCACGCCGACCAGCTCCTGGTGATCGGTGCTCTCCAGCCGGACGGGGCGCCGCCTGCGTCCGTCGTAGAAGTCGAGTTTGGCCTGCGACGGCCGTAGAAGACCCTCGTCGTCGACGAGGACCACCACCGGGTGGATGTCCGCGCACGGCTGTGTCCCGGTGTTGACGAGGTCGATGTACCAGGTGCCGGGCGCCCCGCCGGCCTGGTAGGTGTCGGGGCCGCCGTGGACACGCGTACCGAGCGGGAAGGAGCCGTCGTCCCCCGCCGGGCAGGGCGCGACGGCGGCCGCGGAGGACACGGGCGCCAGCGCGGTGACCGCGACCAGGCAGAGACAGGCGGGCACGGAGGCGGCCGCGGACGAGCGGGACGGCGAGCGGGACAGGGACGACGACAGGGACCGGGCCAGAGACCGGGACAGAGGCAACGACAGGGCCGAGGACAATCGCATGAACACATGAACATGCCGGACCCCCGCCCCCGCGCCCCGCGCCACTCCGGCCCCGCCCCCGGCTCCGCCCGAACAGTGGACCCGTACTGCGCCAACCGGCAGCCCCCTCAGCCCCCCGCCCGCCCGAACACCGGCGCCAGCAGCAGCTGCCCCGCCCCCACGGCCACCACCCGCTCCCCGCCCGGCGCCAGCCGTACCGGCACCGCGTCCCCGAGCACCCCCTCCCGCCGGGCCCGCGCCGCGAGTATCCCGGCGACCCCCTCGACGTACTCCCCCGGCGCGGCGGCGACCGTCCGCCCGCCGAGCAGCACCCGGTCGATGTCCAGCAGCCCCGCCAGGTTCCCGGCGCCCACCCCGAGCACGCGCGCCGCCTCCCCGGTCTCGCCGCGCCCGACGGCCGCCAGGCACAGCGCCTCCAGGCACCCCCGGTCCCCGCACTCGCAGGGAGGCCCGTCGAGCTGGATCACCTGGTGCCCGAACTCCCCGGCCCCGGTCCGCGCCCCCCGGAGCACACTGCCGCCGATCACCAGGCCCGCGCCGAGCCCCGTACCGAGGTGCAGATAGGCGAACGAACCGCGCTCGCCCCCCGCCGCCAGCCCGAGCGCCGCCGCGTTGGTGTCCTTGTCGACCACCACCGGCACGCCGAGCCGCCCGGCGAGCGTGTCCCGCAGCGCGAACCCCTCCCACTCGGGGAACCCGGTCACCCGGTGCAGCACCCCGCCGGCATGGTCCAGCGGTCCCGGCAGCGCGACCCCGACCCCGAGCAGCGTCCCGGCGTCCGCGAGCCCCTCGCCGCCCAGCACCTGGGTGACCAGCGCGGTCACCTCGTCCGCCACCAGCGCGAGCACCGTCTGAGCGCCGCCGCCGAGTCCGGTGTCACCGCGCCGCTCGCCGACCACGGTGCCGTCGAGGTCGAGCAGCACCACCCGCAGCTCGTCCCGGTCCAGGTGCACGCCGACCGCGTGCCCGGCCTCGGGGACCAGGCGCAGCACGGTGCGCGGCTTGCCGCCGGTGGAGGCGCGGCGACCGGCCTCGGCGGCGAAGCCGTCCTCCCGCAGCCGCGCGGTGATCTTGCTGACGGCCTGCGGGGTGAGCCCCGTGCGCTCGGCGAGTTCCAGCCTGCTGATGCCCTCCGCCCCGGCGCCGCGCAGCAGATCGAGCACGAGTGCGGTGTTGTGGGACCGCACCGCGGGCAGATTCGCCCCCGCCGGGTTGCGCCCCGTCTTGTCAGTCCTGTTCACGGGTCCATTCTCCCCGCCGCTTGCACTTTGGCAACAGCGTTGCGAAAGTAGGAGTCATGACTGGTACACCCCTCCGCGTCGGCCTGATCGGCTACGGCCTCGCCGGCTCCGTCTTCCACGCCCCGCTGATCGCCGCCACGGACGGCCTCGTCCTGGACACGGTCGTCACCTCGAACCCCGAGCGCCAGGAGCAGGCCCGCGCCGAGTTCCCGGACGTCCGTGTCGCCGCCACGCCGGACGAGCTGTTCGAGCGCGCCGGTGAGCTGGACCTGATCGTCATCGCGTCCCCGAACAAGACGCATGTGCCGCTCGCCACGGCCGCCCTCAAGGCCGGTCTGCCGGTCGTCGTGGACAAGCCGGTCTCCGGCACCGCCGCCGAGGCCCGCGAGCTGGCCGCCCTCGCCGACGAGCACGGGGTGCTGCTCTCCGTCTTCCAGAACCGCCGCTGGGACAACGACTTCCTCACCCTCCGCAAGCTGCTGGCCGACGGCGCGCTGGGCGACGTCTGGCGCTTCGAGTCCCGCTTCGAGCGCTGGCGCCCGCAGCCCAAGGGCGGCTGGCGCGAGTCCGGCGACCCGGCCGAGATCGGCGGCCTGCTCTACGACCTCGGCAGCCACGTCGTCGACCAGGCCGTCACCCTGTTCGGCCCGGTCACCGAGGTGTACGCCGAGGCGGTCGTCCGCCGGGACGGCGCCGAGACCGACGACGACACCTTCCTCGCCCTGACCCACGCGAACGGCGTCCGCTCGCACCTCTACGTCTCCGCGACCACCGCCCAGCTCGGCCCGCGCTTCCGGGTGCTCGGCTCGCGCGCCGGCTTCGTGAAGTACGGCCTGGACCCGCAGGAGGCGGCGCTGCGCGACGGCGCCCGCCCCGGCACCGGGTCCGCGTGGGGCGTCGAGGAGGAGTCCCTCTGGGGCCGCCTGGGCGCCGGCGAGTCCCCGGTCACCGGCGGCGGCACCGCCGTCGAGACCGTGCCGGGCGACTACCCCGCGTACTACGCGGCCGTGGCCGCCGCCGTGCGGGGCACCGGCCCGAACCCGGTGACCGCGCTGGAGGCCGCCGAGACCCTCGACGTACTGGAGGCGGCCCGCCGCTCCGCCCGCGACAAGGTGACGGTGACCCTCTGATGACGCAGGCACAGAACACCCCGAGCGTGGCGGACCTGGAGGCGCAGGAACAGCGCCTGGTCTTCCGTACCTTCACCCACGACGACGCCTGGGCGCTGGGCTCCCTCCTGGTCGAGCTGGGCCGGGAGCGGCAGGCGCCGATCGCGATCGACATCCACCGCGCGGGCCAGCAGCTCTTCCACGCGGCGCTGCCCGGCTCGACCCCGGACAACGACGCCTGGATCGCCCGCAAGCGCCGGGTGGTGGAGCGCTACGGCAGCGCCTCCTACCTGGTCGGCTCACGCTTCCGCGCCAAGGGCACCACCTTCGAGGACTCGTCCCGCCTCGACCCCGACCGCTACGCGGCGCACGGCGGTTCCTTCCCGGTCACCGTCGAGGGCGTGGGCGTCGTCGGCTCGGTGACCGTGTCCGGGCTGCCGCAGATCGAGGACCACCGGCTGGTCGTCGAGGCGCTGGAGCGGTTCCTGGCGGGGTGATCCCCGCTCTTGACGGTGTGATCCCCGCGCGGCTCCCTCCGGTCGGGCCTGTCGTGCACGACGATCGTTCGTGCACGACATCCAGCCGGAGGGAAAGATCCGATGAGCGATGCGACGAGCGGGAGCATCTCCAAGGCCGAGATCGGCCGGTACGGCGTATGGAGCCTCGGCCTGCGCGACGAGGACCCGGGGCGGCGCGGTGAGATCGGGGAGGCGGCGGCCGAACTCCAGGAGCTCGGCTACGGCACCGCCTGGCTCGGCGGCTCCAGCGCGCCCGTCAACGCCCTGCCCCTGCTGGAGAAGACCGACCGGCTGATCGTCGGCACCAGCATCCAGAGCATCTGGCAGTACGACGCCCGGCAGAGCGCGGCCGGTTACGCCGAGGTGGAGGCCGCGCACCCCGGCCGCTTCCTGCTCGGCCTCGGTATGAGCCACGCCAAGCTGGCCGAGCAGTACCGGCGGCCGTACTCGGCGCTGGTGGAGTACCTGGACGAGCTGGACGCGGCCGGTGTCCCGGCCGGGCGGCGCGTGCTGGCCGCGCTCGGCCCGAAGACCGTACGGCTGTCGGGCGAGCGCTCCCTGGGGGCGATCCCGTATCTCGTCACCCCCGAGCACACCGCGCGGGCCCGCGAGATCCTCGGCCAGGAACCGCTGCTGGCACCGGAGTTCGGGGTCGTCCTGGAGTCCGACCCGGCCCGCGCCCGCGAACTGGCGCGCGGCCACCTGGAGATGTACCTCCAGCTCCCCAACTACACCACCAACTTCCAGCGGCTCGGCTTCACCGAGGACGACCTGCGCGAGGGCGGCAGCGACCGGCTGATCGACGCGCTGTACGCCTGGGGCGACGACGACGGCATCCGGGAGAAGGTGAACGCCTTCCTCGCCGCCGGTGCCGACCACGTCGCCCTCCAGGTGGTGCAGGAGGGCTCCCCCGGCGACCTGCCCCGCGCGGCCTGGCGGAAGCTGGCGGGCATCCTCCGCTGAACGCCCCCTCCTCCGGCCGCTCATGACAGCATCCCCCGCTCCACCGCGCTCCAGGTGGTGCTGGTGACGACGTACAGCGCGGCCGCCAGGGGGACGACGGCGACGGTCACCAGGGTGAGGAAGGACAGGAACGGCGCCACCTTCCCGACCGCGCCCTGCCCCGGAACGCCCGCCTGTACGGGGTTCTCGGCCGCCGTACGCCTGGCCCGCCGGAAGTTGACGGTGGCGACGGCCGCGACCACGGCGAAGAGGGCCAGGTAGACGAGGTCGGCCCCGCCGAGGACCCCGCCGCCCAGGGCGTCGGTCCAGTGGCCGCCGAGCGGGGCGGCCAACAGGTCGTGGTCGAGGAGGGTGTTGGGTCCGTCGCCGATCGTGGCGTTGGAGAACAGGTGGTACAGCAGGAAGAACGCGGGGAGTTGGAGCAGGCCCGGCAGCAGGCCGGAGAACGGCGAGACCTTCGCCTCGGTGTGCAGCTCCAGCATCGCCCGCTGGAGCCGCTCGGGATCGCGGGCGTGCTTCGCGCGCAGCTCGGTGATTCTGGGCTGGAGGGCGGTGCGGGCCCGCTGTGCGCGGGCGGCGGCGCGGGCGAGGGGGTGGGTGGCCAGCCGGACCAGCGCGGTGAACAGGACGATCGCGGCGGCGGTCGCGGAGGCGTGACAGAACGGCTGGAGCAGATAGGCGAGTTGCTCGACCAGGCGGGCGAAGAAAGACATGGGTGACCCTCCGTACGGGGTGGCGTCGTGCCGGGTGTGGACGCGGCCGGAAACGGCCGGTGGCAGGACGACCCGCGCGGGCGGGGCGGAGACAGGGGTGGTGCGGGGCCCTACGCGCAGGTCGTCGACAGGGCCCGGCCGGGCGCCCGTGGCCTGCGGCGCCCCCTCGCGTCGGGGTCGCGCTGCGCCAGGAACGCCGTACGGCGGGCCCTGTCGCGTATCGCGGTGCGGACGCGCGTCGGCGGGACGGCGGGGACGCGGCGGGCGGTGAGGACCGTACAGAGGGCGAGGGCGGTACCGGCGGCGGTGGTCGCGGCGAGCGCGACGGCGGTGCCGAGGCCGCCGGAGCCGAGGGGGGTGGCCTGGAGCAGGAGCAGCTGGAGCAGCACGAGCAGCGGCAGCAGGGCGCGCGCGACGGTGGAACGACCGTGCGTCACCGACACCACCCCCCTGCTCTCCCCTTGCCCCCATGACTACGGGCTGTACAGGCCCGTTCACCCCGTACAACGCCCGGTGTTCCGGCCCGGTTCCCGATCTTCGCCGCGAGTTGGGGAAATCTCCTCGTCGGGCGCCCTCCTCGGCTGTCACCCCTCGGCAGTACGGTGTCATGCATGCGCCCCGACACGCCTGCCGAGAACGTCGACCACACCGCTGAAGCGGCACGCCTGGAGCGGACCGCCGGCCTGTACCCCGAGGACGCGGAGGCCCTGCTGCTGCGCGCCGCGGCCCACCTCGAACTGTCCGGCGCCCGCCCCGCGGCGACCGCGCTCTACGACCGACTGCTGTCCTCCGCCGGCCCGTTGGAGCATCCGCAGCTCGTCCGCGCCCTGAAGGCGGCGAACCTGTGGGAGTACGGCCACGAGGCCGAGGCGCGCGCGATCATCGACGGCATCCGCACGGCCGCTCCGCGGGACCCGGCGCCGTGGGTGATCGTCGCGGAGGCGCTGGAGTCGCACGACGAACTGGAGGCGGCGCACGAGACGTTCCAGGAGGGCGCGGCCCTGCTGCTGACGGACGTCCCGGAGCCGCCGTACGCCACGCACCCGCTCCTCTTCGGCCGCCACCGGGTCCGCCGCATGCTCGGCCTCCCCCACGACACCTGGGACGCCCTCGCCGACACCCTCCACACCTCCCCGGTCTCCCTGGACGAACTCCACGACCCGAAGCGGGTGTGGTCCCTCGGCTCGGAGAACCCGGCGGAACTGGAGGCCGAGATCTCCCGCCTCCGAGCGGAGCTGTCCACGGCCCGCGAGGCGTTGTCCCGCCCCTACCCGGTGGCCGTCCTCCACTGGCCGTCCTCAGAACTGACGGAACTGGTCACGGCGTACCCGACCCTCGAATCGGAGTACACCTCCCACGCCGACCACCTGGCGACCATAGAGACGTCCCTGACCGAACTGGCCACCTCCGGCACCCCCAACCTCGGCATCGTCACCGGCACAGTCCCGTCCTACGAGGCCTTCGCCGCCTCGGAGGGCACGTCCCCTGCGGACCCGGCACTCCTCCCGGAGTACGCGACGACGCTGGCGGCACGGGGGCTGGCGGTGGCTTGGCCGCCGGGGCGGGGGGCGGGGTGCTGGTGTGGGTCGGGTGTTGTGTATGGGGAGTGTCACGGGGCGCAGTAAGACGCACTGGCCAACCCCTTCGGCCGTTGTCAGTAGTGGCTGTTACAACTAATCCACATTGACAGGCACCTGAGGGGGTTGCAGTGGCAGAGGCTAGGGGGCCGGCAGAGCCGGTTGCTGGGGTTTACGAGAAGCTGATCACTCAGGACGACGAGCGAGAGCTCGAGCAGCTTGAGGCTCTGGGTTGGAAGGCCATCAACGCGGCGGTCAGCGCGGAGTCCACGCCCCATGTGCTTGCCAGGCACATCGGGGCGCTGGTCGCCCAACGGCTCACCCAGCTGCCGCCGGAGCAGCGGGTGCCGTTTGCTAACGAACTCCTAGCCTCGCTCGCCGCTAGGGGCGCGACCGAAAGCGAGCCGGAGGCGGTCAGCGCCCTCATCGAGGGTCCGCAGCAACTGCTGGCGCTTGCTAGGCAGGAGGCTCCGGGAGCCTACTCCGTCCGTCCGCTAACCCCGCTGTCTGAGGCGTCGCTGTTGACGAATTCCCCGGAGGACTTGAGCCTCGGCACCGAGCTCCGAGCCGAACTTGCCACTGCGGACCGAATTGACCTTCTGTGCGCCTTTGTGAAGTGGTACGGGATACGAGTCCTTGAGGACGCCTTGCGCGCTGCCAAGGATCGTGGTGTGCCGATTCGGGTCATCACCACCACCTATATGGGTGCCACAGACCGCCATGCCCTAGACCGTCTCGTACGAGACTTCGGCGCCACCGTGAAGGTCAACTACGAGATCCGGTCCACCCGCCTGCATGCGAAGGCATGGCTCTTCCGTCGCAACACGGGCTTTGACACGGCATACGTGGGCAGCTCGAACCTTTCTCGGGCCGCGCTGCTCGACGGGCTCGAGTGGAATGTGCGCCTGTCGTCGGTGGCTACGCCGGCAGTCCTGGACAAGTTCGAGGCGACCTTTGACGCATATTGGAACGACACCGCCTTCGAAACCTACGACCCTGACCAGCACGGTGCCCGCCTGGACGAAGCTCTGGCGCAGGCGAGTGGCACTGGGACGGGAACGGACCTGAAGATCAACCTCTCCGGTCTTGAAGTACGTCCGTTCCCGCATCAGCGGGACATGTTGGAGCGCCTCACGGTCGAGCGGGAGTTGCGCGATCGCCACCGAAACCTCCTCGTTGCCGCCACGGGCACGGGCAAGACCGTGATGGCCGCCCTTGATTACCGCGGCTTGCGCAAGAACTTCGTGGGTGGCCAGCCGCGGCTCCTCTTTGTCGCCCACCGCAAGGAGATCCTGCGGCAGTCGCTCCGCACCTACCGAGAAGTGCTCGATGACGGATCTTTCGGCGAGCTTCTGCATGGCGGTCAGGATCCGCGGGACTGGAACCACGTCTTTGCCAGCGTCCAGTCCCTCAATGTGCAGCGTCTCGAGCAGTTGGCTCCTGATCACTTCGACATCATCGTCATCGACGAATTCCACCATGCCACTGCGTCTACGTACCGGCGGGTCATAGAGCACTTCAAGCCCAAGGAGTTGCTGGGGCTGACGGCCACGCCCGAGCGGATGGACGGACGCAACGTCCAGGATGAGTTCTTCGATGGCAGGATCGCCGCCGAAATGCGCCTCTGGGAGGCACTGGAAAACGACCTCCTCTGCCCCTTCCACTACTTCGGAGTGCCCGATGGCACGGACCTCACGAACCTGAACTGGCAGAAGGGTTCGTACACCGACCAGGACCTCGACAAGCTGTACACGGGCAACCACGCTCGCGCTCGCATCGCGGTGAAGCAGATCCAGGACAAGGTCTCCAACCCCGGGTTTATGCGGGCGCTCGGCTTCTGCGTCACCAAGGCCCATGCCCACTTCATGGCGGGCTTCTTCCGTGAAGTCGGCTTCCAGGCCGTAGCGCTGGACAGTGACTCTTCCTCGGACGCACGCGCCCAAGCACTTGCCGACCTCCGTGATGGCAAGCTTCAGGTGATCTTCTCCGTCGACCTGTTCAACGAGGGACTCGACATCCCCGACGTCGACACACTGCTGCTGCTCCGTCCCACTAATAGCGCGACGATCTTCCTTCAGCAGCTGGGCCGAGGGCTGCGGCGCACCGAGACCAAGCCGGTACTGACAGTCCTCGACTTTATCGGGCAGCACAGGGCTGAGTTCCGCTTTGAGGAGCAGTTCCGGGCTCTGACCAACCTGACCCGCAACCGACTGGTCGACCACATCGAGCATGACTTCCCGCAGCTTCCGTCGGGCTGCCAAATCATTCTCGAGGGCAAGTCCAAGGATTTCGTTCTGGACAACATCCGGACCCAGCTTGGGGCCACGGTGAAGACGCTGATCAAGGAGGTGAAGTCCTACCACACGCCTCTCTTGGCCGACTACCTGCGCGAGAGCAGGCGCGACATCAAAGAGTTGTACAAGAGCGACAACTCCTGGACCGCGGTACTGCGCCGCGCAGGGTTCCTCGAAGAGACCGCTCCCCCTGCGGAGGCAGCGCTACTCAAGCGAGTCCACGCATTTCTGCACGTCGACGACCCGGAGCGGGCGGATGCCTACCAGCGGCTGCTTCAGGATGACGCTCCCACCTACGCGGAGATGAGCCCCCTCGATCAGGCATACGCTCGCATGCTGTTCTTCAACATTTGGGACAACGCAGGCGGCTTCACCAGCTATCAAGAGGGTCTTGAGTCACTGCGTCCGCTGACCGCGTTCCGCGACGAGTTGTGTCAGCTGCTCACGTACGTCATGGAGCGTACGGACCACTTCCCCCTCTCCCTTTCCGGGCGCCTGAGTCAGGTGCCACTGAAGGTGCACAGCGCCTACAACCGCTCCGAGATACTCGCTGCGCTCGGTGTGGCCCGCCTCGGTGGCCAGATGCCGCGCTCGTTCGCGCAAGGGGTGCAGTGGGTCGATAAATTGCAGACGGATGCGCTGCTCATCACCCTGGAGAAAAACGAGAAGGACTTCTCCCCCACCGTTCGCTACAAGGATTATGCACTTAGCCCGACGCTGTTCCACTGGGAGTCACAGAATGCCACGGCTGTCGACTCTCGCACGGGTAAGCGCTACCAGCACCATGAAGCGTTGGGCAGTGAAGTGCTTCTCTTCATGCGCCGATACAAAAACACTGACATAGGCAAGTCCCAGCCCTGGATGCTGCTCGGGCCGGCCACTTATCACACGCACACCGGCAGCAAGCCGATGGCCATCACTTGGCGCCTAGAGCACGAGTTGCCGGCTGATGTGTGGACGTACTCCGCGGCCGTCACGGCAAGCTGAGACCGAACAGCAGGGCTTAGAGATTCCGCGGGTAGAGGACAAGGCGTCATGGTCGGCGGTCTGGCCGTGTGTCCCAGCGTTGGCTGGTCCAGGCTTCGCGGATGAGGCGTCGGATCACGATGATCGCGGTCATCAACGCGAGCAGTGCGTTGATGACGACCGCTCGACGTTCCGTGCAGGACAGGGTGAAGTTGAAGCCGCGGCTGTACCAGGAGTTGGTGCGCTCGACGACCCAGCGGCGAGTGTGGTTGATCGGGATCACGACGCCCTTGGGCTGGATCCGCCACTCGCAGCCGAGATCGGTCAGCAGTTTGCGGGTGACCGTGGAGTCGTAGCCCGCGTCAAGGTGCACCGTGATCTGCTCAGGCAACGCGAGCTCGAAACGCCCGAGCTTCTCTAGCGTCGGGCGCAGCAGCGGGGAGTCGTGGCGGTTCGCGCCGGTCACAACACAGCCCAACGGGATCCCGCGTCCGTCGGTCATCCGCGACCACTTGATCCCGAGTTTTCCCCGGTCAACCGGTGATTTCCCGGCGACCTCACCACCGCAGGGCGCTTTGGTGATCTGCCCGTCGACGGTGATGTCGGCCAGGTCCAGGCCCACGACACGGTCGTAGGTCTCCAACACGATCTGCTCCAGCCCTGCGAAGACACCGGCCGCGATCCACTCGTTGCGTCGGGTTCTCATCGTGGTTGCCGAGCACGATTGATCGGCGTGCTTCTCGTACGAGCCGCCGAAGACGAGTTTCGCGACGAGCTTGTCGAACATGATCCGGTCCGGGATCCGTGGGTTGTGACAGCCCCACGGATGTGTCTCGAGATGCGGTGGCAGGAGGGCCTCGAACTGGACCCACAAGGGCTCGATCGCCCATGCTTCGACGGCTGGCACCGGTGCTCCGTTTTCAGATGTAGAGATGTAGGAGTCCCGCGTCAAAACGGATCCCGGGCCCGCGTCACATCAGCCTGACGCCCCTACCTGTGAAATTTCTTACCAATTGACCAAACTCAGGATCAGTCGGTGGACGTCAGCTACTTCGGTGCCCACGGGTGCGTTCCGCTGCGCGTGGCCCTGCTGCCGGCCGCGGTGGCGGGCATCCTGCTCACCGCGCTGGCGGGCAGCACGCGGATCATGCAGTTGCGCGCGACCGCCCGCAAGCACCGCCGGGCCGACCACAGGGCTGTGAAGGCCGAGGCCAAGGACTCGTCAAAGGCCCGGCGGTAGCCCGGACTACCGGGAGCCCGCCACAGGCCGCTGCTTGTAGAAGGACTCCTCCAGGTAGGCGGCCTCGTGCGGCTGGTAGGGCTCCTCCAAGTAGGCGGCCTCGTCTTCGTCGAGTTCGACGTCCACCGCGGCGACCGCGTCGGCCAGCTGGGTCGGCTTGGTGACCCCAACGATGGGCGAGGTCACCGTCGGGTTGCGCATGACCCAGGCCAGGGCAACCTGGGCCGGGGACAGACCCCGCTTGCCCGCGATCTCGTGGACACGCTCGGCCACTGCCTGGTCCTCGTCGCGGTAGAGGATCTTGCCGCCCGCGTCGGTCTCGGCGCGCGCCGTGGCGGTGTCCCGGGCCCGCGTCAGCCTGCCCCGCGCCAGCGGGCTCCACGGGATCACGCCGATGCCCTGGTCGGCGCAGAGCGGGATCATCTCCCGCTCTGCTTCCCGGTGGATGAGGTTGTAGTGGTCCTGCATCGACACGAACCGGGTCCAGCCGTTCAGGTCAGCCAGGTACAGGGCCTTGGCGAACTGCCAGGCGTACATGGAAGAGGCTCCGATGTAGCGGACCTTCCCGGACTTGACCGCGTCGTGCAGCGCCTCGAGGGTTTCCTCGATCGGGGTGTCGTAGTCCCAGCGGTGGATCTGGTACAGGTCGATGTAGTCGGTCCCCAATCGCTTCAGGGAGGCGTCGAGCTCGGCGAGGATCGCCTTGCGGGACAGCCCGGCGCCGTTCGGGCCGGGGCGCATCCGCATCCAGACCTTGGTGGAGAGAACGACCTCCTCGCGCCGGGTGAAGTCCTTGACCGCCTGGCCGACGATCTCCTCGCTGCTTCCGGCGCTGTATCCATTGGCCGTGTCGAGGAAGTTGACGCCGCCCTCGAGGGCCTGCTTGATGATGTCCCGGCTGGCGTCCGCGCCCAGCGACCAAGGCTCGCCGCCCCGGTCCGGCTCGCCGAAGCTCATGCAGCCGAGGGCGATGGCGGAGACTTCCAGTCCGGTCGTTCCGAGTTTGATGTATCGCATGCTTCCGAACCTAGGAATTGGAGTGCGCTCTAACGCAAATACGTCTCGGTCCGGAATTCGGAGGTGTGGGGCATGTGTGCCCTGTCAGGTTTTGACCGTTTCGGCCAGACGTACCAGAGCACCCAGCGGTAGCGGATAACAAACTGTCAATTCTCGGCCGAGCGCGTGGGGCACTACTCAGCCCCCCGACGGCAAACCGCCCTCGCGGGTCCGTCGCCACGACCGATCATCGCTCGATCACTAGGAGATTCCGCTGGTCCCGGCGGTGGTATCGCGGCGCTCGCGACGGCGCCCCTACCCGCGGGATCTCTTAGCAGGGCGGGCCTTGGGGTGGGGCAGACGACCCCGTCGGTGGGTGCTTCTTGCCGCCCGTTAGCCTCGACCGCACGTATGGCGAACACGGCATACGAGGACGACAGGAGACAAGTCATGGCCAAGGTTCCTGGTGCGGTGGTCGCCGCCGTCGGTCTCGTCGGTGGTTACGGCGTCGCCCGTTGGACGAAGAGGCGGCCGCTCGGTGGGGTGGTGCTGGCCGGGGCCGGGGTCGTTGCCGCGCGGGAGTGGAACGCTCGGGCCGGGGCTCCTACGGCTGCCGCGCTGACCGGTGCGTACGTCGCCGGGTTCGCCGGGTCCCACCCCCTCGCCAAGAAGGTCGGCGCCTGGCCCTCCGTGCTCGGCGTGGCCGGCGCGGTCGCCCTCGCCTCCTGGGCGTTCGCCGACCGGCGGAGCTGAACACCACGTCCCCCGGTCGGGGCCGCCCGGCACATCCCTGGCGGCCCCGTGTCCACCTATCCCACCCCCACCCCCGAAGGCGCCGTGGACGACAGCGGCGTGGCCACGTCCTCCAGTGAGCGCCCCTCCGCCCGTACCGCCAGTGCCGCCGCGACCAGGCCCGCCACGCACATCAGGGACGCGCCGATCTGGAAGGCGAGGACCGTGTCGCCCACGTGGCCGGTGCTCGTCAGGTCGGCGAAGATCAGCGGGCCGCTGATGCCGCCCGCCGCCGTGCCCAGGGCGTAGAAGAAGGCGATGGACATCGCGCGGGTCTCCATCGGGAAGATCTCCGAGACGGTGAGGTACGCGCTCGACGCGCCCGCGGAGGCGAAGAAGAGGACCGCGCACCAGCAGGCCGTCAGGGTGGTCGCGCTGAGCGAGCCACGGTCGAAGAGCCATGCCGTGCCGAACAGCAGGAGGCCGGAGAGCAGGTACGTGGACGAGATCATCACCCGGCGCCCCACCGTGTCGAACAGCTTGCCCAGCAGCAGGGGGCCGAAGAAGTTGCCGACCGCGATGACCGCGAAGTAGTAGCCGGTCCGGTCGGCCGGGACGTCGAAGAAGCGGGTGAGGATGGCGCCGAAGCCGAAGGTGATGGCGTTGTAGAGGAACGCCTGGCCGATGAAGAGGGAGAAGCCGAGTACCGCGCGCCGGCGGTAGCGGCCGAAGACGGTGCGGGCGATCTCCAGGAAGGTGACGCTGCCCCGGCGGTGGATCTCCAGCCGGCCCTCGGGCGCGGGCAGCGCGTGCCCCTGCTGATCCTCGATCTTCCGCTCGATCCCGGAGACGATCTCCTCCGCCTCCCGGTCCCGGCCGTGGATCAGCAGCCAGCGTGGGCTCTCCGGTACGTGCCGTCGTACCAGCAGGATGACCAGGGCGAGCACCGCGCCGAGGGCGAAGGTGAGGCGCCAGCCGATGTTCTCCGGCAGGAAGGCGGTGTCCAGCGCCAGGATGGACAGCAGGGAGCCGCCCACCGCGCCCAGCCAGAAGCTGCCGTTGATCATCAGGTCCACCCGGCCGCGATAGGCGGCCGGGATCAGCTCGTCGATCGCGGAGTTGATGGCCGCGTACTCCCCGCCGATGCCGAAGCCGGTCAGGAAGCGGAACAGGAAGAACCACCACGCCTCGGTCGACAGCGAGGTCAGCGCGGTCGCCGCGAGATACACGGCCAGCGTGATCATGAACAGCTTGCGGCGCCCGAAATGATCCGTCAGGCGCCCCCAGAACAGGGCGCCGACGCACGCACCGGCCACGTACAGCGCGGCCGCGGTGCCGGTGACCTGCCCGGAGCTGATGGAGAGTCCGCTGCCGGGCTCGGAGAGCCGGCCCGCGATGTTGCCGACGACCGTGACCTCCAGGCCGTCGAGAATCCACACCGTGCCCAGGCCGACCACGATCGTCCAGTGCCAGCGGGACCAGGGCAGACGGTCCAGCCGGGCCGGGATGTCGCTGGTGGTCGAGCCACCTCCCGCCGCACCGCCGCCGTTCGCACCGCTTCCGGTCGAGCCGCCCGATCGTGACGGCGTCCCCGCTCCCGTACTCATCGGCACCCCTCGCTCCTCGGCACCCCTTCGTCGTCGAAGGACGACTTACGGGTGCCCGCGCCGCACGGGATCAGACCGGGCCGCCCGGCAGGCTCACCCCGCCGGGCGAGCCGTCAGCCGCCGAGCGCCCGCGACACGGTGTAGATGACCAGCCCGGCCAGCGAACCCACCACCGTGCC
Organism: Streptomyces seoulensis; assembly: GCF_004328625.1. Classification (NCBI taxonomy): domain Bacteria; kingdom Bacillati; phylum Actinomycetota; class Actinomycetes; order Kitasatosporales; family Streptomycetaceae; genus Streptomyces; species Streptomyces seoulensis. The sequence continues at coordinate 2,265,105 of NZ_CP032229.1, forward strand.
GTTGATCCGGATGAACTGGAGGTCGCGCCCGATGTGCGCCTCGATCTTCCGGGTGGTGTGCTCCGCGTCCCAGCCCGCCACCGTCTCGGTGATCAGGGAGGTGATCTCCTTGCGGTAGCTGGTGACCACGTGGACGGCCGCGCCCTCGACCCAGCGGTCGACCTTGCCCTGCATCTTGGGCTCGGTCGCCAGCCGCCGCCCCAGCGAGAGCAGCCCGGTCCGCACCCGCAGGCGCAGCTCGCTGTGCTCGTCCTCCGCCGCCGCGACGATCATCGACCGTACGGCGGTCCAGGCGGACGCGATCAGGTCCTGCACCTCGTCCCGGGCCAGCACCTCGCGCTTGAGCCGGTCCACCCGTGCCCGGGTCTCGGTGTCGGACTGGAGGTCGGAGGCGAAGTCGGTGAGGAAGCGGTCCAGGGCGGCGCGCGCGGGGTGCGAGGGCATCTCCCGCATCTCCGTGACGAAGCGCAGCAGTTCCTTGTAGACGCGGTCGCCGACCTTGCGGTCCACGAAGCGCGGGGTCCAGCCGGGCGCGCCGCCCTCGATGGCCACCATCACGTCGTCCCGGTGCCGCTCCAGCCACTCGTGGGCGCGGCCCACCACCAGGTCGACCACGCGCCGGTGGCCGCCGTCGGCCACGATCCGGTCCAGCAGCTTGCCCACGGCCGGTCCGATCTCCCGCGCGTCGGCCCGCCGGGTGATCGCCTCCCCCACCACCGCCTGCACGTCCGAGTCGCGCAGCACGGTCAGCGCGCCGCGCAGCGCGGTGGCCAGCTCGGCGGTGACCCGGTCGGCGTTGGCCGGCTCGGCCAGCCAGTCACCGAGCCTGCTGCCGATGCCGACGGCGGCGAGCCGCTGCCGTACGACGTCCTCGGAGAGGAAGTTCTCCCCGACGAACTCGCCCAGGGAGACGCCGAGCTGGTCCTTCTTGGTGGGGATGATCGCGGTGTGCGGGATGGGCAGGCCCAGCGGGTGCCGGAACAGCGCGGTGACCGCGAACCAGTCGGCGAGCGCGCCGACCATCCCGGCCTCGGCGGCCGCCGCGACATAGCCCGTCCAGTGTCCCGCCCCCGCGTGCCCGGCCCAGGTGGCCAGGGCGTACACGACGGCGACGAACAGCAGCAGTCCGGCCGCCGTGAGCTTCATGCGCCGTACGCCGCGCTGCCGCTCCTCGTCGGCCGCCGTGAAGGCGGTCATGGTCCGGTACGAACCGGCCCGCCCGGCAGCCGTCGGCCGGGGGGTGCGGCCCGGCTCCGCCTCTTCCGTTTGCGCGCGTTCCATCTCGCTCCGCCCGATCGGTGATCCCGCACACACATTGTCCCTTCCCGCCTCGGCAGGGAACGGCGGGGAGGCCCACGGCGTCAGACTGGAGGGGGGCCGGGGCAGGTTCCGGCGACCGGGGTGCCCGTCAACTCCGGTCCCCCATATGCCGCATCATGGTGTATTGATCGTCCGGCTTCCCGTCTCCCGAGGAGAACAACGCCAGCGTGACCAAGCGCCACGGTTATGCCCTGCTCAGTGCGTTCGTCGCACTCGTCGTCGCCCTTTCCGTCACCGTCCTCATCAGGTCGGCGGCCGGCGAGGGCACCTCGGGGTCCACGGCCACGGGCCGGCGCCCCCACGGTTCGTCCGCCGCGCCCGCCTCGGCGGGCACCTGGGTCGGCTCCTGGGCCGCGTCGCCCGTCGGCGCCGAGCCCGGCACCGAGGCCACCGGCCTCGCGGGCCGCTCGGTGCGCAACGTCGTGCACGCGCACACCGGCGGTACGAGCGCCCGCGTCACCCTGTCGAACCTGTACGGCCAGGCGCCGCTGACCATCACTCACGCCTCGGTGGCCCTCTCGGCGGGCCGGGGCACGGCCGCCGCCCGTGCGGAAACGATGCGGCGCCTGACGTTCGACGGCTCCTACGCGGTCACCATCCCGGCCGGCGGCCAGGCCGTCAGCGACGCGGTGCGGCTCGTCGTCCCGCACGACCAGGACGTGCTGGTCACCACGTACGCCCCCACGCCCTCCGGGCCGGTCACCATCCACCCGCACGCGCGGCAGATCTCGTTCGTGGCGCCCGGTGACCGCACCGAGGAGGCGACGGGCGTCCCGTACGCCGAGCGGAGCGGGTACTGGCGTTACCTGACCGCGCTGGACGTGCTGAGCAACGAGGCGGACGGCACGGTGGTGGCGTTCGGCGACTCCATAACCGACGGCATCACCTCGACCATGGGCGAGAACCGACGCTGGCCGGACGTGCTGGCCTCCCGGCTGCGTTCGGCCGCCGCGAGCGGGGCGGACGTGCCGCGCTACTCCGTCGTCAACGAGGGCATCACCGGCAACCAGGTGCTGGCCGACGGGCTGGGCCGGCCCGCCGAGAACCCGAGCGGGCTGTCCCGCTTCGGCCGTGACGCGCTGTCCCGGCCCAACGTCAAGGTCGTCGTCATCGACCTCGGCATCAACGACGTCACGCACTCCCGCTCGGCCGCCGACGGCAAGAAGATCACCGACGGGCTGCGCACCCTGGTCCGGCAGGCGCACGCGCGCGGACTGAAGGTCGTCGGCACCACCCTGACCCCGTTCGGCGGCCACCGGACCTGGACCCCGGCGCTGGAGCGGATGCGCGAGCAGGTCAACGCGGAGATCCGGGCCGGCGGGGTGTACGACGCGGTCGTCGACTTCGACCGCGCCCTGAAGGACCCCAGCGACCCGCACCGGATGCTCCCCCGGTACGACTCCGGCGACCACCTGCACCCCAGCGACCTCGGCTTCCACACCATGGCCGAGACCCTGAACCTCTCGCTCCTCAAGGGCGCCGGACAGGCGGAGCTGTAACCCCTGGCGGGTACGCGGAAGGGGGCCGGTGAATACTGGCCCCCATGACCCGCTTGATCCTCGCCACCCGTAACGCCGGAAAGATCACCGAGCTGAGGGCCATCCTGGCCGACGCCGGGCTGCCGCACGAGCTGATCGGTGCCGACGCCTTTCCCGAGATCCCGGACGTCAAGGAGACCGGCGTCACCTTCGCGGAGAACGCCCTGCTGAAGGCGCACGCGCTCGCCCAGGCCACCGGGCTTCCGGCTGTCGCCGACGACTCGGGGCTCTGCGTCGACGTGCTGAACGGCGCCCCCGGCATCTTCTCCGCCCGCTGGGCCGGCCGGCACGGCGACGACACCGCCAACCTCGATCTGCTGCTCGCCCAGCTCTCCGACATCGCGGACGAGCACCGGGCCGCCCACTTCGCCTGCGCGGCCGCGCTGGCGCTGCCCGACGGCACCGAGCGGGTGGTGGAGGGCCAGCTGCGCGGCACCTTGCGGCAGGCCCCGGCGGGGAGCGGCGGCTTCGGGTACGACCCGATCCTTCAGCCGGAGGGCGAGAGCCGTACCTGCGCGGAGCTGAGCGCGGACGAGAAGAACGCCATCAGCCATCGCGGTAAGGCGTTCCGTGCCCTGATCCCGGTGGTGCGGGAGCTGCTGGGCTGAATGCTGGTGCGGCCGGAGGGACTCGAACCCTCACGGGAGTTACCCCACTGGGACCTAAACCCAGCGTGACTGCCAATTCCACCACGGCCGCCTGCTGCTGCCCGGCCATGCTAGCGGCCGGGCGGCGGCTTCAGATGCCCAGATCCTTGATGATCTTCGCCACGTGACCGGTGGCCTTGACGTTGTACAGGGCGCGCTCGACCTTGCCGTCCTCGTCCACGACGACCGTGGAGCGGATGACACCGGTGACGGTCTTGCCGTAGAGCTTCTTCTCGCCGAAGGCGCCGTACGCCTGAAGGACCTTCTTGTCCGGGTCGGCGAGGAGGGTGACCTTGAGGTCCTCCTGCTCACGGAACTTGGCGAGCTTCTCCGGCTTGTCGGGCGAGATGCCGATGACGTCGTACCCGGCGCCGGACAGCAGGGCGAGGTTGTCGGTGAAGTCGCACGCCTGCTTGGTGCAGCCGGGGGTAAGCGCGGCGGGGTAGAAGTACACGATGGTCTTGCGGCCCTTGTGGTCCGACAGGGACACCTCGTTCCCGTCGGCGTCGGGCAGGGTGAAGGCGGGGGCAACGTCCCCGGGCTCAAGTCGCTCGCTCATCCGCCAAGCCTAACCGGGGGCCCTTGCCGTGCGGTGTGGCGCAGAGCTGACAGACTGTTCGGAACAGCACCAGGAGATTTCGGAGGCCGTACGGTGGCGGAGACGTCGGACACCAGAACACCGGCGCAGATCGAGGCGGACATCAAGCGCCGTCGTGCTGTGCTGGCCGAGACGCTCGACGAGATCGGGGTGCGGGTGCACCCCAAGACGATCGTCGGGGATGCCAAGGCGAAGGCCGTCGCCGGCGTCGACCGCGTCTTCGGACGGGCGTACGTCCAGGTCAATCGCGTGATGACCGAGGTGCGGGACCAGTTCGTGGACGACGACGGCGCGCCCCGCATGGAGCGCGTCGTACCCGCCGCGCTGATCGTCGCCGGGACGGTCGGGCTGATCGTCGCGGGCTCGCGCAAGCGCAAGCACCGGCGTCTGCTCTCGCGCTAGCACGGACCACCTTTCGCGACCGGGTCGCCGCGGCGAGGAGCCGTGGCGACCCGGAGGCGTGTCCGCGCCGCGCGGGCAGGTAGGTTCGGGGGCGTGAGCGCCAACAGAGACGAGCAGAGCACCTCCCAGCACGACAAGCTGCCCATCCGGATGCTGCACGACCGGGTGCTGGTGCGGCAGGAGACCGGTGAGGGCGAGCGCCGTTCGGGCGGCGGCATCCTGATCCCCGCGACCGCGGCGGTCGGGCGCCGGCTGGCCTGGGCCGCGGTGGTCGCGGTCGGGCAGAACGTCCGCACCGTGGAGCCCGGCGACCGCGTCCTGTTCGACCCGGAGGACCTGGCCGAGGTCGAGGTCCGGGGCGTGGCGTACGTGCTGATGCGCGAGCGGGACCTGCACGCGGTGGCCGCGGACCGGTTCGAGGGGTCGGAGGACTCCACCGGGCTGTACCTCTGAGCCATCGCCGGAACATACGAGAAGGGGCTGACGACCGTGGTCGTCAGCCCCTTCTCGTGTGCGGTCCTACTGGCGCCGGGCCGTCTGCGGGGCGATGAAGCCGCCGGGCAGACCGGTGGTACCGGGGTCGGCGCCGCCGCCCGTGCCGCCCGTACCGGGCTGGCCGCCGGGGTTACCGCCGCCGGTGGCGCCCCCGTCGGCGGCCCCGCCGTTGGTGGTGGCCGGGCCGCCGCCCGCGCCGCCGTCGGTGGTGGTGGCACCGCCGCCGCCCGTGGTCGGGTCGGCGGGGGTGGTGCCCTGGGAGGGGGTGCTGCCGCCGTTGCCCTGGCCGCCGTCGGTGGGCGTGGTGCCCTGGCTCGGGGTGCCGGTGGTGCCGCCGTTGTCCTGGCCCGCGTCGGTGCCGGGCGAGGTGGAGGGGCGGGTGCTGGGCGCGACCACGTCGGCGCCGGGCTGGAGTTCCAGGTCGAAGCTCGCGGCGGGCTTGCCGCGCAGCGCGTCCCGCGTGTACTGCGCCCAGATCTCGGTGGGCGGACCGCCACCGTTCATCCGGGCCACGCCGAGGGCGCCGTACAGCGGTACGTGCTTGGCGGTGACCGGGTCCTGGCCCATCACGGAGACGACCGTGGCGAGGTCCGGGGTGTAGCCCGCGAACCAGGCGGCGGTGTCCTCCTCGGCGGTACCGGTCTTGCCCGCGGCCGGACGGCCTGCGGCCTGCGCGGCCGTGGCCGTACCGCCCTCGACCACGCTCTTCAGCACCGAGGTGGTGGTGTCGGCGGCCTCGCGGGTGACGGCCTGCTTGGTCTGCCGGCCGGGCAGGTCGACCGGGACGTTGTCCTTGCTGATCTTCTCGATGATCGTGTACGTGCCGTGCCGGCCGTGGTTGGCCAGGGTGGCGTACGCCTCGGTCATCTCCAGCACGCTGGCGTTGGCGGTGCCGAGCGCGATGGACGGGGACGGGTAGAGGTCGGGGGTGTCGGCCGGGATGCCGAGGTCGATCGCGGTCTGCTTGACCTTGTCACCGGTGACGTCGGCGGCCATCTGCGCGTACACCGCGTTGACGGACAGGTCGGTGGCCTTGCGGACGGTGATCTGGCCGTAGGACTTCTGGTCCTCGTTCTCCGGGTTGTACCGGCCGCCGGACCAGCCCGTCACCAGACGCTTGTTGGTGCCGTCGTAGTACGTGTTGGGCGTGATGCGCTGGCCGTCCTGCGTGCTGGAGGAGTTCTGCACGGCCGAGGTGAACACGAACGGCTTGAAGGTGGAGCCGACCTGGTAGTCGCCCCGGGTCGCACCGTTGGTGTACTGCTGCACGTAGTCGATGCCGCCGTACATCGCGACGATCTTGCCGGTCTTCGGGTCGATCGAGGCGCCGCCCGCGCGGACGTAGGTGTCGGCCTTGCGGTTCTTCTTGTCCAGCTTGGAGATGAGCTGGTCGTCGACGGCCTTCACGAAGGCGTCCTGCTTGGGCTTCTGGATGGTGGTCGTGATCCGGTAACCACCCGCGGTCAGCTGGTCCTTGGTGAGGATGTCGTGGCCGACCAGGTACTGCTTGACGGCCTCGACCAGATAGCCGCGCTGGCCGGACATGCCGGTGGAGACGGTCTGCTCCTTCGGCATCGGGAACTTCATCCCGGTGCGCTCGGACTGGCTCAGCCAGCCCTTGGCGACCATGCCGTCCAGCACGTAGTTCCAGCGGGCGAGCGCGGCCGGCTTGTTCTCGGGGTGGGCGACGACGTCGTACTCGCTGGGCGCGTTGACCAGCGCGGCGAGGTAGGCGGCGCGGCCCGCGTCGAGGTCGATCGCGTCGACGCCGTAGTACGCCTGGGCGGCGGCCTGGATGCCGTAGGCGTTGCGGCCGAAGTAGCTGGTGTTGAGGTAGCCCTCGAGGATCTCGTTCTTCGACTTCTCCCGGTCCAGCTTGATCGAGATGAAGAACTCCTTGGCCTTGCGGGTGACCGTCTGCTCCTGGGCCAGGTAGTAGTTCTTCACGTACTGCTGGGTGATGGTGGAGCCGGACTGCTTGCCCTTGCCGAGGGCGGTGTTCCAGCCCGCGCGGAGCATCGCCTTGGGGTCGACGGCGGACTCGGTGTAGAAGTCGCGGTCCTCGGCGGCCAGGATGGCGTGCTGGGCGGGCTTGGCGATCTGGGCGAGGCCCACGTTCTCGCGGTTGACCTCGCCGTCTCGGGCGAGCTGGGAGCCGTCGGCGTAGAGGTAGACGGTGGCCTGCTTGGTGGCCAGGGCGTTGGCGGCCGGGATCTGGACCATCGAGTAGCCGAGGAACAGCAGCCCGATGACCACGATCACGCACATGACGAAGGTGCCGAGCACCATCCGCCAGGTGGGGAAGATCCGCCGCCAGCCGGTGCGCTTGGGCCGCTTGGGCTTCTTGCCGCCGCCGTCCCCGGTACCGCCGCCACCCTCGCCGCCGTCGCTGCCGTTGCCGCTCGCCTGGGGGGTCGCGGTGGGCTCGGACGGGGTGCGGGGCAGGACGCTGGTGGCTCCGGCCGCGGCGGCCGGGGCTGCGGGAGCCGGGGCCACGGGGGGCTTGGGCGCGTCGGCGCCGGGCTTGGGGGTGTCGCCGGACCGGGGCGCGTTGACCCGGCGGAGCACCTGCGTGCTCTCGGCGGGCGGCGGCTGGTCGGCCTTGACGCGCCGGAGCACCTGGGTGCTCTCGGGCGCCTGCTCCGGCTTGGCACCACCGGTACGGGGCTTCGCCGACCCGGCGGGGGCGCTGACCCGGCGCAGCACCTGGGTGCTCTCGGCGGGCGGGGTGTCCGCCGCCGGGCTCTTGGCCGGCGGGTTCTTCCCCGCGGGGGACTTCTCGGCGGGGGACTTCTCGGCGGGGGACTTCTCGGCAGTGGACTTCTCGGCGGGGGACTTCTCCGCCGGGGCCTCCTTGGCACCGGACTGCGCGGGCACGGCCGGGGCCTGCGCGCCCTTGGCACCCTCGGCACCCTCGTCCGGCTTCTCCGCCTCGGGCTTCCCGCCCGTCGCCGGAGAACCCGTCGCCGAAGATCCCGTCGGCCGGGGGGCGTTCGGGCTCTTCACCGGTTTCGCCTGCGGTTCCGCTGCTGCGGGCCCCTCAGCCGGCTGAGGTCCCCTCGGTGCCCCGCCCTCGTTCGGCTGCTGCGGCTGCGGCTCGTCGCTCATGTCGTGCACGGACTCCTGTTTCGTCGTACGTTCCCGTACGCCTCGTACGCCTTCTGCGCCCCCTGGTTGAAGACTCTCGCACCTGGTGAACCGTTCCCGGATTCCGGCACGCTTCGGTCACGGAAAACGCGTGGCCGTTCGCGGGGGCCGGGGGCTAGGCTCCTGCGCTTCGGTGTCGAGCAGTCCGAGGAGGTGGACCGGCGTGGACGCTGGACGGTTGTACGTGGCCGTCGCGGCAGGGGGATTCAGACGGTACGCGACCTACCGCGCGGCCACGGCGGCAGGGGTGTTCACCAATACCGTCTTCGGTCTGATCATCGTCTGCACCTACCGTGCCCTGTGGGACGCCCGTCCGCACTTGGGCGGATATGACCAGGCGCAGGCCGTGACCTACGTATGGCTGGGACAGGCCCTGCTCTCCACGCTGGCGATCGGCGGCGGGGGCGTCGAGGAAGAGTTGATGGAACGCATCCGTACGGGTGACGTGGCGGTCGATCTCTACCGGCCGGCCGATCTTCAACTGTGGTGGCTCGCGGCCGACCTGGGCCGGGCCTGTTTCCAGCTGCTCGGGCGGGGGGTGCTGCCCTTCCTCTTCGGGATGCTCTGCTTCCACGCCTATCTGCCCCCGGACGCCGGCACCTGGCTGGCGCTGCTGGTCACGCTGGCGCTGGCGATGCTGGTCGGCTTCGGCATCCGGTACCTGCTGGCGCTGAGCGCGTTCTGGCTGCTGGACGGCTCGGGGGTGACCCGGATCGCGCAGCTGGCGGGGTATTTCTGCTCCGGGATGCTGCTCCCGCTGAACGTCTTCCCGGGCACGCTCGGCGAGGTCGTGCGGGCGCTGCCCTGGTCGGCGCTGCTCCAGGCCCCGGCGGACGTGCTGCTGGGCCGGGCGGACCTGCTGGGGGTCTGGCTGTTCCAGGCCGGATGGGCGGTGGCGCTGCTGGGCGCGGGGCGCCTGCTCCAGTCGGCGGCGACCCGGCGGGTGGTGGTCCAGGGTGGCTGAGTACGGCCGGGTCCGCGAGGGTGTGCGGGCGTACGGGCTGATCGCCGGGATGTGGGTGCGCTCCACGATGGCGTACCGGGCATCGTTCGTGATGACCACGTTCGGCAACTTCGCGGCGACCTTCTTCGACTTCGTCGCGATCATGCTGATGTTCTCCCGCGTGGACTCGCTGGCGGGCTGGTCGCTGCCGGAGGTGGCGTTCCTGTACGGGCTGTCGGCGGTGGCCTTCGGGATGGCGGATCTGCTGATCGGGTCGATGGACCGGCTGGGGCGCCGGGTGCGGGACGGCACGCTGGACACCCTGCTGGTGCGTCCGGCGCCGGTGCTGGCGCAGGTCGCGGCGGACCGGTTCGCGCTGCGGCGGCTGGGCCGGGTGACGCAGGGGGCGCTGGTGCTGGGCTGGTCGCTGAGCCGGCTGGACGTGGACTGGACGCCGCTCAAGCTGCTGCTGATGCCGGTGATGATCGCGGGCGGCTGCGGGATCTTCTGCGCGGTGTTCGTGGCGGGCGCGGCCTTCCAGTTCCTGGCGCAGGACGCCTCGGAGGTGCAGAACGCCTTCACCTACGGCGGTACGACCCTGCTCCAGTACCCGCCCGCGGTGTTCACCGAGGGTCTGGTGCGCGGGGTGACCTTCGTGCTGCCGCTGGCCTTCGTCAACTGGGTGCCCGCCGCCTATGTGCTGGGGCGCCCCTGTCCGCTGGGGCTGCCGGGGTGGACGGCGTTCGTCTCCCCGCTGGTGGCGCTGGCCTGCTGTGCGCTCGCCGGGCTGGCCTGGCGGGCGGGACTGCGTTCGTACCGGAGCACGGGGAGCTGAACTGATGGCGGACGGCGAGGGGTTCATCGCGCTGGAGAAGGTCGGCAAGGTCTTCGAGGTGCGCAGGAAGACCGGGTTCCTGAAGCGGGAGCGGCGCGAGGTGCGGGCGGTGGACTCGATCTCGTTCACCGTGGCGCGCGGGGAGATGGTCGGCTACATCGGGCCGAACGGCGCGGGCAAGTCGACCACGATCAAGATGCTGACCGGCATCCTCACCCCGACCTCGGGCCGGCTGCGGGTGGCCGGGATCGACCCGTCGCGGGAGCGGACCCGGCTGGCGTCCCGGATCGGGGTGGTGTTCGGGCAGCGGACGACCCTGTGGTGGGACCTGCCGCTGATCGACTCCTACCGGCTGGCGCACCGCATGTACCGGATTCCGGACGCCCGGTACCGGGAGAACCTGGACCGCTGTGTCGAACTGCTGGAGCTGGCCGACCTGTTGGACGTGCCCGTACGCCAGCTCTCGCTGGGCCAGCGGATGCGCGGCGACATCGCGGCGGCCCTGCTGCACGACCCGGAGGTGCTGTACCTGGACGAGCCGACGATCGGCCTGGACGTCGTCTCCAAGGCGAAGGTGCGTGGCTTCCTGAAGGAGCTGAACGCCGAGCGCGGCACCACGGTCCTGCTCACCACCCACGACCTCCAGGACATCGAGCAGCTGTGCTCGCGGGTGATGGTGATCGACCACGGCCGCCTGGTGTACGACGGTTCGCTGACCGGGCTGCACACGGCCGGGGAGGGCGAGCGGACGCTGGTGGTGGACCTGGAGCGGGAGCTGCCGCCGGTCGAGGTGCCCTCGGCGCGGGTGGTGCGGGTGGAGGGGCCCCGGCAGTGGCTGGCGTTCCCGGCCGGACAGTCGGCGGCACCCCTGGTGGCCCATCTGGCGGCGGCCTACCCGCTGGTGGACCTCTCCGTCCGGGAACCCGACATCGAGGCGGTCATCGCCAAGATGTACGCGGAGAAGGCCGTCTCGTAGTCTGCTGTCATGACCGACGACGCTGCCCCGGACCGCCGTTCCCCCGGTCCCGTGCCGGACCTCCGCGCCTCCGACGCCGACCGGGAGCGGGTCGCCGAGATCCTCCGCGACGGCCTGGCCGAAGGCCGCCTGGACATGGCGGAGTTCGAGGAGCGGCTGGAGTCGGCGTACCAGGCCCGCACCTACGGCGAGCTGGCCCCGCTGACCAGCGACCTGCCGGCCACCCCGGCCGCCGCTCCCCCGGTCTCCTTCACCAAGCGGCCGGTGGACGACGGGAGTTGGGCGTCCCGGATCGTCGGCGGCGAGGGCTCCTCGACCGGGGCGGTGGCGGTGCTGTCCGGGTTCCAGCGCAAGGGGCGCTGGACGATGCCGAAGAAGTTCACCTGCTTCGCGTTCATGGGCGGCGGCGAGATCGACCTGCGCGAGGCGTTCTTCGCGGACCGCGAGGTCGAGATCAACTGCGTTGCCGTCATGGGCGGTCTGGAAGTGATCGTGCCGCCGGGTGTCGAGGTCGTGGTGCGCGGCATCGGCGTCATGGGCGGTTTCGAGCACCTGGACCGGGACGAGCCCGGCGACCCGGGAGCGCCGCGCGTGACCATCACCGGGTTCGCGTTCTGGGGCGGGGTCGGCGTGGAGCGCAAGCTCACCCGGGCCGAGCGGCAGCGGCTGAAGGAGCTGCGCCGCCGGGACCGCCTGGACCGCCGGGAGGCCCGGCAGGAACTCCGCCGGGGCCGCCGGGAGGACCGGGGGCGCTGAATCCCTACGGGGTGCAGACCTTGGTGAGTTCGCCGGCCGCGTCGGTGACCGGGCGGACGTCCGGGGTGTTTTCCCCGTTCCTGATCTCGGTCCGGACGTGGGAGACGGCCGAATTCAGGTCGTCCACCGCCTTGTTGACATCGGCGTCGTCCGTGCGGTCGCCGATCCGGTCCAGGTTCTGCTCTATGGAGTCCAGCGAGGCGTCGGCCCGCGAGGGGTCGTCCGCGGCGTTCTCCACGGCCTGCTGGAGGTCGGTGACGCTGTCCGCGATGGAGTCGGCGGTCTGCACACAGTCCAGGGCCTTGTGCACGGCGTCGCAGCCGGTGGCGAGGCCCACGGTGAGCGCGGCGGCCGCGAGCGCGGCGATGACGGTGGTACGGCGGCGGCCGGCGGCCATGCGTGTCCCTCCCCAGGTACGGCTGGCCGGGCGCGCGGGATCGAGCCGCGCGCCCGTACCGTCCAAGACGCCGTCCGCCGGGGCGGGGTTGCCTGGGGGTGTCCGTCTTTTTTGGGGTTCTCTTTACCCGCCCCGGTGCTACTCGGGCAGGGTCAGCGCGAGGGCGGCCCGCTGGAACTTGGTGAGTTCGGCGCAGCCGGCCACACCCAGGTCGAGCAGGGCGTTCAGCTCCTCGCGGGCGAAGGGCTCGGCCTCGGCGGTGCCCTGGATCTCGACGAAGCGGCCGTCGCCGGTGCAGACCACGTTCATGTCGGTCTCGGCGCGCACGTCTTCCTCGTAGCAGAGGTCGAGCAGCGGGACGCCGTCGACGATGCCGACCGAGACGGCGCCGACCGTGCCGGTGAGCGGCTGACGATTGGCCTTGACCAGCTTCTTGCGCTGGGCCCAGGCGATCGCGTCGGCGAGGGCGACGTAGGCGCCGGTGATGGCGGCGGTGCGGGTGCCGCCGTCGGCCTGGAGGACGTCGCAGTCCAGGACGATGGTGTTCTCGCCGAGCGCCTTGTAGTCGATGACCGCGCGCAGCGAGCGGCCGATGAGGCGGGAGATCTCGTGCGTGCGCCCGCCGATCCGGCCCCGGACCGACTCACGGTCGCCGCGGGTGTTGGTGGAGCGGGGCAGCATGGAGTACTCGGCGGTGACCCAGCCCTCGCCGCTGCCCTTGCGCCAGCGGGGGACGCCTTCGGTGACGCTGGCGGTGCAGAACACCTTGGTGTCGCCGAAGGAGACGAGGACGGAGCCCTCGGCGTGCTTGCTCCAGCCGCGTTCGATGGTGACGGGGCGGAGCTGGTCGGGGGTGCGGCCGTCGATGCGAGACATGCGGCTGAGCCTATCGGGAGTGACGCGAGGGGCTCCTCCCCCATGGGAAGAAGCCCCTCGTGCAGGTGAGCGCGAGGCTCACATCATGTCTTCGATCTCCGCGGCGATCGGGTCGGCGTCGGTGCCGATGACGACCTGGACGGCGGTGCCCATCTTCACGACACCGTGCGCGCCGGCGGCCTTCAGGGCGGCCTCGTCGACGAGCGACGGGTCGTGGACCTCGGTACGCAGGCGGGTGATGCAGCCCTCGACCTCGTCGATGTTCTCGATGCCGCCGAGCCCGGCGACGATCTTCTCAGCCTTGCTGGCCATGTTCTTTCTCCCTGGTCCGAACCGGTCCGAACGAGAACCGTCCGGAGACTGGTCTACACCACCACGGGGAACCCCGCCAAACCGCCCCCGGACCCCGGCGCGTCCGGCACTCCGCGTAGCCCTTCGATCGCTATTTCACGGGTTCCTTATATCCATGCCATCGTGCTACAACAGGTCTACACCACAAGTGGTGTAGACCACAGACGCTGCCGTCCCCTTCCATGGTCCCAGGGCGGCGCCCTGCCCATCTGGAGGAAGTTGTGACCACGGCCAGCGCCGCGCCCCCGGCCGAGAACAAAAAGGGCGCCAAGGTGATGGGCGTCCTGCAGCGGATCGGCCGCAGCCTGATGCTGCCGGTCGCGGTGCTCCCCGCCGCCGCCCTCCTGGTGCGGCTCGGCAACACCGACATGCTGGGCGACCCCTCCTTCCCGGCGTTCCTGACCAAGATCGCTTCCTTCATGGCCGCGGGCGGCAACGCGATCCTGGACAACATGCCGCTGCTGTTCGCGGTGGGCATCGCCATCGGCTTCGCCAAGAAGTCGGACGGCTCGACCGCGCTCGCCGCGGTCGTCGGCTACCTGGTCTTCAAGAACGTGCTGGCCACGTTCACCGACAAGAGCCTGCCGAAGGTGGCCACCGCCGTCGACGGCAAGGTCGTCATGGTGAACGCCCCGGTGGACGCCAAGGTCCTCGGCGGTGTGGTGATGGGCATCGTCGTCGCCCTGCTCTACCAGCGCTTCTACCGCACCAAGCTGCCCGACTGGGCCGGCTTCTTCGGCGGCCGCCGGCTGGTCCCGATCCTCTCCGCGCTCGCGGGTCTGCTCATCGGCATCGTGTTCGGCTACATCTGGCCGGTGCTCGGCGCGGGTCTGCACAACTTCGGTGAGTGGCTGGTCGGCTCGGGCGCGGTCGGCGCGGGCATCTTCGGTGTCGCCAACCGCGCGCTGATCCCGATCGGCATGCACCACCTGCTGAACTCGTTCCCGTGGTTCCAGGCGGGCGACTACCACGGCAAGAGCGGCGACATCGCGCGCTTCCTCGCCGGCGACCCGCACGCGGGCCAGTTCATGACCGGCTTCTTCCCGATCATGATGTTCGCGCTGCCCGCCGCCTGCCTGGCGATCGTGCACTGCGCCCGGCCCGAGCGCCGCAAGGTCGTCGGCGGCATGATGTTCTCTCTCGCGCTGACCTCCTTCGTCACCGGTGTCACCGAGCCGATCGAGTTCACCTTCATGTTCATCGCCCCGGTGCTGTACGCGATCCACGCGGTGCTCACCGGTGTCTCCATGGCGCTGACCTGGTCGCTGGGCATGCGGGACGGCTTCGGCTTCTCGGCCGGTGTGATCGACTTCGGCCTGAACTGGGGCATCGCGTCGAACCCGTTGGGTCTCATCCTGGTGGGCCTGTGCTTCGCGGTCGTCTACTACGTGGTCTTCCGCTTCGCCATCATCAAGTTCAACCTCCCCACGCCGGGCCGTGAGTCCGACGAGGAGCTGGCCGAGATCCAGAAGGCCGAGGCCAAGTAACCCGGCCGGCCTACGCGCGAGGGCCCCGGAACCTGATCAGGTTCCGGGGCCCTCGCGCGTAGGCCGGGGCTACAGCTCGTACGTCGTGCCGGGCGCCGCCAGCTCCACCGGCCCGGCGAAGGTCTCGCGGGCGTGGGCCAGGTTGACCTCGGGGTCGGTCCACGGCGGGATGTGGGTGAGGACCAGCATGCGGGCGCCCGCGCGGGTGGCGGTCTCCCCGGCCTCGCGCCCGTTGAGGTGCAGGTCGGGGATGTTCTCCTTGCCGTGCGTGAAGGCGGCCTCGCACAGGAACAGGTCGGTGTCCCGCGCCAGCTCGTCCAGCGCCTCGCTGACCCCGGTGTCCCCCGAGTACGTCAGGGACCGGCCCCCGTGCTCGATCCGGATCGCGTACGCCTCCACCGGGTGCCGCACCCGCTCGGTGTGCACGGTGAAGGGGCCGATCTCGAAGGTGGACGGCTTGACCGTGTGGAAGTCGAAGACCTCGCTCATGGAGGACGCGGACGGGGTGTCGGCGTACGCCGTGGTCAGCCGGTGCTCGGTGCCCTCGGGGCCGTGGACCGGGATCGGCTCGCAGCGGCCGCCCTCGTACCGGTAGTAGCGCGCCACGAAGTACGCGCACATGTCGATGCAGTGATCGGCGTGCAGATGGCTGAGGAAGATCGCGTCGAGGTCGTACAGACCGATGTGGCGCTGCAACTCGCCCAGGGCGCCGTTGCCCATGTCGAGAAGCAGCCGGAAGCCGTCGGCCTCGACGAGGTAGCTCGAACAGGCCGATTCCGCGGACGGGAACGACCCCGAGCAGCCGACGACGGTGAGCTTCATGGAGCGGAAACCTCCGTTGGCAGAAGCGGGTCGGAGAGCAGCAGGGCAGGGTTGTGCGGTTCGTCGAGCGTAAGGCGCGAGAGGACGGGTCGCTCCTTCGCCAGGGGCCGTTGTGGGCGAACTCACCTGTGCTGTCACCGGTTCGGCTGGACCGGGGGCGCATGGGGATCAGCCGAGGGCGCGCGGCGGGCGGCGCGCGCCGGTAACGTCCCGCTCATGGACACGACGTGGTGGCTCGCGCTGGTGGCGGTGCTCCTGCTGGCCCTGGTCGCCACGCTGGTGGACGGCTGGGGACGGGGGCACCGACAGCGCCGGGCCCGCCGACGGCCGCCCTCCACAGAAGAGTTGACGGGCCGTCCGCGCGCCGGTGACATCTGGTGGGCCGAGCCGCTGCCGTGCCTGGTGCTGGCGGTACGGGACGGGCATGCCACGGTCGCCCGGATCACCGGCCGCCCGGAGGAGGAGCGGCCGGACCTGATCCCGCTGCCGGGCGGTGTCCTCGGCGAGGGGGCCCGCTTCCTGGACGCCGGGGAGCTGCACGAGGTACCCGTGGAGGAGCTGCGGCACCGGGTGGGCGAGGTCGACCCGGTCCTGTGGGACCGGGTGCGCCACCTCGCCGGTTAGGGTCTTTCGTTTGGATCAGGCCGGATCAGGGAGCGAGGTCCGGTGCCGTGGATCGCAAGGCGGAGGAGGGAGTCATGGCGGAGCCATGGCGAGTGACGACAACGCGGCGAGGCGCGGTGCCGGGGCACGCGAGCCCGGCCTGATCCAAACGAGAGGCCCTAGCGGACCTGGACCGTCACCTTCCAGTGCTCGGCGGCGCGGGCCGAGGTCAGTTCGACGGTGCCGGGCTTGTCGGCGCGGTACGCGGCGTTCGCGTCGCCCGGCTGGAGGACGAACCCGGAGTTGACCGCGGTCAGCGCGCCGCCCTTCGCCTCGACCGGCTTCCAGGGGCGGGCCTTGTCGCCGTCGAGGGCGAGCCGCAGCTCACCGCCCTTGGCCAGGCAGAGGTCGCGGCCGGAGTCGGCGGCGGTCAGCTTCAGCGCGCTCACGCACTTCTCGCGGGACGGCTTCGGTGACACGCTCCGCCCCGCGTCCCTCCCTTCCGTCCCGCAGCCCGCGAGCAGCAGGGCCGCCGCGAGCGCGGCGAGGGCGAGCGGTGTCGTACGGCGCATGGGGTCCGCCTCTCCGTCCGGGGCCGGCCGGGACACCGGCACCACTTGGTACCGGTGTGACGCACGACTGCCCCGAACGGCTCCCTCAAGGGGAGCTAGGCCCAGAGCTGGCCCTGAAGGGTCTCGACGGCCTCTTCGGTGGTGGCCGCCGTGTAGACCCCGGTGGAGAGGTACTTCCAGCCGCCGTCGGCGACCACGAAGACGATGTCGGCGCTCTCCCCCGCCTTCACCGCCTTGCGGCCCACCCCGAGCGCCGCGTGCAGCACCGCGCCGGTGGAGACGCCCGCGAAGATGCCCTCCTGCTGGAGGAGTTCACGGGTACGGGCCACCGCGTCCGCCGAGCCGACGGAGAACCGGGTGGTGAGCACCGAGGCGTCGTACAGCTCGGGCACGAAGCCCTCGTCGAGGTTGCGCAGTCCGTACACCAGGTCGTCGTAGCGCGGCTCGGCGGCGACGATCTTCACGTCCGGCTTCTGCTCGCGCAGGTAGCGGCCGACGCCCATCAGGGTGCCGGTGGTGCCGAGGCCGGCCACGAAGTGGGTGACGGAGGGCAGGTCGGCCAGGATCTCGGGGCCGGTGCCGGAGTAGTGGGCGCCCGCGTTGTCGGGGTTCCCGTACTGGTAGAGCATCACCCAGTCCGGGTGCTCGGCCGCCAGCTCCTTGGCGACCCGGACGGCGGTGTTGGAGCCGCCCGCCGCCGGGGACGGGATGATCTCCGCGCCCCACATGCCCAGCAGGTCGCGGCGCTCACGGGAGGTGTTCTCCGGCATCACGCACACCATGCGGTAGCCCTTGAGCTTGGCCGCCATGGCGAGCGAGATCCCGGTGTTGCCCGAGGTGGGCTCCAGGATGGTGCAGCCGGGGGTGAGCCGGCCGTCCTTCTCCGCCTGCTCGATCATGTGCAGCGCGGGCCGGTCCTTGACGGAGCCGGTCGGATTGCGGTCCTCCAGCTTGGCCCAGATCCGGACGTCGGGGGACGGCGACAGCCGCGGCAGGCGCACCAGAGGGGTGTTGCCCACCGCGGCCAGCGGGGAGTCGTACCGCATGCGATCAGGCCATGCCGCCGGCCACGGCCGGCAGGATGGTCACGGTGTCGCCGTCCGACAGCTTGGTGTCGATGCCGTCGACGAAGCGGACGTCCTCGTCGTTCAGGTACACGTTGACGAAGCGGCGCAGCTGGCCGCCGTCCACCACGCGGCCCTGGATGCCCGCGTGCCGGGTCTCGAGGTCGGCGAACAGGTCGGCGAGGGTCTCCCCGGTGCCTTCGACCGCCTTCTGGCCGTCGGTGTACTGGCGGAGGATGGTCGGGATGCGGACCTCGATGGCCATGGTTGCGGGCTCCTGTTCGAAGGTGTTCGTCGGGGCTGCGGCTCGGTACGTCAGCAGAAGGCGCGCACCACAGTCAGAACCATGGGCTCATCGTATCGATTCCCGGTCCACCGACCGGAATCCTGTCCCGGATGGCGGACGGTTCGCGACCGGGGAGTGGGATCAGTACGCCTCGACGACCTCGACCTCCTCCTCGGTGACCGCTCCGTCCAGGATGCGGAACGAACGGAACTGGAAGTCGCCGAGGCCGTCGGCGTCCGCCGTGGAGACCAGGACGTAGTGCGCGCCGGGCTCGTTGGCGTAGCCGATGTCGGTGCGGGAGGGGTACGCCTCGGTCGCGGTGTGGGAGTGGTAGATGATCACCGGCTCCTCGTCGCGGTCGTCCATCTCCCGGTAGAGCTTCAGCAGGTCCTGGGAGTCGAACTCGTAGAACGTGGGCGAGCGGGCGGCGTTCAGCATCGGGATGAACCGCTCCGGGCGCCCGGTGCCCTCCGGCCCGGCCACCACACCGCACGCCTCGTCGGGGTGGTCCTCGCGGGCGTGGGCGACGATCCGGTCGTACAGGTCCTGGGTGAGGGTCAGCATGCGGGCCAGGATAGGGGGACGGGCCGTCCCGTACCGCAGTGCGGTACGGGACGACCCGCATGGCGGACGCCTTGAGCGGCGGCCGCCGGGGGTGCCACGAGTACTCCCGGCGGCCAGGCGTCCTGGATGGTCCCTCGGCGGGTCTAGCCCACCTTCTCCAGCGCCGGCTCGTCACGCTCGCCGCCCTGCGGCGTGCGGGACTTCATGACCTTCCAGCCGATGCCGAGCGCGACGGCCCAGACGGCCATCACGTACAGGCAGACGCGGGAGTCGGCATCGTACGCGATCAGGCCGGTCACGAAGACCAGGAAGGCGATGGCGATGTACGAGCAGACCGAGCCGCCCGGCGCGGGGAAGGACGAGGCGGGCAGCTTGCCCGCGGCGACCGCACGGCGGTAGAGCACGTGGCTGATCAGGATCATCAGCCAGGTCCAGATGCCGGCGGCGGTGGCGACGGAGGTGACGTAGCCGAACGCCTTCTCCGGGACCACGTAGTTCAGCACCACGCCGATGCCCATGAACAGCACCGAGACGGTGATGCCGAGCGCCGGGGTCTTGGTGGAGGACAGCTTGGCGAAGACGCGCGGGGCCTCGCCGTTGTCCGCCAGGGTGCGCAGCATGCGGCCCGTGGAGTACATGCCCGAGTTGCAGGAGGACAGGGCGGCTGTGAGGACGACGAAGTTCACGATGCCCGCGCCGGCCGGGATGCCGATCACCGCGAACGCCTTCACGAACGGGCTGACGCCCGGCGCGAACTCGGTCCACTTGACCACGCAGAGGATGACGGTGAGGGCACCGACGTAGAAGAGGGCGATGCGCCAGGGCAGGGTGTTGATCGCCTTGGGCAGCGTCTTCTCGGGGTCCTCGGACTCGCCGGCGGTGACGCCGACCAGCTCGACCGCGAGGTAGGCGAACATGACGCCCTGCAGGGTCATCAGCGAGGAGCCGACGCCCTTGGGGAAGAAGCCGTCGAACTGGTACAGGTTCGCCACCGAGGCGGTGTCACCGGCGGCGCTGAAGCCGAAGGTCAGCACGCCGAGGCCGATGACGATCATGCCGATCAGGGCCGTGACCTTGACCATCGAGAACCAGAACTCCAGCTCGCCGAAGAGCTTCACGGAGATCAGGTTGACGCCGAACAGGACCACCAGGAAGACCAGCGCCGTGACCCACCGCGGGACGGCCGGGAACCAGTAGTTGACGTAGATCGCGGCGGCCGTCAGCTCGGCCATGCCGGTCACGACCCACATCAGCCAGTACGTCCAGCCGGTGAAGTAACCGAAGAAGTCGCCGAGGAACTCGCGCGAGTACTCGGCGAACGAACCCGACACCGGGCGGTAGAGCAGCAGCTCGCCCAGGGCTCGCATGATGAAGAAGATGATCACGCCCGCGAGGGCGTACATGAGGATGAGGCTGGGACCGGCCTTGGCGATGTTCGCCCCGGCTCCCAGGAACAGACCGACTCCGACGGCGCCACCGATGGCGATCATCTGGACCTGCCGGCTGCCGAGCCCTCGCTCGTAACCCTCTTCAGGGGCTTCGGTGACCTTCTCAGAGGCCATGGTGGTGCGCCTTTCTCCATGCCGACCCGTGGCCTTCACTCGGCCTCGGATCGGGTCTCGATCCCCCCGGAACTGATGGAGTGAGCAGGTCAGGGACCCGCTCGTTGCCTGGCCGGCGATCGCCGGCTCGGTGGCGCACCCGGCGCGACATGGGTGGTGTCCGCCGGGCGATCGTGAAGATTTATCACGGCCGCAATATTGAGCAAAGAGGGGTCCGAGGGCGTCCTGTGGCGCACCGCACAGGAAGAATGGGACAAAGTGCGCCCTAATGCAGCAAAAGCGGCCGCACCGGTGACGCGATCGTTATCCGGAGTTGAGCGTCCTCTGAGCGAACGCGAAAGCGGCGCTCAGGGCATCAGCGTCGAGACGAGGGTCTCCTGAAGACCGCCGAGCCAGAGATAGGCCAGCACCATGGGCTTGCGCGGGTCCTGGTCCGGGAGGCGGTACAGCGGGTCCGTGTCCTCCTCGTCGGAGATCTCCAGCCGGGAGCCGATGGCCAGGCGCAGGTCGTTCAGCGCGGAGAGCCACTGCCGGGACTGCTCGGGCGACAGCTTGAGCACCGCCTCGCCGCCCTCCGCCGAGGACGCGATCTGGTCCAGGGTGCGGATGACGGCGAGCGCGTTCTTCCGCTTGCCGGCCCTCAGGTCGTTCTCGGTGTAGCGGCGGAACTCGGCGGAGTGCGCGCGCCGCTCCTCGGCCTCGGCCGGGTCACCCGGCTCCCGCTCGGGGTCGGTGTAGGCGTCCGGGAACAGCCGGCGCAGCACCGGATCGGCGGGCGGCTCGCTGGGGCCCTCGGCGAACAGCTGGGCGAGCGGGTCGTCGCCGGCGTCCTCGGCGGGGCCGGGTCCGATCAGCTCCAGGAGCTGGACGGCCAGCGAGCGGATGATGGAGATCTCGACGTCGTCGAGCGCGACGGTCGCGCCGCCGCCGGGGAGCGGTTCGAAGTGTCCGGGCATCTGTGTCGGTTTACTTCCGGTCCTGCTGGAGGGTGGCCCACAGTCCGTAGCCGTGCATCGCCTGCACGTCGCGCTCCATCTCCTCGCGGCTCCCGCTGGAGACGACCGCCCGGCCCTTGTGGTGGACGTCGAGCATGAGCTCGGTGGCCTTGTCCTTCGAGTAGCCGAAGTACGTCTGGAAGACGTAGGTCACATAGCTCATGAGGTTGACCGGATCATTGTGGACGATCGTGATCCAGGGGACGTCCGGCTCGGGTACGGCGAAGGTCTCCTCCGCCGATTCGGTGCGTTCGATCTCTACGGGCGCGGGTGACGTCACAACAGCCATGCTGCCACTCGGCCCAGAAATCGTCACACTGACGAAATGGGAGTACGCTTCGTCGTCATGAACACAGCGGACCTTGGGCTGCCGGTCGAAGTCCCGTCGACGGCGCTCTTCACGGACCAGTACGAGCTGACCATGCTGCAAGCCGCCCTGAAGGCCGGGACGGCCGAGCGGCGCAGCGTGTTCGAGGTCTTCACCCGCCGCCTGCCGCACGGCCGCCGCTACGGCGTGGTCGCGGGCACCGGCCGGGTGCTGGACGCGGTGACGAACTTCCGGTTCGACGCGCAGATGCTCGCCTTCCTGGGCGAGCGGGGGATCGTCGACGAGCCGACCCTGAAGTGGCTCGCGGACTACCGCTTTCAGGGCGACATCTGGGGCTACCCGGAGGGCGAGGTGTACTTCCCCGGCTCGCCGCTGCTGCGGGTCGAGGGCAGCTTCGCGGAGTGCGTGCTGCTGGAGACGGTGATCCTCTCCATCCTCAACCACGACTCGGCCATCGCGGCCGCCGCCTCCCGGATGTCCTCCGCCGCGGGCGGGCGGCCGCTGATCGAGATGGGCGCCCGGCGCACCCACGAGCTGGCCGCGGTGGCCGCCGCGCGCGCCGCCTACGTCGGCGGCTTCGCCACCACCTCCGACCTCGCGGCGGGCTTCAGGTACGGCATCCCGACCGTCGGCACCTCCGCGCACGCCTTCACCCTGCTGCATGACCAGGAGCGGGACGCCTTCCGCGCCCAGGTCGACGCGCTCGGCGCGGACACCACGCTGCTGGTGGACACCTACGACGTCGCGGAGGCCGTCCGTACGGCGGTGGAGGTGGCCGGTCCCGAGCTGGGCGCGGTGCGCATCGACTCCGGCGACCTGCTGCTGGTCGCGCACCGGGTGCGGCAGCAGCTCGACGACCTCGGCGCGACGGACACCCGGATCGTGGTCACCTCCGACCTGGACGAGTACGCCATCGCCTCGCTGGCGGCTGCGCCGGTGGACGCGTACGGGGTGGGCACCCAGCTGGTCACCGGGTCCGGGCATCCGACCTGCTCGATGGTGTACAAGCTGGTAGCCCGCGCCGAATCCGCCGACCCCTCCGCCGAGCTGGTGCCGGTGGCGAAGAAGTCCAGCGGCGGGAAGACCTCCATCGGGGGCCGCAAGTGGGCGGCACGGCGGCTGGACAAGTACGGGGTCGCGGAGGCCGAGGTCGTGGGCACCGGGCCGGTGCCGGACGAGCTGGCCGACCGGCAGCTGCTGGTCGAGCTGGTCAAGGGGGGCGACGTCGTGGCACGCGAGCCGCTGGACGCCGCCCGCGAGCGGCACATCGCGGCGCGGGGCAACCTCCCGCTCTCCGCGACCCAGCTCTCCCGGGGCGAGCCCGTTCTCCCGACGGAGTACCTGCACCTGCCCTCGGGTAGCTAGTGCGGGAGGCCGGAAGTCTCTAGGCTCGATTCCTTGGACCCCACTCGAAGGACACCACCATGCGCCGCGCCTTGATCGTCGTTGACGTGCAGAACGACTTCTGCGAGGGGGGCAGTCTCGCGGTGGCCGGCGGGGCGGACGTGGCCGCCGCGATCACCGAGCTGATCGGCCAGGCGGCCGGGTCCGGGTACCGGCACGTGGTGGCCACCCGCGATCACCACATCGCGCCGGGCGGCCACTTCGCGGACAACCCGGACTACGTCCACTCCTGGCCCGCGCACTGCGTCGCGGGCACGGAGGGGGTCGGCTTCCACCCCAACTTCGCCCCCGCCGTCGCCTCCGGCGCGGTCGACGCGGTCTTCGACAAGGGCGCCTACTCCGCCGCGTACAGCGGCTTCGAGGGCACGGACGAGAACGGGGTCTCTCTGGCCGACTGGCTCCGCGCCCGCGCCGTCGAAGAGGTCGACGTCGTCGGCATCGCCACGGACCACTGCGTACGGGCCACCGCCCTGGACGCTGCCTCCGAGGGCTTCCGCACGCACGTCCTGCTGGAGCTGACGGCGGGGGTGGCCCAGGAGACGACGGACAAGGCCCTGGAGGCATTGCGCGAGGCCGGTGTCCAGCTCACGGGCAAGCCGGTGGTGAACGCGTAATCCAGCCTGCGGCCACGACGCACCCGCACCCGCACCCGAAGGTCTACGGCTGAACCGCAGGGGACCGCAGCGCGCGGATCGGGCGCCACAGGCCCGTGCCCTCCGTCGGGGCCGTGCGCCATATGAGGCCGTCGGGGTGGTGGAGGACTGCTGTCACCTCGTCCGGGGTGGGTGGGGCTGTGTTGCCTCGCAAGAACACGGACCACAGGCCGAGATTCCTCAGCCGGGTCAGAGCCCTCGCACGATTGCCCGCGTGGACGAGTACCCGGACGCCGGCCGTGCCGTGGGGCAGGTTCAGGGCCACCACGACCGTTCCGTTCGGCAGCTTGCAGAAGCCTCCTGCGGCCATGCGGTCACATCCCCGTTCAGTCAGGTGTCAATAAGCGATCCACAGGACGCACCTAAACACGATCGGCGGCGACCCGCTAGGGGGTCACCGCCGATACGTCTCTGACCTGCGAAGATGTCGCTTACTTCGCCGCGGGCCCGACTTCCAGCTCGATCGTGGAGCCGTCGTCCGCCTGCTTCTTGATCTTGATCTTGGTGTTGGTGTCAGTGACCTTCACGCCACCGGTGGGGTTCGACGAATCCCAGTAGGTGTTCTTGCGGTCGTCGAAGACCGACACCCCGTTCTGCGCCTTGATCTTCGTCACCACGCCCGCCTTGTGCAGCGTGATGCCGTCCGTCGGGTCGAGCGAGAACGGCGAGTCGTACGCCTGCATACGGTTGCGCAGCAGCGTCCCGTCGGACCACTTCAGCGCCTTCGGGTGCGCGTCGACGGGAAGGATCAGACCGGTGCCCGGGTGCGCGTTCGCGTTGGTGTTGTTGTCCGCCTGGGAGGTGTCCCACTTCCAGATCAACAGGCCGTCCTGGTACGGGTAGTGCTCCACCCAGTCGGGCCGGTCGGTGCCGGTGTAGCCGAAGTTGTACGGGCCGACCTTCAGCGTCTTGTCGTACGACACGTACTGGCGGTTCTCCGCGAGGTAGTACTGCGCGTAGTCCTTGGTGAAGGAGGCGCCGATGCGGGAGAACCCGCTCGCGGCCCAAGCGGCGTCCGTCGTCTCGGCGTTGTCGGAGAACAGCGGGGTGCCGTCCGCGGTGACCGTGATCTCGTCGGCCGCGAAGCCCTTCAACGCCACGCCGCCGTCGGTCTGGTAGCGGAAGCGGAGCTGGATCTTCTGGCCGGCGTAGGCGTCCAGCGAGTACGACAGCTTCTTGTAGCCGTCGAGCGTGCCGGTCAGCGCGGGCTTGTCGGAGCCGTCGCGCGGGATCGGCTGACCGTCCACCGTGCCGTCCAGGGCGGTCCAGTTGGCGCCGTCCGTGGAGACCTCGGCGTAGAGGTAGTCGTAGCCCGCCTCGATGTCGTACCAGCCGTCCAGGCCCAGCGTGGCCTTGGACTTGCCGGTCAGGTCGACCGAACGGGTCAGCGTGTTCTTGAGGTCGTTACCACTGCCGCTCCACCACTGGGTGGCTCCCTGGGCCGGGGCGACGATCTCGGTCTTGACCGCCTTCTTCGGCAGCGTGACCAACAGGGCCTGGCGGTACTTGGTGTTGTACTCCGCGAGACCGAGCTTGTGCCAGGAGGAGACGCCCGCCTTGGCGGTGTCGTAGGTCAGCCAGCCGAGCTGGAGCTTGTCCCACGCGTTCATGTCGCCGGGCAGGTCGCCGATGGCTTCCTTGCCGGTGCCGAGCCAGGAACCGGAGGACATCAGGGTCCAGAAGCCGGTGGAGTTGTCGCCGCCGTCGGTGTCGTACTCGTCCGGCAGACCGAGGTCGTGGCCGTACTCGTGGGCGAAGACGCCGAGTCCGCCGTTCTCCGGCTGGATGGTGTAGTCGCCGACCCAGACGCCGGTGTCGCCGACCGGGGCGCCGCCGAGCTTGTTGCCTGCCGGGCCGGTCGCGCCCGCGTCGGTGCCGAACGCGTACCAGCGGTGCGCCCAGATGGCGTTGGTGCCCTCGGCGCCGCCGCCCGCGGACTCGTCCTCACCGGCGTGCACGATCTGGAAGTGGTCGACGTAGCCGTCCGGCTCGTTGAAGTCGCCGTCGCCGTCGTAGTCGTAGCGGTCCCACTGGTCGTACTGGGCCAGGTCGGCCTTGATGGCGGCGTCCGACTTGCCGGCCGCCTTCTGCCCGGCGACCCAGGACTTCAGACCGTCGCTGACCACGTTCCACACGCTGGTGCAGTTGGTCTGGCCGCAGGCGTTGTTGCCGTAACGGGCTTCGTTGTAGGGGACCTTGACCCAGTCCGAGACCTCGCCCTCGACCGAGTAGCGGCCCGAGGACTGCTTCTCGTAGTACTTCTTCAGCGACTCGGTCTTGGCACCGGTGCCGAAGTAGAGGTCCTGGTAGTGCTTCTGGTTGTAATCCGGCTGCCAGGCCGTGGAGTTGTCCTTCTTGCGGTCCGGCGCGGCGATCTTGTTGTGCAGCGGGCCGGGGGTGCCGCCGAACTTGGGGTCGGTCTGGTCCCCGAACTCCACCAGGATGGTGAAGATCTTGTCGGTCTTCTCCCGGCTCAGCTCGACGTACTTGCTGTCGCCCTTCTTGCCCTTGAGCTGGACGACCTTCGAGCCGTCGCGCTCCTTCGCCGTGGCCTTGCCGGCGATGAGCTGGTTCAGGGCCTCCTGGCGCTGAGCGTCCTGGGTCTTGCTCAGCGGGCCGTCGAGGTCGTGCTCCCGCTGTCCGGCCGGGGCCGGGTCGTGCCGGTTCTCGGCCGCCGGCCGGGCCATCGTGCCGGCCTCGGCCACGGCGAACGTGGCGAAGGTGGCCGACGACGCCGCCAGGGCCACGCCTATCGCCGCGGCTCTGAACATCCAGGGTCTGCTGGTCACTTGAGATCCTCCCCCGCGCCGCGCGCACGGCAGGAGGGTTCCGGACCTTGGAAGATTCCGTGCGCGCACGATCAACGCGTGTAGTCAAGTGCCGTAATTTGACTAGAGGTTCAGCAGAAAAGACAGACCTTGACTTGAACAGGACAAGTGCACTATGCGGAGTTGGCGTCCGCTTTACGAACACCTGCTACGGCAGAACGGGCGCGTGCATCCGCCCAGTTGAGGCGGACCATGACTCCGTGCGCCCCCTGTGCACCGCCCCCCGGGGTGAGGCGGGGCTTACCTGGCACAGGACTCGGGCATGCACGCGAAGAGAGCCGAAACGGCGCCCCCGCACCCCCCTCTGCCCCCGTCTTCCGAGGACACGATCGCCATGCCTCGTCCGACCGTCGCACAGCTCGTCTACGGTTCCTGCACCGTGGTCCTCTCCACCGTCGCCATGCTGGCCCTGTCCCAGACCAGTTCGGGCATCGGTGTCGCCGTCATCGCGCTGGCCGCGCTCGCGCTCGGGCTGCTGGTCGCCATGACGGTGCCGCTGCCCCGGCACCGCCCCACGCGGTCCGCCGCCGCCTCCGGGCCGGCGCCCGCCGAGCCCGCCCGGCTGTCCGAGCGCCGCCGCCCCGTCGGCGCCTCGGCGGAGTCGGTACGCGGCCGCGCGGCCTCCTGACGGCGGCCGCCTGACGGGACCACGCGCCGGAGCGGCGGGCCGGGGACTCCTCCCCCGCCCGCCGCTCCGGCGTGCCGCGCCCCGGCCCGCTCAGGTGGTGGCGACCACCACCGTCTTCGCCGCCTTGTCGTGCAGACCCTGCTTGTACGGGCGGTCGAAGTAGCTCCAGCCGCCGCAGATCGCGGTCCAGACACAGGCGCAGCAGAAGGCGAACGGCAGCCACAGCACCAGCGCCCGGATCAGCGAGGACTGCCGGGAGGGGGTGGCGCCGTCACGCAGGTTGGCCACCCGCATCTTGAACCAGCGCATGCCGAGCGTCTGTCCGGTGCGGGCGATCAGGATGGTGTCGTAGGCGACGTACAGCACGGCCGCGATGATCGACTGGCCGAGCGACTTGCCGACCTCCATCCGGTCGCCGTTCACGTCGTACTGGTGCACCCCGAAGGCCCAGGTCAGCAGCCATACCGCGATGCCGACGATGATCATGTCGATGATGCGGGCGACGGTGCGCTTGCCGCTGTCCGCGAGCGGGGGCATGCCGGCGAGGGGGTCGCCGGGGCGGCCGGGACCGCCTCCGTAGGGGCCGCCACCGCCGTAGGGGTCACCGCCGCCGTACGGACCGCCGCCGTAGGGCCCGCCCGACCCGTAGGGGTCACCCGAGCCGTAGGGGCCGCCGCCCTGGGGCGGGGGCTCGCCGCCGGGCGGCGGGGGCTGCTGGGCACCGTACGGGCGGTCGTACGGCGAGCCCGGCCCCTGCCCCGGGTCCGACGGGGGCCGCTTCCTCAGCGGGTCGTCGTCGGGGGGCTGCGGTCCGGAGCCGGGGGGCGGTTCACTGCTCATGGCACCGAGTCGACCGCGAACGCGGGGCCGCCGCACCCGGCGGGCGGCCGTACGGGGGACGCTATTCGGCCACGAAGGTGTGCGCCGCCTTGTCGTGCCAGCACTGGCGCCACGGCCGGTCGAACAGCCCCCACAGCAGGCCGATCACCCCGATCACCAGGACGCCGGACAGGCTGTGCACCAGCCAGCGGCGCAGCGCGGCCCCGAAGGACGGGGGCTGGTGCCCCTCGATGTCCCGCACCTGGATGCCGCACAGCCGCTTGCCCAGGGTGCGGCCCCAGCGGGCGGTCGGCAGCACCTCGTACACCACGCCGAAGACCAGCAGGACGCCGAGGACGAGGGCGAGCGAGACGCCGGTGGTGCCGTCGAGCAGCCAGACGGTGACGGTACGGCCGGACAGCCGGGCCGCCTCGATCTTGCTCTGCGTGTGGTCGACGGCGCGTACCCCCAGGGGGACGGCGGCTGCCGCCGTGACGGCGCCGATGAACACGGTGTCGATCAGGCGGGCGGCGAATCGCTTGCCGAGTCCGGCCGGGCGGGCCTCCGCCTGGCGCCGGGCCGCCGCGAGGAACGGGTCCTCCACCGGCGGCTTCCACGGCGCCACGGGCTGCTGCTGCTCCCCAGCCCCGGCCAGCTGATGCACCTGCTGCGCCCAGGACGCCTGGCCGCCGCCGGGTCCGGGGGCGAGGGGGCCTCCGGCCCGGGGCGGGAGTACGGGGTTCGCCGGGGCGCCCGCGTGCGGCGGCGGGCCGGGCCGGCGGGGGGCGTCCGCGCCCGGCAGTCCCTGCGACGGGACCGGCGGAGCCACGGCGGCCTGGGCGGGGCCCGAAGCCGCCCGCGCGGACCCGCCGGCCGCGAAGGGGCCTTGGCCCACGGGGCCTTGGGGCGTGGCGGGCCCGGACCCCGTGGGCCCGGTGGAGGCCGCTCTGGGCCACTCCTCGTCCCCGGGACCTCCCGCCGCTCCCTGAGCCTCGGCCGCGTCCTCCGCCCGCACCCGGCGGAAGGTCATCGTCCCGTCGTCCCGCTGACCTCCCGCGGCCGGACCCGGGGTCGGCCGCCGGAACAGGAAGGTGTCCGGAGGAGCCTCCCCCTGGGCCGCCGGGCCACCGGCGGAGCCGCCCTCCTCGAAGAAATGCGGACCCGTCTCCTCCACAGGGGGCGTGTCGGGGCCGGAGGTTGACGGGGCGGTGAGCGGTTCGCCGTCCGCGGGGGCGGGGCGGCTGGTGCCCGGCACCCAGGCGGTGCCGTTCCAGTAGCGGACGTAGCCGGGGATGGACGGGTCCGGGTAGTAGCCCTCACGGGGCCTGTCGTCACCGTGGGCCGGCGTAGGGGCGCTCATGTCCGTCGTCCCGTATCTGCTCGGGGGTGGAAGGGAGCCCCCACATCTATCAGACCCGGGGCGCCCCTCACCCCTCTCCGGCCGGAGCCGACCCCTTCCGGGCGATGCCGCGGTGGCGCGCGACGCCGGTTGGGAAAAAATTTCCGGGAACCCGCGTAATGACCGCGCCGCTGCCCCCTCTCTCCTGGCACGGGCCCGTCCGAGCGGCCCGCGGTCAGAGCGAAGGAGACAGGTCATGGAGCACACGGTGGTGGAGCGCGAACTGGAGCTGCGGCTCATCCTCTCGCCGGAGCGGAGCATCCCGGTCCCGGCCCGGCTCGGCTACCGGTCGGACGACCCGTACGCCGTCCACATCACCTTCCACATCAACTCCGACTTCCCCGTGCACTGGACGTTCGCCCGGGAGCTGCTGGTGGAGGGCGTGTTCCGGCCGTGCGGGCACGGGGACGTGCGGGTGTGGCCGACGAAGGTGAACGGCCGCAGCGTGGTGCTGATGGCGCTCAGCTCGCCGGACGGCGACGCGCTGCTGGAGGCGCCCACCCCGCAGGTGTCCGCCTGGCTGGAGCGGACGCTGCGGGCGGTGCCGCCGGGTGCCGAGGCCGCCCAGCTCGGGATCGACGACGCCCTCGACCAGCTGCTGGCGCGGTGAGGCACCCCGGCCCGACCGGCCCCGGCTCAGAAGAGCTTGCCGGGGTTGAGGATGCCGAGCGGGTCGAAGACGTCCTTCACGGCCCGCTGCATCTCCAGCCCCACGGGCCCGAGTTCGCGCGCCAGCCACTCCTTCTTCAGCACGCCCACCCCGTGCTCGCCGGTGATGGTGCCGCCGAGTTCGAGCCCGAGGGCCATGATCTCGTCGAAGGACTCGCGGGCCCGGCGGGACTCGTCCTCGTCGAGGGCGTCGAAGCAGACGGTGGGGTGGGTGTTGCCGTCCCCGGCGTGTGCGCACAGGCCGATGGTGAGGTCGTACTTGGCGGCGATCCGTTCGACGCCCTCCAGCATCGCGCCGAGTTTCGAGCGGGGCACGCAGACGTCGTCGATCATCGTGGTGCCCTTGACCGCCTCCAGCGCGACGAGCGACATCCGCCGCGCCTGGAGAAGGAGTTCGGACTCGGCGGCGTCGTCGGCGACGACCACCCCGGTGGCCCCGGCCGCCTCGCACAGGGCGCCGACGGCGGCGAGGTCGGCCGCGGGTTCGGGGGTGTCGAAGGCGGCCAGCAGCAGTGCCTCGGTGGACTCCGGCAGACCCATCCGGGCGAAGTCGTTCACCGCCTTGACGGTGGTGCGGTCCATCATCTCCAGCAGCGAGGGCACATGCCCGCCGGCCATGATCGAGCACACCGCGTCGCAGGCGTCGGCGGCGGTGGCGAACTCGGCGGCCAGCACCAGTTGCCGGGGCGGCTTGGGCCGGAGCCCGAGCACCGCGCGGACCACGATGCCGAGCGAGCCCTCGGAGCCGACGAACAGCCGGGTCAGGTCGTACCCGGCGACGCCCTTGGCGGTGCGGCGGCCGGTGGACATCAGGCGGCCGTCGGCGAGGACGACGTCCAGCCCGAGGACGTACTCGGCCGTCACCCCGTACTTGACGCAGCACAGGCCGCCGGACGCGGTGCCGATGTTGCCGCCGATCGTGCAGGTCTCCCAGCTCGACGGGTCCGGCGGGTAGTACAGCCCGTGCTCCTCCACCGCCCGGGAGAGCACGGCGTTGACGACCCCCGGTTCGACCACGGCGATCCGGTCGACCGGGCTGATCTCCAGGATGCGGTCCATCTTGGTGAGGGACAGCACGACGCAGCCCTCGGAGGCGTTGGCGCCGCCGGACAGCCCGGTGCGGGCGCCCTGCGGGACGACCGGCACACGCAGCGCGGTGGCGGTGCGCAGCACGTGCTGGACCTGTTCGACGGTGCGTGGCAGGACCACGGCGGCGGGGGCCCCGGCCGGGCAGAAGCTCGCCATGTCGTGCGCGTAGGAGGCGGTGACGTCGGGATCGGTGAGCACGGCACCGGCGGGCAGCCCCGCCAGCAGCGCTTCGATGAGGGGGCTCTCGGCGGGCGCGGTGTCGCCGTCGCGGGGTGCTTCGATACGGCTCATGATCACAGCGTGGCACTCGGGGCCATCGGTGTGAACCCCGCACGCGCCGCCCTTGGGCCACCCGGATGTGCTCGTCATATTGACGCACAGTGATCGGTATGGCGAAGAGACAGTACGGCGACGCGCGGCCCGGTACGTCCCTCGTGACCGATCCTCCGCCGCGCCGCCCCCGGCGATGGCTGCGCCGCACGCTGCTCACCGTGGCGGCGGGCGGAGCCGCGGCGGGCGTGGCGCTGACGCTGCTGCCGCGCGAGGCGCCGCAGCGGGCCCCGCACCGGCCCCCGGCCCCCGCGCCCGGACCGCAGGCGCGGGCGCTGACGGCGGTCACCACCGGCGTCCCGGCGGCGCTGCCCGACCTGACGGCGCTGATCGCCCGGCAGGAGAGCGGGGTACGGGCCCACCCCGCCGACGCCCGCGCCTGGGCGGTGCTCGGCGCGGCCTACGTGGCCCGGTCGGCCCGCACCGCCGACGCGGCCGACCTCCCGCGCGCCGAGCGGGCCCTCGGCACCTCGCTGAAGACACGCGCCGCGAAGAACACCGAGGCGCTGGCCGGGATGACCGCCCTGGCCAACGCCCGCCGGGACTTCGCATCGGCCAAGCGGTACGGGGAGCAGGCGCTGAAGCTGACCCCGAAGCGCTGGTCGGCGTACCCCCCGCTGATCGACGCCTACAACGGGCTCGGTGACTACACCGCCGCCCGGAGCACCCTGGACAAGCTGATGGCGCTGCGCACCGCGCCCGGGGACCGGCCGGCCGTGATGGCGCGGGCGTCGGCCGTGTACCGGGACCGGGGCTGGCGGGAGGACGCGCTGGCCCAGCTGACGGACGCGGCGGCGGCCGCCGGTACGCCCGCCGAGCAGGCCGCCTACCGGGCCGGAGTAGGCCAGTTGGCCTGGGAACGCGGCGAACTCCCCGAAGCGATGGCCCAGTTCACCGAGGCCCTCCGCCTGGACCCGGCCGAGGCGACGGCGGGCGCCGGCAAGGCACGCACGCTGGCCGCCCAGGGTCGCACCGCCGACGCGCTCACCGCGTACGACCAGGCCCTCGCCAAGCACCCGGACGCGGAAGTCACCCTGGAGCTGGCCGAGTTGTACGAGTCGCTGAGCCGTGCCCAGGACGCCGACGCGCAGTACGAGCTGGTGCGGAAGCGGGCGGAGAAGGCGGCCTCCGACGGGGTCGACGAGGAGCTGCTGCTCGGCCGGCTGGAGGCGGACCACGGCGATCCGCAGGAGGCGGTGACCCGGCTGCGCGCGGAGTACCAGCGGCAGCCCGGCATCGAGGTGGCCGACGCGCTGGGCTGGGCGCTGCACCGGGCGGGCGACGACGAGGAGGCGCTGAAGTTCGCCACCACCGCGACCGACAAGACCAAGGGCGGCGGGGTGCGCAGCGCGCTGCACGACTTCCACCGGGGCATGATCGAGTACGAACTGGAGCGGTACGGCTCCGCGCGGCGGCAGTTGGAGGACGCGCTGCTGGTGAACCCGGCGTTCTCCCCGCTGTGGGCGCCCGAGGCGCGGGCCACGCTGACGGACATGGGTGAGGTGACCGGGGGGCCGCTGCCCGCCGACGTGCTGTGAGTTGGGGGCGCGACCGCTCCTCGCGCCCCCAACTCAGTCTCGGTGGAGCCGGGTTACAGGTTGCCCCGCTTCTCCTGCTCCCGTTCGATGGCCTCGAACAGGGCCTTGAAGTTGCCCTTGCCGAAGCCCATCGAACCGTGGCGCTCGATGAGTTCGAAGAACACCGTCGGCCGGTCCTGGACCGGCTTGGTGAAGATCTGCAGCAGATAGCCGTCCTCGTCGCGGTCGGCGAGGATCTTCTGCTCGCGCAGCGTCTCGATCGGCACCCGGGTGTCGCCGACCCACTCGCCGAGGGTGTCGTAGTAGGAGTCCGGGGTGTCGAGGAACTGCACCCCGGCCGCGCGCATGGTGCGTACCGTCTGCACGATGTCGTTGGTGGCCAGCGCGATGTGCTGGACGCCGGGGCCGCCGTAGAACTCCAGATACTCGTCGATCTGGGACTTCTTCTTGGCGACGGCGGGCTCGTTGAGCGGGAACTTGACCTTCAGGGTGCCGTCCGCGACGACCTTGGACATCAGCGCGCTGTACTCGGTGGCGATGTCGTCGCCCACGAACTCCTTCATGTTCGTGAAGCCGAGGACGTTGTTGTAGAACGCCACCCACTCGTCCATCTTGCCGAGTTCGACGTTGCCGACGCAGTGGTCGATGGCCTGGAAGGTGCGGCGGGCGGGCGGCTCGACGATCGGGGCGGCGGCCTCGAACCCGGGCAGGTACGGGCCGTCGTAGCCGGAGCGCTCGACCAGGGTGTGCCGGGTCTCGCCGTAGGTCGCGATGGCGGCCAGGACGACGGTGCCGTGCTCGTCCTTCACCTCGTGCGGCTCGGTGAGGGGGCGGGCGCCGTGCTCGACGGCGTAGGCGAACGCGGCGCGGGCGTCGGGGACCTCGATGGCGAGGTCCACCACGCCGTCGCCGTGCTCGGTGACGTGCCGGTCGAGGAACTCGCCCCAGGGGGTGGCGGGGCGGATCACCGAGGTGAACACGAACCGGGCGGCGCCGTTCTCCAGGACGTAGCTCGCCGTCTCGCGGCTGCCGTTCTCCGGGCCGGAGTAGGCGACCAGGCGCATGCCGAAGGCGCTGGAGTAGTAGTGCGCGGCCTGCTTGGCGTTGCCCACGGCGAAGACGACCGCGTCCATTCCCTTGACCGGGAAGGGGTCGGCCTGCCGGGCGGTGTCGGGAGTGTGCTGAGTGGTCTGCGTCATGCTCGAAGGGTGGCCCCGCTCTGCAAGGTGCGCAATAGTTCGCGTAATCGCTGGTCACTCTGTTCAGCCTTACGGCGGTACCGGCGGGCTTTCTGTACAGGATGACCATCCGGGGAGGACGTCGTGGCGATCGATCAGCTGGACGGGCAGATCATCGTGCTGCTGGCCGAGGAGCCGAGGATCGGGGTGCTGGAGATGTCCCGGCGGCTGGGGGTGGCGCGCGGTACCGCCCAGGCCCGGCTGGACCGGCTGCGCTCGCGCGGGGTGATCCGGGGGTTCGGCCCGCAGGTGGACCCCTCGGCGCTGGGCTATCCGGTGACCGCGTTCGCCACGCTGCAGATCCGGCAGGGGCAGGGGGCGGACGTACGGGCGTACCTGGACGGGGTGCCGGAGGTGCTGGAGCTGCTCACCACGACCGGCACCGGGGACATGCTGTGCCGGCTCGTCGCCCGCTCCAACGCCGATCTGCAGCGGGTCATCGACCGGGTGGTGGGCTTCGACGGCATCGTGCGGGCCTCCACGGCGATCGTGATGGAGAACCCGGTGCCGCTGCGGATCATCCCGCTGGTGGAGCAGGCGGCGGGGGAGTTCCTGGAAGGCGACTAGCAGCTGGGGATCTTCCCGGTGCCCTTCTCCAGGGCGACCAGGGAGTCCACGGCGCCGTCGAGGCTGGTGACCGGGATCAGGCGCAGCCCCTTGGGCAGGTTGGTGTGGGCGTCGGCGCACTCGGCCTTCGGCACCAGGAAGACGGTGGCGCCGTCGCGCCGGGCGGCCTGCGTCTTCAGGGCCACCCCGCCGACCGCGCCGACCTTGCCGTCCGCGTCGATCGTGCCGGTACCGGCGATGGTGCGGCCGCCGGTGAGGTCGCCGCCGCTGCCGTCGCCGTCCAGCTTGTCGACGATGCCCAGGCTGAACAGCAGGCCCGCGCTGGGCCCGCCCACGTCGGCGAGGCGCAGGGTGACCTTCACATCGGCGGGGTCCTTCTTCAGGTGGTCCAGCGCCGCGGTGGTCGCCGCGTCCTGCGACTGCCGCATCTGGGCCGTGTTGTGCCGCTCGATCTCCTTGACGGTGTCCCCGGTCGGGTACACCGCGTCGTACGGCATCACCGCGCGGTCGCCGCGGAACCAGTTGTCGACGACCTGCCCGAGCGACACCCGCGTACCCGGCGAGGTCGCCTCGATGGTCGTCATCCGCAGCTCGCCCGAGGTCTTCCGCGTCGGGGTCCCGGAGACGGTGATCACCGGTGTCCCGGCGTTCTTCCCCAGCACGTTCGCCGTGAGCCCCGGCTGGGCCACCGAGAACGGCAGCGGCGCGAACACCGCCACGCCGATCAGCCCCACGACGGGCAGGGAGCACAGGGCGACGATCCGGGGACGCGAGAGACGTGAGAGCACGGAGTAAATCTAACGCGCGGCTACTTCCGCGAGCGGTGCCGGTGCGCCTACCTAAGCGCGTCCGCGACCTCGCGCGCCGCTTCCATCACCCGGCGGCCCACCCGCTCCGGGACCGCGTCGGTCAGCATGACGACTCCGACGCTGCCCTCCACGCCCGTGACGCCCAGGAGGGGGGCGGCGGCGCCGCTCGCGCCGGCCTCGAGTTCGCCGTGGGTGAGGGTGTAGCCGGGGTCGGCGGCCGGGGCGTGACGGGCGGCGAGGATGGCCTTGCCCGCGGCGCCGCGTTCCAGGGGGTGGCGGAAGCCCGCGCGGTAGGCGACGTGGTAGTCCGTCCAGGTCGGCTCGACCACGGCGACGGCGAGCGCCTCCGTACCGTCGACCAGGGTCAGATGGGCCGTGGCGCCGATGTCCTCGGCCAGCGAGCGCAGCGCGGGCAGGGCCGCCTCCCGTACCAGCGGATGCACCTGGCGGCCGAGCCGCAGTACCCCGAGACCGACGCGGGCGCGGCCGCCGAGGTCACGGCGGACGAGCGCGTGCTGCTCCAGCGTGGCCAGCAACCGGTACACCACCGTCCGGTTCACCCCGAGCTTGCCGGACAGCTCGGTGACGGTCAGGCCGTGGTCCGTGTCGGCGAGCAGCTTGAGGACGCGCAGTCCCCGGTCGAGCGTCTGGGAGGTCTCCGCGGTCACGACGCCCCCTCCTTCTGCGGTGAGGCCGGCGCCCTCCGAGCGTGCGCGCGTCACCGAGCCCCGTCGGCGACGCGTATCAGAGGCCGCCGATCGGCAGGACGGCCCGGCGGCTGACGGGCCCGTCGCTTCACGGCTGCGCTCCGCGGCGGCGCTGCCACGGGGCGTGTGCGTAGCGGGACAGTAGCGAGCCGGTCCGCTCAGCGGAAGACTCGGTCCAGAATCCGGTCAGGGCCCGTTCCGGCCTGCCAGGATTCGTCCGCATACGCGCCCGGCGCGCGCCTCAGCGCATCCGGGTCGCCCACTCCCCCATCTTGGCGATGCGCTGCTTGAGCTGGCCGGCGGTCGCCTCCGCGCTCGCCGGTCCGCCGCAGACCCGGCGCAGCTCGGTGTGGATCACGCCGTGCGGCTTGCCGCTCTGGTGGACGTAGGCGCTGACCATGGTGTTGAGCTGCTTGCGCAGCTCCATCATCTCCTTGTGGCTGACCACCGGGCGCCGCTCGGCGGGCAGTTCCAGCAGGTCGGCCTCGGTGTCCGGGCGCTTCTTGCTGTGCGCGATCTGCCGGGCCTGCCGCTTCTGCAGCAGCAGCTGCACCTGCTCGGGCTCCAGCAGTCCGGGGATGCCGAGGTAGTCCTGCTCCTCCTCGCTTCCCGGGTGGGCCTGCATGCCGAACTCGGCGCCGTCGTAGAGGACGCGGTCGAAGACGGCCTCGGACTCCAGCGCCTCGAAGGAGAACTGCTCCTGCTCCCCGGTGTCCTCGTCCTGCTGCTTGTTCGCCTCGTCCATCTCCTTCTCGGACTCGGCGTACGGGTCCTCCTCGCCCTGCTTCTTCGGCTTGTCGAGGGCGTGGTCCCGCTCCTTCTCCATCTCGTTGGCGAAGGTCAGCAGGTCGGGGACGGTGGGCAGGAACACGGACGCGGTCTCGCCGCGCCGCCGGGACCGCACGAAACGGCCGACGGCCTGGGCGAAGAACAGCGGGGTGGAGATGGTGGTGGCGTACACGCCGACGGCGAGGCGGGGCACGTCGACGCCCTCGGACACCATGCGGACCGCGACCATCCAGCGGTCGCTGCTCGCGCTGAAGTCGTCGATGCGCTTGGAGGCGCCCGCGTCGTCGGAGAGGACGAGGGTGGCCTTGGTGCCGGTCAGCTCACGGATCAGCTTGGCGTAGGCGCGGGCGGAGTCCTGGTCGGAGGCGATGACGAGGGCGCCGGCGTCCGGGATGGCCTTCCTGACCTCGGTGAGCCGCTGGTCGGCGGCGCGCAGCACGCTCGGCATCCACTCGCCGCGCGGGTCGAGCGCGGTGCGCCACGCCTGGCTGACCGCGTCCTTGGTCATCGGCTCGCCGAGCCGGGCGGCGATCTCGTCGCCCGCCTTGGTGCGCCAGCGCATCTGGCCGCTGTAGCTGAGGAAGATGACGGGGCGGACGACGTGGTCGGCGAGCGCGTTGCCGTAGCCGTAGGTGTAGTCGGCGGAGGAGCGCCGGATACCGTCGTTGCCCTCCTCGTACGTGACGAAGGGGATCGGGTTGGTGTCCGAGCGGAACGGCGTACCGGTCAGCGCCAGGCGCCGGGTCGCGGGCTCGAACGCCTCCAGGCACGCCTCGCCCCAGGACTTGGAGTCGCCGGCGTGGTGGATCTCGTCCAGGATCACCAGCGTCTTGCGCTGCTCGGAGCGGTTGCGGTGCAGCATCGGGCGTACGCCGACACCGGCGTAGGTGACCGCGACCCCGTGGTAGTCCTTGCCGACCGGGCCCGCGCTGTACTCCGGGTCGAGCTTGATCCCTATCCGCGCGGCGGCCTCCGCCCACTGCTTCTTCAGGTGCTCGGTCGGCGCGACGACGGTCACCTGCTGCACGACGTGGTGGTGCAGCAGCCAGGAGGCCAGCGTCAGCGCGAAGGTCGTCTTGCCGGCGCCGGGCGTGGCGACGGCGAGGAAGTCACGCGGCTGCTCCTGGATGTACTTGTCCATCGCCCCCTGCTGCCAGGCACGCAGCTTGCTGGCGGTGCCCCAGGGGGCCCGGCCGGGAAAGGCGGGGGACAGATGGTTCGAGGCGGAAGCGGCGGTGGTAGTCACGGTCTCCGGGGGGTGGGGACGCAGGGGCAACTCGGCTACGTATGACAACCGGGCCACCCTACCGGCGCCACCGGCTCCGCCGTGCTCGGACGGGGCGGGGGGCGGGGTGGGTGGGACTGAGGTCACAGGGGGAAACCGGGCGCCTGTGCTCAGCCCGAAGCCCGTAGCCGCGTCGTCACCCATGCCCCCACCAGCGCGACCGCCGCCATGGGCAGGAAGACCGCCGCGAAGGCGGGGGTGCCGTCGCTGCCCAGGGCGGCGAAGGCCGCGCCCGCAGTGGCGAGGAGGACGACGTTGGAGAGGGCGTCGGAGATCTGGAGGGCGGCGGAGTTGGCGCCGGCCTCGGAGGGGGCGGAGAGCTTGAGCAGGAGGACGCTGGTGGAGGAGATCACCAGCCCCATCCCGAAGCAGCCGAACCCCCACGCGACGGCGACGGTCCACACCGGTACGGCGGGTACGAGCACCGTGGGCGC
Source organism: Streptomyces seoulensis (assembly GCF_004328625.1). NCBI lineage: Bacteria > Bacillati > Actinomycetota > Actinomycetes > Kitasatosporales > Streptomycetaceae > Streptomyces > Streptomyces seoulensis. Next base: position 2,303,855 of record NZ_CP032229.1, read on the forward strand.
GACGGCGACGGCGGCCGCCACCAGCACCATCCCGAAGGTCATCAGCCGCTCCCGGTACGGCTCCATCCGGTCCCGCGACTGCACCCACGACGCCGCAGCCCACGTCAGCCCGCCCGCCGCCAGTGAGAACCCGGCGAGCGTCGGCGACAGCCCCCGCTGGGTGACGAGCATCAGCGGTACGAAGGACTCCGCCGCGATGAACGACCCCGCCGACAGCCCGCGCAGCAGCACGACCGAGGGCAGCCCCCGCACCGCCCGGTACGTCCCCTTCGGCAGCAGCCGCAGCACGGCGGGCACCAGCAGGGCGGCGCCGAGGACGCCGGGCACCAGCGAGAGGGGCTTGAGATCCTGCGCCGCGTACTGCACGAGGCCCGCGCCCAGCGAGACGGCGAGCGCCAGCCGGATACGGCGCCGGTCGAAGGCGGGGGTGCCGGCGGCGTGGTCCACGGGTCCGGCCGCCCGGCGCCGGATCTGCGGGAGGGCGAGGCCCAGGGGCAGCAGTACGAGCAGCGGGATGCCGAGGAACACCCACCGCCAGCCGAGGTGCTCCGCGACGGCGCCGGAGGCGAGCGGTCCGACGATGGACGGCACGACCCACGCGGCGGCGAAGCCCGCCATGATCGCGGGCCGCAGCCGCTCGGGGTAGGCCCGGCCGACGACCACGTACACGGCGACGATCACCAGCCCGCCCCCGAACCCCTGCACCGCGCGCCCCAGGATGAACACCCACATCACCTGCGCGGTCCCGGACACCACCAGCCCGCCCGCGAACGCCCCGATCCCGGTGGCCAGCGCGGCCAGCGGCCCCCGCCGGTCCGCCCACTGCCCGGCGAGCACCATCCCGGTGAGGCTGGTCGTGAAGTACCCGGAGAACGCGAACGCGTACAGCGACACCCCGTCCAGCTCCCGCGCCGCGACCGGCATCACGGTCCCGATGGCCGTCGCCTCGAAGGCGATCAGCAGCACAACGGAAACGATCCCCACACTGAGCGCCCGATGCGCCCGCCCGAGCACCCCACCCAGGTCCTCCGGGCGGGCCGGGTCGACGACAACACTGTCGGAAGAATCAAGCGCGGCCATAGGGGCCAGAGTAAGGCCCGTACCGGTGATTGACCCCTGTCCAAAGCCCCACCGCCCCTACGACCTTCGCCGTACGCCCCCACCCCCCTGTGAACACCGCATGGCAGTCACATTGCACCCCTTGCCCCCTTCCTCCACCCCGCCCTACGTTCGTTCCACAACACCCGGCCGTGTGCCCGAGTGGCTCAGGGACTCGCCTGCAAAGCGAGTTACGCGGGTTCGATTCCCGCCACGGCCTCCAGCGGTTCGAGCAGGCAAGCAAAAGGGGCGGCACCTCAAGGGTGCCGCCCCTTTGCTCGTTCATCGTCAGCATCACGGCACCGACGGACACAGGTGGGCTGGTGCGCGGCACCCCTCAGAGCCCCCCGCCCGCCTCCCCCCGCAGCAGCTCCGTCCAGTAGTGCCAAGGCCCCCCGGCAGACGCCCCCGTCGGGTCCAGTACCGCCAGTGTGTCGAGCATCGTCGCTGCCAGTTGGTCGTACGCGAGGGTCGTCAGTTCGCCGGAGAGGTGGGTGTCGATGGTGCGGTGGTGGTGGAGGAGCCAGAGGGTGTAGGCGAGGGTGGAGGCGTCGGTGTTGAGGGGGTGGAGGGTGGTGCCGGAGTGGGTGAGGATGGCGCCGGTCCGGCCGTCGAGGACGAGGGTGGTGTCGGGGGTCAGGGCGCCGAGGCGGATCAGGTGGTCGGGCTCGGAGTCGTCGGCGTAGTACTCGGTGAGCGTCGCCAGCAGCAGCTCCGTGTCGACCACCTCCTCCGGCAGCCCCGTCTCACGCAGGAAGCGCCGCGTCGGCTCGTGGGTGAGCGTCGGCGGGAAGTCGGTCTCCTCGAAGCGGGCCACGCGCCCGTGCCCGAACTCCGCGTCCAGCAGCCGCCCCGGCATCTCCAGGGCCAGCCCGGCCGACCCCGGCGACGGGACCAGGGCGAGCGGGCGGATCAGCGCCGCCGCCTTCCAGTACGCCGGGACCGCGCCGTCCGTCCCCGCCTCGAACAGCGTCAGCAGCCGGCGGGACGCCTCACCGGCGACAGCCGGCCCGTACTGCCCCACGAGGGAGGCGAACCGGCCGCGCAGGCCCGCCAGTTCCTCGGTGACGGCGGCGAAGCGCAGCACGGTGGTGAGGGACGGTGCGAAGGGGCGCGCGCCGGTCGGGGCGGCGAGGTAGGCGGTGGTCAGCTCACCCGTCGCGCCGTCGAGCAGGATCGACTCGCGCTCCATCCCGGCCGGATTGAGCAACTCCCCGATGACCAGCCGGTCCCGCAGTTCGTCCGCCAGCCGGCACGGGCCCTCGGTCGCGTCGGCGAGCCTGCGCAGCCCGTGCGCGCGCAACGGGGCAAAGGTCAGCGGGCCGGTGTCCGGGGGCAGTCCGGGTCCGGCGAGCAGCCCGCGCGTCGGCGCGTGCGTGACCCAGCGGCCCAGCTCGGCCTCGGTCAGCGTGATCGCCGTGACCCCGGCATCGGTCATGCTCATGGCTCGCTCCCCCGCGATCGGACTCGGTACGGCGGGCTCCGCGCGCGGCGGCCGTCCCCCGGCCCCGAGAACCCCAGGAGTCCAAGAACCCTTGAACCCCGAGAACCCTTTAACCCCGAGAATCCTCGGACTCCAAGAACCCTAGACCGCACCACTGACAACGCCCCGAGCCGGAAGACGCCCGGGGACCCGATCGCGTTGCCTCAGCGGAGCCGGTTCATCCGAACAGGCGACCTCAGCCGAACAAACACCAGCTCACCGCGCGTTGACCACGGCCGCCTGCGGCCGGATCGGCAGCCGGTTCACCGGACGCCCGGTCGCCGCCCGGACCGCCGACGCGATCGCCGCCGGGGACGTCACCACCGGCACCGCGCTGACCGGCTTCGCGCCGAACGGCGCCACCACGTCCCGCTCCTCGACCAGCTTCACGATCCGGATCTCCGGCGCGTCCAGCGCGGTCGGCAGCGCGTACCCGGTGAGGTCGGGATGGCGGATCAGCCCGCGCGGCGTACGGAGGTTCTCGGTGAGCGCGATGCCCACGCCCTGCGTGACCCCGCCCTCGATGCGCGCCACCAGCTGCGCGGGGTTGAGCACCCGGCCCACGTCCTGCGCGACCGCCAGCTCCACCACCCGTACCGAGCCCAGCTCCACGTCGACGTCGACCACCGCGCGGATCGCGCAGAAGGCGAGCCCGACGAACGCGTCACCCTGCCCGGCGCCGTCCAGCGGCTCGGTGGGGTGCGGGCGGCACTGGGCGGTGGCCCACAGTTCCTTGCCCTCCAGCGCCTCGGTGACGGTGGTGGAGAGCACCCCGTCGTACGAGGTGATCTTGCCGTCGGCGATCTGGAGCAGCTCGGTGGACATGCCGAACTGGTGGGCCAGCGGCTGGAGGAGCTGGGTGCGGACCATCTTGGCCGCCCGCTCCACCGCCCCGCCGGAGACCCAGGTGTGGCGGCCCCGGCAGCCGGGACCGGCCGGGGGCTGGTCGGTGTCGACCGGGGCGACGTGCACCTCGTCGATGCCGAGCGTCTCCTGCACGATCTGCCGGGCCAGCGTGGTGAACCCCTGCCCGGACTCCACGGCCGCGCAGATCACGGTGGCGACGCCGTCGTGGACGCGCACGGTCGCGGTGGAGACCTCGTCGGTGCCCTCGGCGCCGAGCATGTGCACCATGCCGAGGCCGTAGCCGACGCCCCGGCGCACCGCGCCCGGCTCGCCCGCGCCCTCGGGGCCGCCGGGCAGCAGCCAGTCCTCCTCGGGGCCGTCCTTGGGCAGCGCCGGGAGCGGGAAGTCCCGTACGGCGGTGAGGAGTTCGGCGACCGGGGCCGGGCAGGTCACGGTCTGGCCGATGGGGAGCACGTCGCCGGTGGCCAGGACGTTGCGCAGCCGCACCTCGGCCGGGTCCAGGCCCAGCTTCTTGGCCAGCTTGTCCATCTGCGCCTCGTAGGCGGCGCACACCTGCATCGCGCCCTCGCCGCGCACATGGCCGGAGGGCGGGTTGTTGGTGCGTACGGCCCAGCCCTCGATGAAGGCGTTCGGCACGACATAGGGGCCGCACGCGAAGGAGACCGCGGCGGCCAGGGCGTCGGCGGAGGTGTCGGCGTAGGCGCCCGCGTCCAGCAGGATCTGCGCCTCGACCTTGACGAGTCTGCCCTCGGCGTCCGCGTGGTGGCGGTAGCGCAGCAGGGTGGGGTGGCGGTGGGCGTGGCCGAGGAAGGACTCCTCGCGGCTGGCGGTGAGCTTCACCGGGCAGCCGGTGCGCAGCGCGAGCAGGCCGAGCGGCAGCTGGAAGCCCTGGTCCTCGCGGTCGGCGGTGGCGCCGGGCACCCCGGTGACGACGATCTTCACCCGGTCGGCGGGCAGCCCGAAGCAGGCGGCGGCGGTGTTGCGGTCGCTGTGCGGGTCGGTGGAGGCGAGGTACAGCTCCACCCCGCCGTCCGGGCGCGGTACGGCGAGCCCGGCCTCGGCGCCGATGGGCGCGGGGTCCTGGCGGCCGATCCGGTACAGGCCCTCCACGACGATCTCGCCGGCCGCCTCGGGGTCGCCGTGGCGCAGCGGGATGTGCCGGATCAGGTTGCCGTCCGGGTGCAGCGGCTCGGCCTCGAAGGCGCGCTCGGGGTCGGTGACCGGGTCCAGCGGCTCGTACTCGACGATGACGGCGGCGGCGGCCATCCGCGCGGTGTCGGGGTGGTCGGCGGCGACGGCGGCGATGGGCTCGCCGTGGTGGCGGACCACCTCGGAGGCGAACACCGGGCGGTCCGGGGTGCCCCGGCCGTGCCGGGAGGTGCCGGGCACGTCCTCGTGGGTGACGACGGCCCGTACGCCGGGCATGGCGCGCGCGTGCGTGGTGTCGATGGAGACGATGCGCGCGTGCGCGTGCGGGGAGCGCAGCACGGCGGCCCACAGCAGGCCCTCGGCCCACAGATCGGCCGCGTACGGGAAGGTGCCCTCGGTCTTGGCGCGGGCGTCGGCGTGGGGCAGCGAGGCGCCCAGGCCGTGGGCCAGCGGCTCGGCCGCGGGGGCTTCCGCCGCCGTGGTCGCGGTGGCGGCTTCGTCGCTCACGCCTGGCCTCCGTCCTGGCCGTGGTGCGGGTCGTGCGGGGCACCGAACGCGCCGAAGGCGCCGGGTGCTTCGAACGCCGAGGGGTGTACGCCGCCGGAGCCGGGGCCCGCCTGGTGCGGGATGCGCCCGGCGGTGTCGTCCGGCTCGGCGTCGAGGCCGGCCTCACGCTCGGCGACGACGTCACGGACGGCGTCGAGCACGCCCCGGTAGCCGGAGCAGCGGCAGAGGTTGCCGCAGAGCGCCTGGCGGGTCTCCAGCTCGGTGGGGGCGGGGTTGCCCTCCAGCAGGTCGTGCAGGGTCATGGCGATGCCGGGTACGCAGAAGCCGCACTGCACGGCTCCGCACCGGGCCAGCGCCCGCTGGACGTCGGAGGGGCGGCCGCCGCTCGCCAGGCCCTCGACGGTACGGACCTCGCTGCCCGCGGCGGTGACCGCCGGGACCAGGCAGGAGGCCACGAGCCGGCCGTCGACCTGGACGTTGCACGCGCCGCACTCGCCCTGCGAGCAGCCGTCCTTGGCGCCCGCGAGACCGAGGCGCTCGCGCAGTACGTAGAGCAGCGACTCGCCGATCCAGGCGTCGGTGACGGGCCGGTCGGCGCCGTTGACGCGCAGCACGTAGGAGGCGAGGGGGTGTTCGTCCTGGGGCGGGGGTGGCGGTGCCTCGTCCCCAGTGGCCCCAGTGGTCTCGGCGTCCTCGTCGGCGCTGTCCGCCGCCTCGGCCGCGAGGGGCTCCTCCACGGCCTCGGGGGCCGCCTCGGCCTCCTCGGTCGCGTCCTCGCCCGACGGCCCCTCAGAGACGCCCTCAGGGGCCTCCACGGGGCTCTCGTCGGCCTCGGCGGGCTCGGCGGGCCCGTCAACCGGTTCGGCATCGGCGACGGGAGCGGCCTCCGCGTCAGAGGCGGTCTCCTGCTCGGCCGCCGCGGGCTCCTGCGGACCCCACGCCCCGCCGATCGTGTCCGTGACCCAGGGCGCGGCCGCGCCGCCGGGCAGGACGGGCGGGGCGGCGCCCCACTGCTCGGCCAGCGCGGAGGTGGTGAACTCGCCGGACTCGTCCGGCAGATCGCCCCCGGCGACCGGCACGGACCACTGCCCGGTGACGTCGTGACCGGACGCGGCGGCGCTCTCCCCGGGAGCCCAGTGCCCCTGCGACTCCGGCTGATAGGTGAACCGGTCGTCCCCGTGCGGCTGCTGGGCCGGGACGCTGTCCTGCGCGGGCCAGCCCTCCTGGGGCGCGCCCCACGCGTCCTCGCCCTCCGGCGGGGTCGTTATCCGGGGCGGCACGTAGCCGTGGCCCGGCGCGGCCAGCGGGCTGTCACCGGCCAGCAGGGCGTCGATGCCGCCCTCGGGGAGCTGGACGAAGGCGGTCGCGCCGTCGTCGTACTCGCCCTGGGGCAGCGGGTTCCAGCGGCCGCCGCCCCGGGACGTGTCGTCCTCGTGTCCGCGCTGGTCGTCGGTCACGACAGCGCCCTCCCCAGTGCTCGTCGTGCCAGCGCGGCGACGGTGCGCCGCAGGTGCAGTACCGCGGGCGGCAGCGGGACGACCGTGCCGTCCGGCTCCGGCACCGGGTCGGGGATGCAGGCCGCGGCGACGTACTCGCCGAACGCCTGGAGGGCTTCGGGGACGAGGGCGCGGTCGTTGTCCCAGTCGATGAGCTGCGCGACCCACTGCTCGGCGTCCAGCGGGCGCAGCGGCATCGGCGCTATGGCACCGACCGCGCACCGCACTCCGCGCCGGGCGGGGTCGAGGACGAGGGCGACCGAGGCGACCGAGCGGCCGGGCCCGGTGCGTCCGGTGGCCTTGAGGAAGACCTGGGGGGCGTGCAGCAGCGGAACCCGGACGTAGCCGATGAGTTCGCCGCCGCGGAGCATCTCGACCCCGGCCAGCAGGTGCGAGACGGGGACCTCGCGGCGGGCGCCGTCAGGGCCGGCGACGATCAGCGTCGCCTCCAGCGCGGCCAGCACCGGCAGCGCGTCGCCGGTGGGCGCGGCGGAGGCGATGTTGCCGCCGAGGGTGCCCGCGTTGCGGATGTGCGGCGGTCCGGCGGCGCGCGCGGCGGCGGCGAGCGCCGGGATGAGCGCGGCGAAGTCGGGGCGGCCCATGCGGGCGTGGGTGAGGCCGGCGCCGAGGAGCGCGTGGCCGTCCTGGTACTGCCAGCCGCGGATCTCGCTGATCCGGCCGAGGCCGACCAGCGCGGCGGGCCTGAGCTGCCCGGAGTTGACGGCCGCCATGAGGTCGGTGCCGCCGGCGACGGGGACCGCGGCGGGCATGGCGGTCAGGGCCGCCACCGCCTCGTCCAGCGTCGTGGGCAGCGTGACGGCCTGTGCCGCCTGCGGTGCGTGCGTGGTCAAACCGGCTGCCCCTTCCCGCTGCCCCACCTGGTCGCGCCTGTGCTGCCGTACGGTACGTGCTGACAGGGCGGACGTGGCAACTCTGGCACATCTTCGCAAGGCTCGGACGCGCGGGTCGGCCAAGGGGTGTTGACCCACTCCATCGGGCGGATGGTCCCGTTTACACCAGCATCTTCGGGTGGGTCCGAATGACCCTCTTCGGTGATTCCCGGGCGGTTCTCCCGTTACGTCTTCGGGCGGGCGTTCCAGGGCACGGGGGCGGTGCGTTCCGGCTCGACGGGCGGTCCGGCGAAGGGCCGTCCCGGCACTCCGGGGCGCCGCTGCCAGGGGTGGGGGCCGCCGGACGGGCGGTAGGCGACGCCCAGGGCGTCAAGTCGCCTGTAGTGGGCGCCCATCCGGCGCTCGAAGTCCGCGAGGTCCCGCTCGGCGGGCGCGGGCAGCGGGCTCCAGGCGACCTCGGCGAACGCGGCGAGCCGGGGGAAGACCTGGTAGTCGACGCGTCCGGCGTCCTCGGTCACCTCGGTCCACACGTTGGCCTGGGCCCCCAGCACATGGCGCGCCTCCTCGGCGGTGAGCCCGTCCGGTACGGGCTCGAACCGGTAGACGTCGGCCAGGGTGCGGACGTAGCCGATGGGCACCGGCTCGTCCTCGCCGGGCGCCTGCCGGTGGTCGAGGTAGACCTGCTGCTCGGGGCACATGACCACGTCGTGCCCGGCCCGCGCGGCGGTCTCCCCGCCCCGGTGCCCGCGCCAGGAGGAGACCACGGCGCCGGGCGGGAGCGGGCCGTCGAGGATCTCGTCCCAGCCGAGCATCCGGCGCCCGCGCGCGGCCAGCCAGGCGCCGAAGTGGCCGGCGAACCAGGAGCGCAGCCCGTCCACGTCGACGAGACCGAGTTCGGCGGCGCGGGCCCGCGCGGTGGCCGACTTCCGCCACTGGTCCGGCGGGCACTCGTCGCCGCCGAGATGCACGAAGGGCGACGGGAACAGCGCCAGCACCTCCTCCAGCACGCCCTCGTAGAAGCGCAGGACGGCTTCGGTGGGGGCGAGCACGTACGGGGAGATCCCCCAGTCGTCCCGGACGGTGACGGCGGCGGTGTCGACGGCGTCGGTGTTGCCGAGTTCCGGGTAGGCGGCGATGGCGGCCTGGGAGTGGCCGGGAAGATCGATTTCCGGGACGACGGTGATATGCCGTTCGGCGGCGTAGGAGACGATCTCCCGGATGTCGTCCTGGGTGTAGTACCCGCCGTGCGGTTTCGCCTCCCAGAGGGCGGACGAGCGGTGGCCGAATCTGGTCCGCGCGCGCCAGGAGCCGACCTCGGTGAGGCGGGGGTACCGCTCGATCCGGACACGCCAGCCCTGATCGTCCGTCAGGTGCAAGTGCAGCACGTTGAGTTTGTGCGCGGCCAGCAGATCGAGATAGCGCAGCACGCCTTCCTTCGGCATGAAGTGCCGGGCCACGTCGAGCAGCATCCCGCGCCAGCCGAACCGGGGCGCGTCGCTGATCCGCACCGGCGCCAGCCGCCAGCTACGGCCGGGCAGCGGGGCGCGCCGGAAGGCGTCGGGGCCGAGCAGTTGCCGTAGCGTCTGGGCGCCCCAGAACAGCCCGGCCGGACCGCCCCCGCGCAGGTCGGCGCCGGTGGGCGTGACGTCGAGCCGGTAGCCCTCGGCGCCGAGTTCCCCGGCGAGACGCGGGTCGACGGTGAGGCGTACGGCGTTCTGGGCGGCACCGTTCGCCGGGGCCAGGGGGAGGCCGGTGGCCGCGCCCAGGGTGGCGCGCAGCCAGCGCGCGGTGCTTTCGGCGCCCTCGCCCGAGGCCGCCATAACGGTGCCGGGGCCGAGCGTGAATCCCTCGCCCGGTCCCCCGTGCGCCTCCACCGGCGCGGGAATCACATCAGGAATCACACCGGTCACTTCAGCCCCCGCAATACCTCGGCGCACGGTCCGGAATCCGTATCAGGGGGACGTTGCCCCGGCGCCCGGTGAAACACGCGTGAAAAAACACCGGGAAGGGCGCCGGGGGCAATCCGCCGGCAGGCGGGGTGGAACGGGACGGACTACTTCTTGTCCTTGTCCCCGCCCTTGTCGCCACCGCTGCTCATGGACTCGTAGATCTCTTTGCACATGGGGCAGACGGGGTACTTCTTCGGGTCGCGGCCCGGCACCCAGACCTTGCCGCACAGCGCCACGACGGGGGTGCCGTCCAGGGCGCTCGCCATGATCTTGTCCTTCTGGACGTAGTGGGCGAAGCGCTCATGGTCGCCGTCACCGTGGGACACCTGCGGCGTCGGCTCGACGAGGGTCCCCGTACCAGTCCCGCGCTCGGGCTCAAGAGTGCTCATAAACCCAAGGGTACTGAAGCTCACGGCCATCAGTTGAGCGACGGGTCGTCCGGATACGTGGCCACCATCGCGAGGTCTCCGCGCTGCCGGCGCAGCACCTCCCGCCACAGCCGTTCGGGCGCCGGGGAGGAGATGTCGCCGGGCTCGGACTCGACCACGTACCAGGCGCCCTGGTCCAGCTCGTCCTGGAGCTGGCCCGGCCCCCAGCCCGCGTACCCGGCGAAGATGCGCAGCGCGCCGAGGGCGGAGGCGACCAGCTCGGGCGGGGTCTCCAGGTCGACCAGGCCGATCGCGCCGTGCACCTGCCGCCAGCCCAGCGGGGCCGCGCCCTCCCCCTCCCCGCCGCCGGGGACCACGGCGACGCCGAGCGCGGAGTCCAGCGAGACGGGCCCGCCCTGGAAGACCACGCCGGGCTCGCCCGCCAGGGCCGCCCAGCCGGCCAGCACGTCCCGCACGTCCACCGGGGTGGGGCGGTTGAGGACCACACCCAGGGAGCCCTCCTCGTCGTGGTCGAGGAGGAGCACCACCGCGCGGTCGAAGTTCGGGTCCGCCAGGGCGGGGGTTGCCACGAGCAGCCGCCCTGTGAGCGAGGACACCTCGGTCATGCCAGACATGATCCCGCATCCCGGGCCCGCGCGGGGGCGCAAGCCGCATGAACAGGGAGCACGTCCCCGCGGCGGCGCGGCGCCCCGGTGACCCGACGTACCCGGGGGGAAACCGTTCGTGTTGTGACACGGCTGGCGGGTACTCGGGCTTACGGGCGAAGGGTGATCGGCGATTACCCTGTCTCTCCGGCCCCTGCGCAAAGTGATCGGCCGACCCCTGCCCGACTCATCGGAACGCGAGATTCATGACCGTCAACGACGATGTCCTGCTTGTCCACGGCGGAACCCCGCTGGAGGGCGAGATCCGTGTCCGCGGTGCGAAGAACCTCGTGCCGAAGGCCATGGTCGCCGCCCTTCTGGGCAGCGCGCCCAGCCGCCTGCGCAACGTCCCGGACATCCGAGACGTGCGGGTCGTGCGCGGCCTGCTCCAGTTGCACGGCGTGACGGTGCGGCCGGGCGAGGAGCCGGGCGAGCTGATCCTGGACCCGACCTACGTCGAGAGCGCGAACGTCGCCGACATCGACGCCCACGCGGGTTCCAGCCGCATCCCGATCCTGTTCTGCGGCCCGCTGCTGCACCGCCTGGGCCACGCCTTCATCCCCGGCCTCGGCGGCTGCGACATCGGCGGCCGGCCGATCGACTTCCACTTCGACGTGCTGCGCCAGTTCGGCGCGACCATCGAGAAGCGGGCGGACGGCCAGTACCTGGAGGCCCCGCAGCGGCTGCGCGGCACGAAGATCGACCTGCCGTACCCGTCGGTGGGCGCCACCGAGCAGGTGCTGCTGACGGCCGTACTGGCCGAGGGCGTCACCGAGCTGTCCAACGCGGCCGTGGAGCCCGAGATCGAGGACCTCATCTGCGTACTGCAGAAGATGGGCGCGATCATCGCCATGGACACCGACCGGACGATCCGCATCACCGGTGTGGACTCGCTCGGCGGCTACAACCACCGCGCCCTCCCGGACCGCCTGGAGGCCGCCTCCTGGGCTTCCGCGGCGCTCGCGACCGGCGGCAACATCTACGTCCGGGGCGCCCAGCAGCGCTCGATGATGACGTTCCTGAACACCTACCGCAAGGTCGGCGGCGCCTTCGAGATCGACGACGAGGGCATCCGGTTCTGGCACCCGGGCGGCCAGCTCAAGTCCATCGCGCTGGAGACGGACGTGCACCCCGGTTTCCAGACCGACTGGCAGCAGCCGCTGGTGGTGGCCCTCACCCAGGCCACGGGTCTGTCCATCGTCCACGAGACGGTGTACGAGTCCCGGCTCGGCTTCACCTCGGCGCTGAACCAGATGGGCGCGCACATCCAGCTCTACCGCGAGTGCCTGGGCGGCTCGGACTGCCGCTTCGGCGCGCGGAACTTCCTGCACTCGGCGGTCGTGTCCGGCCCGACCAAGCTCCAGGGCGCCGACCTGGTCATCCCCGACCTGCGCGGCGGCTTCTCTTACCTCATCGCGGCGCTGGCCGCCGAGGGCACCTCGCGGGTCCACGGCATCGACCTGATCAACCGCGGCTACGAGAACTTCATGGAGAAGCTCGTGGAACTGGGCGCGAAGGTCGAGCTGCCCGGCAAGGCGCTCGGCTAGAAGTCCCGAAACCCCGGGTACCCCGGGTACGCAGAATGGGCGGCCCCCCTCACGGGGAGCCGCCCACTTTGCGTTTGGGGATTACTTGCCCTTGGCGGCTTCCTTGAGCTTCGAGCCCGCGGAGACCTTCACGCTGAAGCCGGCCGGGATGTTGATGGGCTCACCGGTCTGCGGGTTGCGCGCGGTACGAGCGGCACGGTGGGTGCGCTCGAAGGTCAGGAAGCCGGGGATGGTGACCTTCTCGTCGCCCTTGGAGACGATGTCGCCGACGACCTCGGCGAACGCGGCCAGCACGGCGTCGGCGTCCTTGCGGGTCACCTCGGCGCGGTCGGCCAGCGCGGCCACCAGCTCACTGCGGTTCATGTTCTTACTCCCGTGTTCTTCTTGCCAATGAGGCGTGAGGTGAGATCGATGCCGATGCGCTCGCGCCCAGAGACGCATCCTGCCCCTACCTGCGGCGGGAAAGCCAATCCGGCACCCGTAGGAGTCATGAGACCACCCTGGGGAGTCACAGGAAAGCGCCTGCCCCGCCGACACCCTAGAGGGCGTCACGACCGGGGAACCGACGACTCGCCGTAGGGGAGGCCGCGCCGGTCCACACAACCTCCCCGACCCTACGGCAAGCGCTGCTAAGACGCCGCAGGCGCCGCTCCGGCCGCCTTGGCGGCCTCCCGGACGGCCCCGGCCACCGCGCCCGCGACCTTGTCGTTGAAGACGCTGGGGACGATGTAGTTCGCGTTCAGCTCGTCCTCGGTCACCACGTTGGCCAGGGCCTGCGCGGCGGCGAGCATCATCTCGGTGTTGACGGTGCGGGACTGGGCGTCCAGCAGGCCCCGGAAGACACCGGGGAAGACCAGCACGTTGTTGATCTGGTTGGGGAAGTCCGAGCGGCCGGTGGCCACCACGGCGGCCGTCTGGCGGGCGATGGCGGGGTCGACCTCGGGGTCCGGGTTCGCCAGTGCGAAGACGATCGCGCCGTCCGCCATGGCGGCCACGTCGGTGCCGTCCAGGACGTTCGGGGCGGAGACGCCGATGAAGACGTCGGCGCCGCGCACGGCCTCCTTGAGGGTGCCGGTGAGGTTCTCGGGGTTGGTGTTGTCCGCGATCCAGCGCAGCGCGGAGTCCGGGTGGGCGTCCACCAGGTCCTCGCGGCCGGCGTGCACCACGCCGTGGATGTCGGCGACGACGGCGTTCTTGACGCCGGCGGCCAGCAGCAGCTTCAGGATGGCCGTGCCGGCCGCTCCGGCGCCGGACATGACCACCCGGATGGACTCCATCGAACGGCCGGTGACGCGCAGCGCGTTGGTGAGCGCGGCGAGCACCACGATGGCGGTGCCGTGCTGGTCGTCGTGGAAGACCGGGATGTCCAGGGCCTCGCGCAGCCGGGCCTCGATCTCGAAGCAGCGGGGCGCGGAGATGTCCTCCAGGTTGATGCCCGCGAAGCCGGGGGCGATGGCCTTGACGATCTCCACGATCGCGTCGGTGTCCTGGGTGTCCAGGCACAGCGGCCAGGCGTCGATCCCGGCGAACCGCTTGAACAGGGCCGCCTTGCCCTCCATGACCGGCAGCGCGGCCTTGGGGCCGATGTTCCCGAGGCCGAGCACCGCGGAACCGTCCGTCACGACCGCAACGGAGTTGCGCTTGATGGTCAGCCGGCGGGCGTCCTCGGGGTTCTCCGCGATGGCCATGCAGACGCGGGCCACACCGGGCGTGTAGACCATGGAGAGGTCGTCACGGTTGCGGATGGGGTGCTTGGACTGCATCTCGATCTTGCCGCCGAGGTGCATCAGGAACGTACGGTCGGAGACCTTGCCGAGCGTGACGCCCTCGATGCCGCGCAGTTCCTCGACGATCTCGTCGGCGTGCGCGGTGGAGCTGGCCGCGATGGTGACGTCGATCCGGAGCTTCTCGTGCCCGGAGGCGGTGACGTCGAGGCCGGTGACGGAGCCTCCGGAGGACTCGACGGCGGTGGTGAGCTGCGATACGGCCGTTCCGCTCGCGGGCACCTCCAGCCGGACCGTCATCGAGTAGGAGACGCTGGGCGCCGTTGCCATGGCCGACTTCCTCTGCTTTCACCGTGTCGCGTGTTGTGCCGTCCGATCGTCGCACCTACCGCCGAGTACGTGGTAGTCGGCTCCGATTGCGGACGTTGTGTTCTCGGGCCCTCGCCCAAGACGAGAGGCCCACGTCACAGGGACGTGGGCCTCTCTCACGTTCATGACACCGACCCGCCATGCTCGCCTCGCGGCAAGTGGTCGCTCGTAGCGACGAAGGTTGGGCCCGGGGGCTTGGATCGGGCCGGTGCCACGTCAAGGCTAACAAACGGACCCCGAGGGGCATTCCCCCGTGCGCACAGTTGTGGAAAGTCGTGCGGAACAGTTCCCGTTCAGTCCCGCAGCAGGTCCGGGACGCGGGCCGCGTCCGGCTCGTCGCGGTCGCCGGAGACGACGGTGAGCTGCTGGGTCGCGCGGGTGAGGGCGACGTACAGCACCCGCAGGCCGGCCGGGGACTCGTCGGCGATCTCGGCCGGGGAGACGACCACGGTCGCGTCGTACTCCAGGCCCTTGGCCTCCAGGCTGCCGAGGGCGACCACGCGGTCCCCGAGCCCGGCGAGCCAGCGGCGGGCCTCCTCGCGCCGGTTCATGGCGACGACGACGCCGACGGTGCCGTCGACCAGGGAGAGCAGCCGCTCGGCCTCCGCGCGGACCGTGGCGGCCAGGGAGTCCCCGGCGACCTCGAAGCGCGGCTGGACGCCGGTGGAGCGTACGGCGCGGGGGGACTCGGAGCCGGGCATGGCGAGGGCGAGCACCTTGGCGGCCAGCTCGGCGATCTCGGCGGGGTTGCGGTAGTTGACGGTCAGCTCGAAGCGGCGCCGGGGTCTGGAGCCCAGGGCCTCGTCGCGGGCCTCGGCCGCCTCGTCCGGGTCGGACCAGGAGGACTGGGCGGGGTCGCCGACGACCGTCCAGGTGGCGTGCCGGCCCCTGCGGCCGACCATGCGCCACTGCATCGGGGTGAGGTCCTGCGCCTCGTCCACGATGACGTGCGCGTACTCGGTGCGCTCCTGGGCCAGCCGCTCGGCGCGCTCGCGCTGGGTCTCCTCGCGCACCGGCATCAGCTCCTCCAGGCCGGTGAGCTGGTCCAGCGGGTCCAGTTCGCGCTTCTTGCGGGGGCGGGCCGGGGCGCCCAGGATCGCCTGGAGTTCGTCCAGCATGGCGATGTCGTGCACGGAGAAGCCGTCCCGCTTCAGCGCGCGGGCGACCTTGCGGACCTCGCCCGGGTTGAGCACCCGGCGGGCCCAGCGGCCGAGGCGTCTGTCGTCGGCCATGGCGGTGAGGACGCCCTTGGGGGTCAGCTCGGGCCACCAGGCGTCGAGGAAGGCGATGAAGGAGTCCTCGTCGGCCACGTCGTCGTCGAAGGAGGCGCGCAGCTCGGCGGCGAGTTCCGGGTCGGTGTGCCGGGAGGCGGCGCCGGACTTGGCCCACAGGGCGTCCAGCAGCAGCTTGCGGGCACGGGGGCGGAGCAGGTTGACCGGGGCGGTGCCGCCGAGCGCGGTGCGGCGGACGTTCTCCAGCTCGCCGGCCTCCAGTTCCAGGCGGCGGCCGAAGGCGACGACGCGGAGCCGGTCGGGCAGCGCGTGGTCGTCGGTGCCGAGTTCGAGGGCGCCGCGCGCGGCCCGGCGCAGCACCTTCAGCATCCGGTACGAGCCCTTGGCGCGGGCGACGGCCGGGGAGTCGTGGAGCGTGGCCTCGACACCGTCGACCAGGGAGCCGATGGCGCGGATCGCGACCTGGCCCTCCTCGCCGAGCGAGGGCAGCACGCCCTCGGTGTAGGCCACCAGCAGCGGGGTCGGCGAGACGATCAGGATGCCGCCCGCGTAGCGTCTGCGGTCCTGGTAGAGCAGATAGGCCGCGCGGTGCAGGGCGACGGCGGTCTTGCCGGTGCCGGGGCCGCCCTCCACGTAGGTGACGGAGGCGGCAGGGGCGCGGATGACCTGGTCCTGCTCGGCCTGGATCGAGGAGACGATGTCCCGCATGGTGTGCCCGCGCGCCTGGCCGAGAGCGGCCATCAGGGCGCCGTCGCCGATGACGGGCAGTTCCTCGCCGTGCAGGGTGGCCTTCAGCTCGGGGCGCATCAGGTCGTCCTCGACGCCGAGGACCCGGCGGCCCTTGGAGCGGATGACCCGGCGCCGCACGACCCGGCCGGGGTCGACCGGGGTGGAGCGGTAGAACGGCGCGGCGGCCGGCGCCCGCCAGTCGATGACCAGCGGCGAGTAGTCCTCGTCCAGCACGCCGATCCGCCCGATGTGCAGGGTCTCGGCGATGTCGGCGGTGTTGTCGGGACGCACGGCCCCCTCGGCGGGCTCGACGGCGGTGTACGCGCCGTCCGGGCCCTTCTTGCCGTCCTTGCCCTGGAGCAGGTCGACCCGGCCGAAGAGGAAGTCCTCGAACTCGTTGTTGAGCCGGTTGAGGTGGATGCCGGCCCGGAAGACCTGCGCGTCCCGCTCGGCCAGCGCGCCCGGTGTGCCCACATGGCCGCGCTGGGCCGCGTCGTGCATCAGGAACTCGGCCTCGTGGATCTTCTCCTCGAGGCGCCGGTACACCCGGTCCAGGTGTTCCTGTTCGACGCTGATCTCTCGGTCCCGGACGGAGTCGTTCGCGCCGTGTACCGAGAGATCCGCGGACTGCTGAACCTGAGCGGCCACCGGGCCCCCTTCTGACGTGCTGGGCAGCCGTCAACCGTACGCGAAGAGGACCCGGCAAAGCTACGCGGGCGTGATTCCGGGCGCCTGTCAGGCGTCCACTTGGACCAGCTTCTTGCCGTCCAGGGTCATGACGTCGAAGTGGTCGATGTCGCCGGGCTGGAGAGCGGTGCCGCCCCCGATGAACAGCGGGTTGCGGGCCTGCTCGGTCTTGGCGTCCGGGAGGCCGTAGCCGTCCTTGGGCACGCTCCAGGAGCCGAGGGTCTGCCGCTCGCCGTTCTTGCCGACCGCGATCAGGGAGCACTTCTGGTCGCCCTTGACGCCGCCGAGCCGCAGCACCGCGTCGGTGCCCCACGCCTTGCTCTGCAGGGCGACGGTCGCGGTGACGCCGGTGCCGGCGTCCGTGCCGGTGACCTTGGTGGGCAGCTGGTCGAAGTGGTCCTTGGCGGAGGCGGCCAGCGGGGTCGCCGTCTGACTCGTGCCACCGCCGCTCACCGACATCACGGCCACCGGGCCGCCGATGATCAGCGCGGCCGCGGCGGCGACCAGGTAGAAGCCGCGGCGCCGCTTGCTCGCGCGCCGTTCCGCGACCTCGTCGACCAGCTTCTCGACCAGTCTCGGGGTGGGCCGGGCGGACAGCGACTCCCCGATGACCGGGGTGCTGCCGGTGCCCGGCAGGTCGGCGAGGGCGGCCAGCATGGGCTCCATCCCCGCGAGTTCGTCCAGCTGCTGGGCGCACCACTCGCAGCCCGCGAGGTGCGTCTCGAACGCGGTCGCCTCGGTGTCGTCGAGAATCCCCAGCGCGTAGGCGCCGACGGTCTCGTGCTCGTTCGGCACCGGAGATCCCTGCATGGGGCCAGACATACCCGTACTCCCCGCGCCGAATCCTCGCATTCCCCCGTACACACCCATCACGCCGTCACCCCCCGCTCCTCCAGCGCCAGCTTCATCGATCGCAGGGCGTAGAAGACCCGTGAGCGGACGGTGCCGCTGGGTATCCCGAGGGTCTGGGCCGCCTCGTTGACGGTACGCCCCTTGAAGTAGGTCTCGACGAGCACCTCCCGGTGGGCCGGGGTCAGGTCGTCGAGCGCGTCCGTCAGCGTCATCAGCCACAGCGCCTTGTCGATCTCGTCCTCCGCGGGGATGACCTCCAGCGGCGACGGATCGACCTCCTGCGGCCGGGCCTGCCGGCTGCGGTGGCCGTCGATGACGATGCGCCGGGCGACCGTCACCAGCCAGGGGCGTACCGAACCGGTCGCCCGATTGAGCTGACCGGCGTTCTTCCAGGCACGGATGAGCGTTTCCTGTACGACGTCCTCGGCGCGCTGCCGGTCACCGGCGACCAGCCGGAGGACATAGGCGAGCAGCGGTCCGGCGTGCTCCCGGTACAGGGCACGCATCAACTCCTCGTCGGGTTCCGACGACTGCGAGGGCTGCGAGGACATGCGATGTCGGGCCCTCGATCCACGTTCATTGGCCACGGCCGCATCCTTGCGCACGCCCACCTCCGGTGTCCGGGGCTTGCCCCCGTCGGTCGCTCGCCCCTTCGTACGGGGCGGGAGGCGTGGTTGTTCAAGGTGAGGTGGTGTTTTTCTCAAGGCCGGTGTGACGAGCGGGACATGCGCGCACATTCTCACCGCGCGATCTTTACATTTCCGACACGGCGCCAAGTGGGCGCGGACTGCCCTGACTCATGGTCAGGCAAACCCCGTGTTGCCCAAATCACACGGCTCAAGTGGATGTGTCTTTCCGGCACTTGGGCCGTACCGGGACGTTCAGGGCCGGGCGAGCGCGATCCGCCTGCGATGCCGGGCGACCCGCTCACGATTCCCGCACACCTCGCTGGAGCACCACCGCCTGCGCCGCCCGCGCGAGGTGTCGAGATACAGCAACGGGCACCCCTCCCCCGCGCATTCACGCACGGCCGCCCGCGCGAGGGGATCGGTGAGGAGGTCGACGGCGTCACGGGCGAGCAGGGAGAGGAGCGCGGCGGCCGTGGGCACCTCGGCCAACTCCCGGACCAGCGGCCCGCTCTGCTGGGCGACGGCCCGGACGGCCGGGGGCGCGGCGGCGCGGGCGGTTCGGTTGAGCCGGTCAAGGGAGTCGGCGGGGGCTCGGGAGGCCCGTAGCAACCGCTCGGTGTGCAGGCGCAGTTCGAGGAAGCGGGTGACCCACACCCCGTCCGCCTGCCCCAGCGGGGTCCCGGCCGGCACCAGTCCGGCCGCGACCACCCAGGCGGCCAACTCCCCCGCTGTGCCGATCCGTTCCTCCGGGTGCGCGGTGGCCAGCAGGTCCAGGCAACTTCGCCCGGCGTCGAATCGGGGCGTACCGAGGGCCATGCGCTGCGTCACCGCCTGGGCAGGAGGGCGTCTTCTCGCTCCCCTCCACAGTGCGCCTCCGTCCCGGCGGCCGGAACCCCCCGTGCCCCGGCGGCCCGGTCAGGCCGCGCGGTGGCGGCTGGCCGGGCGGGGGCGGCCGTCCGGCCACAGCCGGGGGCTCCGTTTCGCCGCCAGGTCCTCCGCCCAGCCGAAGGTGACGACGCAGGCGCAGACCAGGACCCAGGTGAGGGCGAGGACGGGCCAGGAACTCTCCAGGAGCCAGGGGCACTTCTCGTCCAGGACGTCGTAGCGCCAGAGCTGGTCCCAGAGGGTGGAGGCGATCAGGATGCAGAGGTTGTGCCAGAGATAGACGGTCACCGCGCGGGAGTTGAGCAGGGTGACCAGGCGGTCGAAGGGGCGCAGCAGGCGGGGCCACTCGGTCCACGTCGGGCTGATGTGCAGCAGGAGCAGCACGGTGGCCATGGACCAGAGGGACTGGGCGAACGGGATGTCGTCCAGGTCGTGCCCCTGCCGGAAGCCGTGCGTGAGCGCGTACCAGAGGCCGAGCCCGGCGACGACCGGGGCGACGGACGGCACCACGTAGCGCGGGACGCGCTTCAGCACCCCCTGCTGATGGGCCATGCCGAGAATCCAGCAGGCACCGAAGGTGCTGAAGTCGGTCAGCGCCGACGGGACGCGCTCACCGGGGAGCTGGAGGTGGCCGAACTCGAAGGCGGCGGCCAGCGCGACCGGCGCCAGCACGGTGGTCCACGGGATCGCCTTCAGCGCCCTCAGCAGGAGCGGGGAGAGCAGCACGAACCACAGGTATGCGCGGAGATACCAGAGCGGTCCGGCCAGTTCGGCCGCCCAGTCCGGGCCGAGCACCCCGTGGACGCCGGGCAGCGTGCCCGCGTACGGCGGGTCGCTCAGCGGCAGCACCCAGAAGCCGAGGTGGACGAACCACCAGCCGGGGTGCCCCTCGGCGTCCGGACGCCAGCCCTGGAGCACCATGCCGGACACCCCGAGGGCCCCCAACAGCCAGAGCGGGGGCAGCAGCCGTCGCAGCCGGCCCCGGACGACCTCCACCGGGGGGCGTTTCAGGGAGCGGACCATCAGGTTGCCGGCCAGGGCGAACATCACGCCCATGGACGGGAAGACCACGGGCAGCCAGGCCCATCCCATGAGGTGGTAGAAGACGACCCGGAAGAGGGCGAGCGCGCGGAGCAGGTCGAAGTAGCGGTCCCGGGCGGGGGCGCGCCGCCGTACCGGCTCGGGCGCCACCTCGGGAGTGAGGGCCGTGGTCATCGCAGTGCTCCTTCGGCCGGGACCGGGGCCGACACCCCGCCCTTGCGGCGCAGCTTCTGCCAGCGCAGCCGGCCGCCGGTGAGTGCCGTGATCCAGGACTGGAGCAGCACGACGTACATGAGCTGGCGGTACAGGAGTTGCTGGAGCGGCAGGGAGATCAGCGGGGCGAGCCGCTCCCGGTCCAGCGCGAAGGCGTAGGCCGCGCAGACGGCCTGCACGGCCAGGACGGCGAACCAGGACGCGATGGTCTTGCCGGTGGGGCCGAAGACCAGGCCGTAGACGAGGAAGAGGTCGATCAGCGGGGCCAGCAGCGGGGCGAGCACCATGAACAGGGAGACCAGCGGCAGCCCGATGCGGCCGAACCGCCCGGAGGGCCCGCGTTCCAGCATGGCCCGGCGGTGCTTCCAGATGGCCTGCATGGTGCCGTAGGACCAGCGGTAGCGCTGGGACCAGAGCTGCCGTACGGACTCCGGGGCCTCGGTCCAGGCGCGGGCCTTCTCGGCGTAGACCACCCG
Source organism: Streptomyces seoulensis (assembly GCF_004328625.1). Classification (NCBI taxonomy): domain Bacteria; kingdom Bacillati; phylum Actinomycetota; class Actinomycetes; order Kitasatosporales; family Streptomycetaceae; genus Streptomyces; species Streptomyces seoulensis. The sequence continues at coordinate 2,324,672 of NZ_CP032229.1, forward strand.
CCAGCCGTCGCGGTGCAGGGCCATGGTGATGTCGGTGTCCTCGGCGAGGGTGTCGTCGCTCATCCCGCCGACCCGCTCCAGCGCGGTACGGCGGAACGCGCCGACGGCGCCGGGGATGGTGGGCATGCAGCGCAGCACGTCGTACATCCGGCGGTCCAGGTTGAAGCCCATCACGTACTCGATGTGCTGCCAGGCGCCGATGAGGGTGTCCTTGTTGCCGACCTTGGCGTTGCCCGCGACGGCGCCGACGCGCGGGTCGGCGAAGGGCTGCACCAGCTCGCGGACGGTGGACGGCTCGAAGACGGTGTCGCCGTCCATCATCACGATCAGGTCGTGACTGGCGTTCGCCAGGCCCCGGTTGAGGGCGGCGGGCTTGCCCGCGTTGTGCTGCCGGACCACCCGGACGCCGGGCAGCGCGAGCCCCTCCACGATGCGGGCGGTGCCGTCGCAGGAGCCGTCGTCGACGACGATCACCTCCACCGGGTGCTCCCCGCCGACCAGTGAACGCACCGTGTTCTCGATGCACTTGGCCTCGTTGTACGCGGGCACCAGCACGGTCGCCGGTTCGGTGACCGGCTCCGGGCCCCAGCGGAAGTCCCGGCGGCGGGTGCGGCGGGCGTGCGCGGCGGACAGCAGCAGCATCAGCCCGAACCGGCCGAAGACCAGCACCCCGATGACGGCGAGGCCCACGACGAGCCCTGTGGTGATGCCGTCGGCCGCCCCGACCAGCGCGATCCACGCCTTGCCGGTCCACAGCCCGGCCCCGGTGACCGGGGTGTCGGCGCTCGGCGCGTCGAGCGCCTGGGTGAGGGTCTGGAAGCGGTAGCCCTCGGCCTGGAGCCGGGGCAGCAGGGTGTCGATCGCCTGGACGGTCTGGCTCCGGTCGCCTCCGGAGTCGTGCATCAGGACGACCGCGCCCCTGCCCTTCTCCGGTGTCGCCCGGCGGATGATCTCCTCCACCCCCGGGCGGCGCCAGTCCTCGCTGTCCCGGTCGTTGAGCACGATCAGATAGCCCCGCCCGCCGACGTACCTGGCCACCGGCCAGGACCGGTCGTCCATCGCGGAGGCGAAGGAGGAGTACGGGGGCCGGAACAGCGAGCTGCGGATGCCGGCCGCGCCCGCGAGGGCCAGCTGCCCCTGGGACAGCTCCCAGTCGACCCGGCGCTGGGACTGGTAGGAGAGGTCGGGGTGGTTGAAGGTGTGCAGGCCGACCTCGTGCCCCTCGGCCACCATGCGCCGGACCAGCTCGGGATAGCGGGAGGTCATGGTGCCGGTCACGAAGAAGGTGGCCCGCGCGTGGTTCCGCTTGAGCGCGTCCAGGACCTGGGGTGTCCAGGTCGGGTCGGGACCGTCGTCGAAGGTGAGCACGACGCGGTGCTTCGGCACCCGGAGGCTGTCGGTGCGGCCGCCCCGGGTGTCGATGACGGGACCGCCGCCGGTGACCTTCGCGGGTACGTGTCCGCCGGGCGCCTCGGGCCGCACACGGTGGTCGGCGAGGATCTCGTTGTGGACGTAGCCGCGCAGCATGAGCATGGCCAGCGTGGCGAGCAGGAACAGGAAGGCCAGCACCGGGCGCAGCGGGAGCCGGCGGCGCCGGGGCAGCGCCCGGCGGGCGGTTCGCGGAGTCATCGGAGGTTCGTTCTTCCGGTGTCAGGACGCGGCGGGCCGGCCGGCCGAGCCCTGGGGCTGCTGGGCACCGCCGCCCACCGGGGACTCGGTGGCGGCCGGGCTGGGCGCGGTGGTGCCCGGCTCCGGGGACGCCTCGGTGGACGCGGTCGCGGTGGGCGTCGGCCTCGGGCTGCCCTCGCCGGGCGCGGGCGGCGCCGACCGCCGGGGCGTCGGGCTCGCGGCGGCGGGCGGCCGGGCCGCCGTGGTGCCGGTGGCGGCCGGGCTGTGCCCTCCCGTGACGGGTACGGCGGCGACGGTGGCCGGCGCGCTGCCCGGCGCCGCCGGCTGCGTGGCGCCGCCGGTACCGGTGCGGGCGTTTCCTCCGGGCGCGGCCGGGGCCGAGGCGCTGGGGGCCGGCGAGGAGTCGACCCGGCTGGCGGGCTTGTCCCCCTTCTGCGGCACCGGCAGCCAGGGCGCGTCGGAGCTGCCGGAGAGCAGGGTGACGCCGATGACGACCGCGTATCCCGCGCAGAGCCCGGCGACCAGCAGGCCGAGGCGGCGGAAGGTACGGCTGCGGCGGCCGGACTCGTCCACGAAGACCGGGCGGTCCGAGGCGTCGGCCGGATCAGGACCCTCGGCCCGGACGGAGTCGAGCTGGACGGTCACCTCGTGCGGGTCGTGCGCCCCTGGTGCGGGCCGGGTGGGCAGCAGCGCCGTCCGCTCGGTGCCCGAGGGGCGGAACTCGGCCGCCGCGCGCGGGGTCACGGTGCGCGGGAGCAGGGCTGTCGCCTCGGCCCCGGCGAGGGCGGCCGGACCGCCCCGGAGTATCTCCGTCGCCGCGAACATCCCCGCGTCGGACGGACGTACGACGCGGGGGAACGCGGCGCGTCCACCGCCCGGCCGGTTCCCGCGCGATGGCGCCGAGTCGGCCTCCGCGAAGGTTCCGGTTTCCGGAAAAGCCTGCGTCGAACCCCCTGCCACCTGCATGTCTCGTGCCGCCGAGGCCACATCGGGCCATTCCGGTCGGCGCTCTTCCCGCCACTGTTCCATGTATGCGCATCCCCCCACGGGACTGTTCCGGGGTGCGCCGGCGACACCGAGCACGCGCCGGCCGGACCAGGCCCCCACCCGGTCCGAGCGCCCCCCTCTACCCCAGTGCTCGGGTCCCCGAATGTAGCGCAAGGTGAGTTCGCGTGTGCTCGGAGTGTCAGAAAGGGCGGCTCATCACCTCCAGATCCATGGCCGGAATCCATCGGTCACCGGGCGGCGAAAGCCACCTTTCGGCGCGCGCCAGCTCGGCCGCCGCCGCCTTCAGCGCGTCCAGCGCGGGATGGACCAGCCCCTTCCGCCACACCAGCGAGACGGGCGAAAGCGGAACCGGATCGACCAGCGGTCGCAGCGCCGCGCCCGGCATGGCCGGAAAATCCACCACCGCGAGCACCGGCATCCGGCTCGCCGCCATCACACGGGCGAACTCCTCGGCGCCGAGAACCACCGGATGGGGTGGCGCGAGCCGGATGCCGCGTCCCTCGAAGAGCTGACGCGCCAGCTCGGTCCACTCCCGGGTGCCGGGGTTGCCCGCGCCGGCGTACACCGTCTCCCCGGCGAGCGCCCCGAGCGGCACCTCGGGCAGTGCGGCCAGCGGATGGTCCTCGGGCAGCAGCACCGCCATCTGCTCGTGGCGCACGGGTTGTTGGGCGAGGCCGGAGCGCAGCGCCGGGTCCAGACCGGCGTAGCGGCCGAAGGAGACGTCCAGCCGCCCGGCGAGCAGGGCGGCCGCCGCTCCGGTCAGCCCGTGCTCGTAGCGGGCCAACAGCTCGTGTGCGGGCGCCAGTTCGCGAGCCCGGAGCAGCACCCGGTGGGCGGTGAGGGGGCCTTCGGAGTTGACGTCGACCAGCAGCGGGCGGGCGCTGCCAAAGGCGGCGAGGAGGTCGTCCTGGGCGGCGAGCACCCGCCGGGCGTGCGGCAGCAGACGCTCGCCGTCCGGGGTGAGCGTCACCTGCCGGGTGGTACGGACGAACAGCTCGGCGCCCAGCTCCCGTTCGAGCCGCCGTACGTCCCGGCTGAGCGCCTGCTGGGCGACGTAGAGCCGGGCGGCGGCGCGGGTGAAGTGCAGTTCCTCGGCGACGGCCACGAAGGCGCGCAGCAGCCGGGGGTCGATCGCGGGAGGCATGGCCGCGAACTTACAACGCGGGCGCGTGAATCGGCGCGGAACAGGTGTTGGACCGGCGTCCGCCGACCGGGAGAGCGTGAGCGGCATGTCCACACCGACCGCAGTCGCCTACCGCCGGCTCTTCGCCCGCCCCGGCGCCCTCGCCTTCACCGCCGGCAACCTGCTCGCCCGCCTCCCCGTCGGGATGGCCGGGGTCAGCGCGGTGGTGATGATCGCCGGTGCGCGCGGCTCGTACACCCTGGCCGGTGCGGTGAGCGCGACCGGGCTGGTGGCGAGCGGGCTCGCGGGCCCCTGGCTGGCCCGCCTGGTCGACCGGTACGGGCAGGCGAAGGTGGCCCGGCCCGCGACCCTGGTGGCGGTGCTCGGCGCCCTCGCCCTGCTGCTGTGCGTGCGGTACGACGCCCCCGACTGGACGCTGTTCGCCGCGTACGCCTCCTGGGCGGCCACGCCCAACGTCGGCGGGCTGTCCCGCGCCCGCTGGGCCCACCTGCTGCGGGACGACCCCGAAGCCCGGCACACCGCGAACTCCTTCGAGCAGGCCGCCGACGAGCTGTGCTTCATGCTGGGCCCGGCCCTGGCGTCCTTCCTGACCGGCACCCTCTTCCCCGAGGCGGGCACCCTCGCCGGGGCGGCGCTGCTGGCGGCCGGGATGCTGGTCTTCACCGCCCAGAGCGGCACCGAGCCCCCGCCGAGCCCCCGCACCCGGGCGCCCTCCCCGCTGCGTGCCCCCGGTATCCGGCCCCTGCTGGCCTGCTTCACGGCGACCGGGGCGGTGTTCGGGGCGATGGAGGTCGTCACGGTGGCGTACGCCGACGCCCAGGGGCAGCGTGCGCTCGCCGGGGTCGTCCTCGCGCTCCAGGCGGCGGGGTCCTGCGCGGCGGGCCTGCTGTACGGGGCGCTCCCGCCGGGACCGGCCGCCCGGCGGCTCCGGAGGTGCCTGCCCGCGATGGCCGCGCTGATGACACTGCCGTGGCTCGCGGCCACCACCGGCTCGCTGTGGGTGCTGGCGGGGGCCCTGCTGGTGGCGGGCACGGCGACCGCGCCGACCATGGTGACCGCGATGACGCTGGTCCAGGAGCGCAGCCCGGAGGGTCGCCTCAACGAGGGCATGAGCCTGGTGGTGACCGCGCTGCTCACCGGCATCGCCTGCGGCTCGGCCGCCGGCGGCTGGGCGGCGGAGCACCTGGGCGCGGGTACGGCGTACGCGATACCGGCGCTGGCGGCCGCCACGGCCTGCCTGCTGGGCCGGGCGCTGCGGGGCGCCCGGTGAAAAGACGAAGGCCCCGCCGCTGAGAGCGACGGGGCCTTTGCCCACATGGGTTCCGAAGGCCCGAGGGCCTCCCGATCGTGGAGATGGCGGGAATCGAACCCGCGTCCACCGGTGCAGAAACAGGGCTTCTCCGTGTGCAGTCCGCTTCGATTTTCTCGGCCCCGGAGATCACGCGGACAAGTCTCCGACGGGCTCAGTCACTGTTGGATTTCCCTCTTCACCCCGTGACCGGGATCAAGGTTTAGTTCCCTAGCTGATGCCAGGATCCGGGTCGGGAACAGCCCCGGGCTGACACTTCGCAAGTCGCTACTTAGGCAGCGAGGGCGAAGGAATCGCGCTTGGTGTTGGCGATTATTTTTTGCGACATATGGTTTACGAGATCATTGCCGCTTCCTCGACACGCTTCCCCTGCTTCGACATCCGCTGTCGAAACCGATCATCCCCATGTTGTTTTTTCAATGCCCCCCGCAGGAGGCGGCGCACCCTCGACGGGGTGCTGTGCCATCGTACGTGACCAACGCGGGAGTGTGCCAGCCTATTCCCGCGGGCCCGGTCAGACGCCGCGCTGCTTGCGCTTGGCGGCCGCGATGGCCCGGTCCGACTCGCGCCGGTCCTGCTTCTCGCGCAGGGTCTGCCGCTTGTCGAACTCCCTCTTGCCCCGGGCCAGCGCGATCTCCGCCTTGGCCCGGCCGTCCTTGAAGTACAGGGCGAGGGGCACGATGGTGTGGCCCGTCTCCTGCGACTTCGCCTCCAGCTTGTCGATCTCCTCGCGGTGCAGCAGCAGCTTGCGCTTGCGGCGCACCGAGTGGTTGGTCCAGGTGCCCTGGCTGTACTCGGGGATGTGGGCGTTGTGCAGCCACGCCTCGTTCCCGTCGATCTGGACGAATCCGTCCGTCAGCGAGGCCCGGCCCTGGCGCAGCGACTTCACCTCGGTGCCGGACAGCACGATCCCGGCCTCGTAGGTGTCGATGATCGCGTAGTCGTGCCGGGCCTTCTTGTTCTGGGCGACGAGCTTGCGCTTGCCGTCCTTGACCTTGCCCTTGGCCGGGGCCGCCCCGCCCTGCTTGGGCTGGGACTCCTTCGGTACGTACATTCCCTTGCTCATAGTGCCGCCCATTTTCGCACCATGGAGGGGGGCGAAGGGAAGCGGATTAGGGGTGGGGTCAGGGAGCTATCGGGGGTCGCCCAGGCCGGTGAGGACCGTCTCGGCGCGCTTCAGGGCGCTCGGGCCCGGCTCCAGGTCCGGGGTGATGCCCCGGCCGTCGACGGCGTGACCGGAGGGGGTGCGGTAGTGGCCGACGGTCAGCTCGGCCACCGAGCCGTCCGGCAGCGCGGTCGGCATCTGGACCGAGCCCTTGCCGAAGGTGCGCGAGCCGATCACCACGGCCCGGCCACGGTCCTGGAGGGCGCCGGTGAGCAGCTCGGCCGCGCTCATCGTGCCGCCGTCGACCAGGGTGACCAGCGGGCGGGCGGTGTCGCCGCCGGAGGCCGCGTGCAGGGCGCGCTGGGCGCCGTCCACGTCGTAGGTGGCGACCAGGCCGCCGTCGAGGAAGCAGGAGGCGGTGGCGACGGCCTCGGTGACCAGGCCGCCGGAGTTGCCGCGCAGGTCGAGCACCACCCCGGCGCCGGCCGGGGCGCGCCGTACGGCGTCGCGCACGGCCTTCGCGGAGCCCTTGGTGAAGGCGGACACCCGGACCACCACGACCCCGGCGACCGGGTCGGTGACGGTCACCGGGTCGGTGGAGAGGCGGGCCCGGTACAGGGTGCGGGACCAGGAGTCGGCGCCGCGCTGGATGCCGACGGTGACCGGGGTGCCGGCGGAGGCGTCGTCGGCATTGCCGCGCAGCAGGGAGACCACCTCGGTGACCGGGCGGCCGTCGACCCCGTGCCCGTCGACGCTGCGCAGCCGGTCGCCCTCGCGGATGCCGGCGTCGGCGGCGGGCGAGTGGGACCGTACGCGGCTGACGGTGACCTTTCCGTCGCGGGCGCGCTTGGCCCACAGGCCGACGCCGGTGTACTCGCCGTCCAGGGCGTCGCGGAACTCGGCGTACTCGTCCTCGGAGTAGACGGCGGCCCAGCGGTCCCCGCTGCGGCTGACGGCCTGTTCGGCGGCCTCGGTGGGCGACTCGCCCTTCGCCATGGCCTCGGCGGCGGCCCGGCGGACGTCCTCGGGCCGGGGCTTCCCGGTGGCCCGACCGGCTTCGGCCGAGCGGGAGTTGGCGTCCAGACGGCGGGCCTGGGCGGTGTCCGGCAGGGAGCCCGTGACGGCCCCCGCGGTCAGCGCTCCGGCGAACACCAATGTCAGGGCGGCCCCGCGGCGTTTACGGCGGGGCTGGCGGAACAGGGCGTTGCCTGACATGGCGGTGAGTCTAGGACAACGCGAAGGGCCGTACAGACGGATGCCTGTACGGCCCTCTTGGCATGTGTCACACCTTCAGATACTTGCGCAACGCGAAGAACGCCGCCAGGGAAGGCATCAGCACGCTGGTCGCGAGGATCAGCGGCAGCTTGGTCAACACCGAGTCCCAGCCGATGAAGTTGATGAGCGTCAGCTTGCTGGAGAGGGCCATGCCGTGGTCGATGGTGAAGTACCGGCCCAGCACCAGGAAGACGCACGCGAGGCTGCCGCCGATGAGTCCGGCGACCGCGGCCTCCATGATGAACGGCGCCTGGATGTAGAACCCGGAGGCGCCGACCAGCCGCATGATCCCGGTCTCCCGGCGGCGGCTGAACGCGGACACCCGCACCGTGTTGACGATCAGCAGCAGCGCGACGAACAGCATCAGCGCCATCAGGAACAGCGCGGCCCGGTTCATCAGGTTGAGCAGCTGGAAGAGGTTGTCGAGGATGCTCCGCTGGTCCTGCACCGACTGCACCCCGGCCCGCCCGTTGAACGCGGTCGCGATCACCTGGTACTTCTGCGGGTCCTTGAGCTTGATCCGGTACGACTCCTGCATCTGGTCCGGCGTCAGCGAGCTGGCCAGCGGGGAGTTGCCGAACTGCTCCTTGTAGTGCTTGTAGGCGGTGTCCTGGGACTCGTAGGTGACCTTCTCCACGATGGAGGACATCTTGCCGAGGTCGGCCTGGATCTGCTTCTTCTGGTCCTCGGTGGCCGCGCCCTTGGCGCAGTTGACGTCCGACTGGGCGTCGCTCTTGTTGCAGAGGAAGATCGAGACGTTGACCTTGTCGTACCAGTAGCCCTTCATGGTGCTCACCTGGTCGCTCATCATCAGGGAGCCGCCGAAGAGGGCCAGGGACAGGGCGACGGAGACGATGACGGCGAAGGTCATCGTCAGGTTGCGGCGGAGACCGACACCGATCTCCGACATGACGAACTGGGCGCGCATGGCGTCTGGTCGAGCCTTTCCGCTTAGTGCTGGTAGCCGTAGACGCCGCGGGCCTGGTCGCGTACGAGGCGGCCCTTCTCCAGCTCGATGACGCGCTTGCGCATCTGGTCCACGATGTTCTGGTCGTGCGTCGCCATGATGACGGTGGTGCCCGTCCGGTTGATGCGGTCGAGCAGCTTCATGATGCCGACGGAGGTCTGCGGGTCGAGGTTGCCGGTGGGCTCGTCGGCGATCAGCAGCTTGGGCCGGTTGACGAACGCCCGCGCGATGGCGACGCGTTGCTGCTCACCGCCGGACAACTCGCCCGGCATGCGGTCCTCCTTGCCGCCGAGCCCGACGAGGTCGAGCACCTGGGGCACGGACTTGCGGATCTCGCCGCGGGACTTGCCGATGACCTCCTGCGCGAAGGCCACGTTCTCCGCGACCGTCTTGTTGGGCAGCAGGCGGAAGTCCTGGAAGACCGTCCCGAGCTGGCGGCGCATCTGCGGCACCTTCCAGTTGGACAGCCGGGCGAGGTCCTTGCCGAGGACGTGCACCTGGCCGTGGCTGCACCGCTCCTCGCGGAGGACGAGCCGGAGGAAGGTCGACTTGCCGGAGCCGGACGACCCCACGAGGAAGACGAACTCGCCCTTCTCCACTTCCAGGGACACCTCCCTGAGGGCGGGCCGGGTCTGCTTGGGGTAGACCTTGGAGACACTGTCGAATCGGATCACGGATGCACCACGGGTCGCCGGGGGATGATGAGCGTGACCATACGCGAACCGGGAGTGCCTACGCAGGGCCCGGTCGCCGTTGGGAGAGACTTGTGCGTTTTTGTACGGGCGTTTGTACGGGCGGCCCTCCCCGCTTTTCCCGGGCGCCCGCGCTCTTTCGGGGGGAACCTGGCAGAGTGGAGGGGGAACGTTCTCGTTCCCGTCGGCGTTGTACGGGGTTGAAGGGCCTGGCACGAGGAGGGCGAGCGCATGACGTACGACCGGTTGGTGTGCGCGAACTGCGCGGCGCCCGTGAACGAGGGCCGCTGCCCGGTGTGCCGGGCGAGCCGTGAGCGGCTCCAGCAGCAGACGGGGTTCCTGGGCGGGGTGAGCCCGGCGGCGCTGGTCGCGCTGCTGGTGGTGCTGATCGCGCTGACGGCGCTGCTGGCGCACCAGACCGTGTAGGTCCGGCGGGTTCGGCCGAAGACACGGGGAAGGGCCCGGAGCGGGTGCTCCGGGCCCTTCCCTTTCTCCGTGCGGGTTGCGCGGAGTGATGTCTCGGCTACTCTCAGGCGGCCGTGCCGCCGCCGCGGTTGCCCGCGAGGCGCGGCAGAACGCGGAAGGCGACGCCGCCCGCGATCATCGTCGCGGCGCCGACCAGCAGGAAGGTGGTCTCGCCCGCGCCGGTCTCGGCGAGCTGCTTGCCGTTCCCGTTCTGCTGCGCGGCGGTGTCCGAGCCGGTGTCGGTGAGGGCGGAGGTGCCCTCCTCCTGGGAGACGTTGTCGTTGCCGCCGTCGGGGGTGGTACCGCCGGTGGTGTCGGTGCCGCCCGTGGTGGAGGAACCACCCGTGGAGCCGCCGCCCGTGGTGGAACCACCGGAGGTGGAGCCGCCCGAGGTGGAGGAGCCGCCGGTGGAGCCGCCGCCGGTGGTCGAGCCGCCCGTGGTGTCACCGCCGCCGGTCGTGGTGGAGCCGCCGGTGGTGTCGCCACCCGTGGTGCTGCCGCCGGTGTCACCGCCGGTGTTACCGCCCGTGGTGTCACCGCCGGTGTTACCGCCCGTGGTGTCGCCACCGGTGTTGCCACCCGTGGTGTCACCACCGGTGTTACCGCCGGTGGCGTCACCGCCCGTGTTGCCGCCGGTGGCGTCACCGCCGGTGTCACCGCCGGAGTCGCCGCCGCCGATCACGCCGCCGATGACTCCACCGATGCTCGCGTCACCGCCCGTGGTGTCGCCGCCGGTGGTGTCGCCACCCGTGGTGTCCCCACCGGTCGTGTCGCCCCCGGTGGTGTCCCCGCCGGAGGAGTCGCCGCCGCCCGTGCCGGGGTCCGGTTCGGTGCAGGTGCCGAGGATGCCGCAGGTCGGGTCCGGGTCGGGGCCCGGGTCGGCGGAGGCCACGCCGGCCACCATCAGCGAGGCGCCGGCGGCCATCACGGCGCCGGCGGCTATGCGTGCGACGCGGACGCGCGTCTTCTTCGTCATATGGTTGCTACCCCCAGTAGCTGTTGTCGATGTGGCTGCGCATGGGGCGGGCCGTGCTCGACGGAGGCAGCTGACGACACCGGCGCCGGCTCTCGGCCGGCACCTGGCACTCTCCCGATCCCCCGGTTCACATGCGCCCCACGGATACGCATGCCGCGTTTCACCTTTCCCATTTTTTTAAGCAACGTCAAGGCCGTTGCGGGCGCAATGTCCCATGGGGGTGTGTTTGGCGGGAGTTGGTTGATGTGACTGTGACCTGATGCCCACACATAAAACAACTGCCGCCCATCGGACGGCAGTTGCCTTACGTTGTCATGTCGACAAACTTACTTCTCCTGCTGCTTGCGCCAGCGAATTCCGGCCTCCAGGAAGCCGTCGATCTCGCCGTCGAGCACGGACTGCGGGTTGCCGACCTCGAACTCGGTGCGCAGGTCCTTGACCATCTGGTACGGGTGCAGCACGTACGACCGCATCTGGTTGCCCCAGGAGCTGCCGCCGTCACCCTTGAGGGCGTCCATCTTGGCGCGCTCCTCCTGCCGCTGGCGCTCCAGCAGCTTGGCCTGGAGCACGTTCATCGCGGTGGCCTTGTTCTGGATCTGCGAGCGCTCGTTCTGGCAGGAGACCACGATGCCGGTGGGGAGGTGGGTGAGGCGGACCGCGGAGTCCGTCGTGTTCACGCCCTGGCCGCCGGGGCCCGAGGAGCGGTACACGTCGATACGCAGGTCCGACTCGTCGATCTCGACGTGGTCGGTCTGCTCCACGACCGGGAGCACCTCGACGCCCGCGAAGGAGGTCTGGCGGCGGCCCTGGTTGTCGAACGGCGAGATGCGCACCAGGCGGTGCGTGCCCTGCTCGACGGAGAGCGTGCCGTAGGCGTACGGGATCTGCACGGCGAAGGTGGTCGACTTGATGCCGGCCTCTTCCGCGTACGACGTCTCGTAGATCTCCGTCTTGTAGCCGTGCCGCTCCGCCCAGCGGAGGTACATGCGCTGGAGCTGCTCGGCGAAGTCGGCGGCGTCGACGCCGCCCGCCTCGGCGCGGATGTTGACCAGCGCCTCGCGGGAGTCGTACTCGCCGGACAGGAGGGTGCGGACCTCCATCTCGTCCAGCGCCTTCTTCACCGCGACCAGCTCGGACTCGGCCTCGGCGAGGGTGTCCGGGTCGTCCTCCTCCTCGGCCATCTCGAAGAGGACGGCGAGATCGTCGATCCGGCCGCGGAGCCCCTCGGCCTTCCTGACCTCGGCCTGGAGGTGGGAGAGCTTGCTGGTGATCTTCTGCGCCTCGTCCGGGTTGTCCCAGAGGGACGGCGCGGCCGCCTGCTCCTCGAGCACGGCGATGTCTGCCCTCAGCTGGTCGAGGTCCAGGACGGCCTCGATCGACTCCATGGTCGAGGAGAGGGACTTCAGCTCTTCGGATACATCGACGACTGCCACGCCCCCAGCGTAACGGCTCCGCCGGGTGGGGTCGGTCCTCGGCGGTCTGGCCCACGATGGTGCGGGGCGTTATCCGCGGCGTACCAGGGGCTCCGCCCCCGGACCCCCCTTGTCGGCCCCTGAAGGGCCTCGTCCTCAAACGCCGGACGGGCCGGATATGCCTGACCTGGGCTGCGTGGCACCCCGATGTCCCCGACCTGGGCCGGACGCTCGCCCACCCTCGCGGTGCCCGGCGTGTGTGGCCGGGACGGAGTCCGTCGCCGCCCGTCTCGCATGGCAACTCACTCGCCGTCCGCCTCCGCGCCTCGCCTCTCTGCCTGTCAGGGCGTCGACGTGGTCTGGGTCTGTTGGGGTGGGGTGTCGTCGGTGGTGGTGGTCCAGATTCCGTAGCCGGCCGCTGCTGCGAGGAGCAGGGCGGCCACGGTGAGGGTGACTCGGCGGCGCCGGGCCGCTGCCCGGTGGCGGGCCGAGCCGGGGCGGGGGGCGCCGGAAGGACGCGGGGCGCGAGCCGTGCCGTGGGCGCCGCCGGCGAGTTCGTCGGGGGCCGGGACGCGCATCGAGGTGTGGGTGTCGCGGTTGGAGTCGGGCTTGGGGCCGGGGACGAGGGAGACGGCGCCCCTCCGGCGGACGGGTTCGTCGGCGGGGAGGGGGGCCGGGGGCTCCTCGGGGGCCGCCTCGGGGTCGGGCTCGTCGACCTCCAGCGGGGGGATGCCCGCGAGGGCGGGGAGCTGTTCGCGCAGCCGGGCGGCGAGTTCGGAGGCGCGCAGCCGGGAGGCGGGGCCCTTGGCGAGGCACTGGACGATGAGCTGCCACAGCTCCTCGGGGATGCCGGGCAGCGGGACGACGGTCTCCGTGACGTGCCGCCGCAGCACCGCGCCGGGGTGGCCGCCGCCGAAGGGGGTGAAGCCGGCGAGCAGCTCGTAGAGGACCGTGGCGAGGGCGTAGATGTCGACGGCGGCGCGCGGGGGCAGGCCCTCGACGATCTCGGGGGCGAGGTAGTCCGGGGTGCCGATGATCTTCGTCGCACGGGTGCGCCGGGGCGAGTCGATGAGCTTGGCCACGCCGAAGTCGGTGAGCAGCGCCGGGTGCGCGCCCCCGGGGCCGAGCGGGCCGCGCATGTCGAGGAGGATGTTCTCGGGCTTGACGTCCCGGTGGACGACCCCGGCCGCGTGCGCGGCGGCGAGCCCGTCCGCGACGTCCGCGACGATCGCCGCCGCGGCCTCGGGCGCGAGCCGGCGCTCGCGGTCCAGCCGGGTGCGCAGGTCGGTGCCGCGCACGATGTCCATGACGAGGGCGAGGTCGTTGCCGTCGACCACGAGGTCCCGCACGGTGACGATGTGCGGATGCTCGAGGCCGAGCAGCGCGGTCCGCTCCTGCACGAAGCGGCCGACCAGCTCCTGGTCGGAGGCGAGGTCCTCGCGCAGCATCTTGATGGCGACGGGCCCGTCGGGTCCCTCGCCCAGCCACACCGTCCCGGCGCTGCCCCGCCCCAGGATCTGGTTGGCGGTGTACCGGCTGCCGATCTTCCGTGCCAAGACTGCTCCCACCAGACGCGTGTTGCCCCGGTCGACAAAACTACGCGCCCGTGGGGGTCACCTTCGCCGCGGAGCCGGAAATCACCCGCTGGGTGTCGACAAGTCCCCAGAACCGGCTCCGCGAGCGGCAGTTCAGTTGCCGCCGGAGGAACTGTTCAGGTTCTTGACCCAGTCGGAGACGGAGCCGGCCCAGTCGCTGATCTGGTCCCAGTAGCCCTTGCCCTGGCCGACCCAGGTGTGCAGCGGGGTCAGCTCCCAGATCAGCCAGCTCGCCACGACCAGGATGACGATCGTGAAGAGGCAGCCCTTCAGACAGCCCAGGCCGGGGATCTTCATCGGGTTGGCGCTGCGCTGCCGGGGCGGCCGGGGCTCGCGCGCGGGCCGCTGCGGCTCCGGCGCGTACCGCTGGGGCTGCGGCGGCGGGGAGTACTGCTCCGGCTGCGGGGTCGAGCGCCGGGGCGCCGGGCGCTGCTGCGGCTGCTGCTGACGCGGCTGCTGGGGCTGGTGCTGCGGACGGGCGGCCTGACGCTGGGGGCGGCGGCGCAGCGGGTCCTCGTTCGGGTCGAGGTACTGCACCTGCGTCTGTTCGTTGCGGTCGCGGGCCGCGCGCAGCTGGGTCTGCCAGGGGTGCGGCTGGTCCGGGTTCTGCGGGTTCTGCTGGTTCTGTCCGTACGGGCCCTGCGGGTCGTACTGGCCCGGCCGGCCCTGCGGCATCGGGGGCATGACCGTGGTGGGGTCGGCCGCGCCGGTGCTGGGGAGGACGGTGGTCGGGTCGGCGGCGCCCTGCGGGCCGGCGGTGTGCGGCAGGAAGCTGGTGGCCGCGTTGGGGTCGTAGGCCGCCTGGGCGGTGTTCGGGGGCAGTACCTGGGTGGCGCTGTTGGCGTCAGGGGCGCCGGGCACGTCCGGTACCGGGGCCGGGGCGGGGTCGGGCGCGAGCAGGGCGGCGACGCCCTCGGCGGCGGCGATCTGCGCCGGGTTGGCGTGCACCCCGACGCCCTCGGCGACCACGCGCAGGGCGCGGGCGAGGTTCTCGGCGCTGGGCCGCTCGTCCGGGTTCTTGCGCAGACAGCGCTCCATCACCGTCCACAGCGGGTCGGGGACGGTGGAGGGGCGGCGGGGCTCGGCGCTGAGGTGCTGGTGCAGGACTTCCAGGGCGGTGGCGCCGGAGAACGGCGGACGCCCGGTGACCAGCTCGTACAGCAGGATGCCGGCGCCGTAGACGTCGACGGCGGAGGTCTGCGGGCGGCCCTCGGCGGACTCCGGGGCGACGTACGCCGGAGTGCCGACGAACTCGTGGGTGCGGGTCAGGCCGGGTGAGTCGGCCAGCCGGGCGATGCCGAAGTCGGTCAGCATCGGGTACATCTGGCCGTCGTACTGGCGCAGCAGCACGTTGGCGGGCTTCAGGTCGCGGTGGACGACGCCGTCGGCGTGGCTGGCGGCGAGCGCGTCGGCGACCTGGGCGGTGAGCAGGGAGGCGGCGACGGGCGAGAAGGTGCCGTTCTCCCGCAGGTAGCGGTGCAGGTCGGGACCGTCGACGAGGTCCATGACGAGCGCCAGCAGATCGCCCTCGACGACCAGGTCGCGGACCCGGACGATGTTGGGGTGGGTGAGCCGGAGCAGGACGGAGCGCTCGCGCAGGAAGCGCATCACGATGTCCGGGTCGCTCGCCAGCTCCTCCTTGAGGACCTTGATGGCGACCGTCTCGCCGGGCTGGCCCGCCACGGCCGCCTCGGCGCCCGCCGTCTCCCGCTGGCGGGCGCGCCAGACGGTGCCCGTGGCGCCGCGTCCGAGCGGCTCCTCGAGCAGGTACTTGCTGCCGACTGGCCGCACGTCACGCGCTCCCTGCTGCTTGTTCGCTGATCCGCGCCGGGGTGTTCCGGCGTTCCGACCACTGTAGTGGCCCCCTGGGAAGCCGCCCCTTGAGTACTACGTGCGGCTTCCGGCCCGTGTTCGGTGGAAAGACGCTCACCTCCGTCCACCGGTTGCCCGTTCCGGTGCGTGACCGATCTCAAGTGATCGCCGCCGCGTTACTGGTCAGGCACTTTTGGGGGCAGAGCTGACCAATCAAGATCACTTCGCACCGGGATGCGGGCGGGAGGGCCGCGACAGGTGCGAGGATGCGTGCAGTACTGGCCTACGTGCCCGCGCGGAGTGGGGGACCTCCGCGGCCGGGCGGAAGGGACCGCTGACGGCGATGCAGATCCGGCTGACCGTCGTAGATCCGCAGGGCGCGTCCCCGAGGCGGGGTGGCGCCGCGACGCGCGACGTGCTGGTCACCGCGCCCGCCGGCACCGAGCTGGCGGCGGTGGCGCCCGCGCTGGCCTCGGCGGTCACCGGCGAGAGCGGGGCCGGCCGGGACGGCGGCGGCGGTACCTCCGTGGCGCTGTACGCGGGCACCGACCGTCTGGACCCGCGCCGTCACACCCTCGGCGAGCCCCCGCTGGTCGACGGCGCGGTGCTCTCGCTGGGCGCCCCGGCGGCCCCGGAGCCGCATCCCGAGCTGGACGACGCCCCGACCCAGCTCCATGTGGTCGCGGGCCCGGACGCGGGCGGGGTCCATCTGCTGCACGGCGGCCGGATAACGGTGGGCCGCTCCGCCGACGCCGACGTACCCCTGGACGACCCGGACGTGTCCCGGCTGCACTGCGCGGTCACCGTCACCGCCGAGGGCCGGGTCTCGGTGGCCGACCTCGACTCCACCAACGGCACCACGCTGGACGGTGCCCGCGTCACCGACCGCCCGCTGCGCTTCCCGGCGGGCGGTCTGCTGCGCCTGGGTGAGTCCGCGCTCCGGGTGACCCCGTCGGCAGGACCCGGAGCCCGGGTGCGCTCCGTGCCGGACGGCGAGGGCTGTGTCCGGGTGCCCCTCGGGGAGGACCCGGACGCCTGCCCCTGGGACACCCCGGAGAAGACCCCGGCCGCCACCGCGCCGGACGGCCCGACCGGGCACGCGTACGGCACCGCCGGCCGGATCGGCGCCGAGCGTGTGGAGCGGGCCGCCGTGCCCGAGCAGGGCCGCGCGCCTCGCATCGAGAGCCGGGCCCCGGACCACCTCACCGGCGGATACCGGGAGCACGACACCCACGCCGGCCACCGTCCCGACGACGCCCACCCCGACGAGCCCGCCACCCGTAAGGGCACCCCCCTCCGGGGCACCGAGATGCCCAGGCGCCGGGGCATCGGCGCCTGGGCCCGCAAGCTGACCGGCGGCCGGGACGAGCACCTCCCGGCCGAGGAGGCGCCGTACGCCGAGGCGGCCCCCGTCGCGCTGCCCGACGCGTTCCGGCGCCCGGAGACCTGGCCCGACCCGGCCGCGCTGCTGCTGACGGCGCTCGGTCCGGGCCCCCGGCTCTGGGAGCGGGGTCCGGGACACCACGAGGCGCTGGCCGTGCGGCTCGGCACCGCCGACCGGACCGTGCCCGACGGCTCGGCGCTGCCCGCGGTGCCGGTGACGGCCGCGCTGCGCGAGGCGGGCGCCCTGGGCCTGGCCGGGCCGCGCCCCCGGCTCGCGGGGCTGGCCCGCGCGGTGCTGGCGCAGCTGGCCGCGCTGCACTCGCCGGACCTGCTGGAGATCGTGCTGATCAGCGCCGACCGCGCCCGCCCGGTGGAGGAGCGCGCCGCCGAGTGGTCCTGGCTGGGCTGGCTGCCGCATGTGCGGCCGGGGCACGGCCAGGACTGCCGGCTGCTGCTGGCCTACGACCGCGAACAGGCGGCGGCCCGCACCGGCGAGCTGCTGCGCCGCGTGGAGTCCCACTCCGACCCCGCCTCCTTCCGGCACGGCCCGGACGGGCACCCGGGGCCGTACACGGTGGTCGTGGTGGACGGCGACCCCGGCGGCTCGGCGCTGCGGGAGGACGTGGCACGGCTGGCGGTGAGCGGCCCGCGCGCCGGGGTGCACGTGGTGTGCCTGGCCGAGACCGTGCCCGCCTCCCCCGCCTCGCCGCTCATGGAGACCTACGAGGCGGCCTGCTCGGTGACACCCACCTTCCGCGAGTGCGGCGCGGTGGCGCTGCTCAGCGGGGACGTGGCGACCGCGCTGCGGCTGATGCGGGTGGCGCCGACCGGTCCGGTGGGACCGGGCACCCTGGCCGCCGTGGACGCGGTGTCGCCCGCCTGGGCGGAGCGGTTCGCGCGGGCGCTGGCCCCCCTGCGCCCGGACGCCCCGGACGAGGACCGGCACACGCGGGTGGCGGTGCCGCTGCCGCTGTCGGCCCGGCTGCTGGACGAGCTGGGTCTGGCCCGTGCCACCCCGGCCTCGCTGATGGCCCGCTGGGCGGACGCGGCCGACGACTCCGAGTCGCTGGGCGGCCGGGCCCGCGCGGTGCTGGGCGCAGGACCGCGCGGCCCGGTCACCGCCGACCTCGTGACCGACGGCCCCCACCTGCTGGTCGAGGGCCCGCCCGGCAGCGGGCGTACGGAGCTGCTGCGGGCGGTGGTGGCGTCGCTTGCCGCCGCCGAGCGCCCGGACCGGCTCGGCATGGTGCTGATCGACGGCCGGGACGGCGTGGGCACGGCGGCCGGGGCCGGCGAGGGGCTGCGCTCCTGTACCGACATACCGCATGTGACCACCCACCTGATCGCCAACGACCCCGTGCGCATGCGGGAGTTCGCGCAGTCGCTGAGCGCGGAGCTGAAGCGCCGGGCGGAGCTGGTCGGGCTGACCGACTTCGCGCACTGGCACACCGCGCACGAGGTGTCCGGCCGGATGGTCGCCCAGCGCGGTCCCGGCGGACGCGGTCCGGGCAACGGCGACCTGGAGGCGCCGCCCAGCTCCACGCTGCGGCTGCGGCCCGGTGCCGCCCGGCAGCAGACCGAGGCGGCGCCCCCGCTGCCCCGGCTGGTGGTGGTCGTGGACGACCTGGACGCGCTGGTCTCCCCGGCGCTGGGTTCGCCGGGCCGGCCCGCCGCCGGTTCGGTGGTCCGGGCGCTGGAGGCGGTGGCCCGCGAGGGCGAGCGGCTCGGCGTGCACCTGGTGACCGCGACCGGCACCGGCGGCCGTACGGCGGAGACGGAGCCGGCCCGGCGGGCCACCCTGCGGGTGACGCTGGACGCGCCCTCCGGCGGACGCGGTACGAGCCCGGCCGAGCGCGGCGCCGAGGGCGAACCGGCGCCGGGGCGCGGGGTGCTGGCGTACCCCGACGGCCGGGTCACGGGGGTGCAGGGCGGCCGGGTGACGGGCCGTATCCCGCGCACCGCGACCCAGCGGCCGACCGTGCTGCCGCTGGACTGGCAGCGGATGGGCGATCCGCCCACCCGGCGCCCGGTGCGCGAGCTGGGCAACGGCCCCACCGACCTGGCCCTGCTGGCGAGCGCGGTGGAGCGGGCGGCCCGTCAGGTGTCGGCCGGTCAGGTGCCCTCGCTGCTCTGACCGTCGGGCGCCGGAATTACCCCTGTCGGGCACGCATACCCCGATGATCACGAGCCGGTCACGATGCGTGGCCGGACCGTGCGGGTGCTCTTGCCGCACCGGGGCGGCCCGGCGTACACCGGAGCGCACACGCAGAGTTCAGGCGTTCAACGGAGAACGACGAACGGGGAAGTGATGCGCAAGCCGAGCGACACCATGCGAGGACACCGGGCCGGCGCCGCCCTCGCCGCGCTGCTGGCGGGGGCCCTGACGCTCACCGCCTGCTCCGGCGGTGACGGGAAGAAGGAAGCCGACGAGGGCGGCGGCGGGGCCACCGGCTCCACGGTGACCCTGCCGAAGCTGAACGGCACGGAACTCGAGGTCGCCGCCGTCTGGACCGGCACCGAGCAGGCGAACTTCAAGAAGGTGCTGGCCGAGTTCGAGAAGCGCACGGGCGCGAAGGTGACGTTCGTGCCCGCGCAGGACCCGATCATCAACTTCCTCGGTTCCAAGATCGCGGGCGGGCAGCCGCCGGACGTGGCGCTGCTGCCGCAGCCGGGCGCGATCAAGCAGGCGGTGGAGAAGAAGTGGGCCAAGCCGCTCGGCCCGGACGCCGTGAAGGAACTGTCGAAGAACTACTCGCAGGGCTGGCAGGACATCGGCAAGGTCGACGGCAAGCCGTACGGCGTCTACTACAAGGCCGCCAACAAGTCGCTGATCTGGTACAACGCGCCGGTCTTCGAGAACGCGGGCGCCAAGGAACCGAAGACCTGGGCCGAGCTGCTGACCGCCGCCCAGGCGGTGTACGACTCCGGTGTCACCCCCTTCTCGGTGGGCGGCGCGGACGGCTGGACGCTGACCGACTGGTTCGAGAACGTCTACCTCTCCCAGGCGGGCCCGGAGAAGTACGACCAGCTCGCCAAGCACGAGATCAAGTGGACCGACCCCTCGGTGAAGCAGGCGCTCACCACGCTCGCCCAGATCTGGGGCAAGAAGGACTATGTGGCGGGCGGCGCGGACGGCGCGCTGCAGACCGAGTTCCCGGCCTCGGTGACCCAGACCTTCACCGGCGGCGACCAGCCGAAGGCCGCGATGGTCTACGAGGGCGACTTCGCGCAGGTCAACATCGGTGAGACCAAGGCGAAGGTGGGCGCGGACGCCAAGGTGTTCCCGTTCCCGTCGGTCGGCTCGACCGCGCCGGTGGTCTCCGGCGGTGACGCGGCGGTGATCCTGAAGGACTCCAAGGGCGCCCAGGCGCTGGCGACCTTCCTGGCGTCCCCGGACGCGGCGACGGTTCAGGCCAAGCTCGGCGGCTATCTCTCGCCGAACAAGAACGTGCCGGACTCGGCCTACCCGAACGAGACCCAGCGCACCATCGCCAAGGCGCTCATCAAGTCCGGCGACGACTTCCGCTTCGACATGTCCGACCAGGCGCCCCAGGCCTTCGGCGGCACGCCCGGCAAGGGCGAGTGGAAGGACCTCCAGGACTTCCTGAAGAACCCGAAGGACGTCGCGGGCGCCCAGGCGAGGCTGGAGAAGGACGCGGCGGCCGCGTACGGGAACGGGGGCTGATCCGGTCATGGCATCGGCAGCGGCGGCCGGCGCCCCTCCGGGCCCGGCCGCGCCGAAGAGCCGCAGGAGCGTGACCGGGACGCGCAAGGTGGTGGCGGCGCTCTTCCTGCTGCCGGCCCTGGTGCTGCTCGGCGCGCTCGTGCTCTACCCGATCGGGTACTCGCTGGTCCGCAGTCTCTACGACTCCTCCGGCGACCAGTTCGCCGGATTCGACAACTACAAGGCGCTGTTCACGGACGACGGCATCCGCACCGCGCTCAAGAACAACGTGATCTGGGTGGTGTTCGCGCCCACCGTCTCCACCGCGCTCGGCCTGGTCTTCGCCGTGCTGACCGAACGGGTGCGCTGGGGAACGGCGTTCAAGCTGGTCGTCTTCATGCCGATGGCGATCTCGATGCTGGCGGCCGGGATCATCTTCCGGCTGGTGTACGACCAGGACCCGGACAAGGGGGTCGCCAACGCGGTGTGGGTCGGGGTGCACGACTCCTTCGCCCAGGCGTCGGCGTTCCCGAAGGCGCACCCCGGCCGCCAGTCGCCGCTGGTGGGCCAGGGCGGGGCCTTCGTCACCAAGGACCCGGTGAGGGCGGGCACCCCGGTCGCGCTGCCCATGGTCGGCGTGGCCCCGGACCAGTTCCCGGACGACGCGAAGCGGGCCGTCGCCGCCCGGCCGGAGCCGGGGAAGGTCACCGGCACGGTCTGGCAGGACTTCACCCGGGGCAAGGGCGTCGGGAAGCTCGGGGCGCCGGACCCGACCGAGCGCGGGTACGCCGGGATGCGGATCGAGGCCGTGAAGGACGGCAAGGTGGTGGCCTCGGCCAAGGCGGCTGGTGACGGCACCTTCACCCTGCCCGCCTCGGCGGAGGGGGCTCAACTGCGGCTCCCGGCGGCCAACTTCAAGGAGGCGTACAACGGCGTCGACTGGCTCGGCCCGGCCCTGGTCACCCCGGCGATCATCGGCTCGTACGTCTGGATGTGGGCGGGCTTCGCCATGGTGCTGATCGCGGCGGGGCTCGCGGGGGTGCCGAGGGAGCTGCTGGAGCAGGCGCGGGTGGACGGTGCCAGTGAGTGGCAGGTCTTCCGCAAGGTGACCGTGCCGCTGCTGGCGCCGGTGCTCGCGGTCGTCACCGTCACGCTGATGATCAACGTGCTGAAGGTGTTCGACCTCGTCTACATCATCGCGCCGGGCTCGTCCCAGGACGACGCGAACGTGCTGGCGCTGGAGCTGTACCGCAAGGGCTTCTCCGAGGGGCGGCCCGGCGTGGCCAGCGCCATCGCGGTGTTCCTGCTGCTGCTGGTGATCCCGGTGATGCTGTTCAACATCCGCAGGCTGCGGCGGGAGGGCAGGCGATGAGCACGCACACCGAGAGCGCGGAACGGGTGCGCGAGCCGGCCGCCGAGGACACCGGGCGGGGCCGGCGCTCACTGGGCGCCCGGCTGGTGGAGAAGCTGGGCGGCGGGCTGATCCAGTTCGTGCTGGTCGTCGTGGCCCTGTTCTGGCTGGTGCCGACCGTCGGGCTGCTGATCTCCTCGCTGCGCTCGCCGGAGGACATGAGCGGGAGCGGCTGGTGGACGGTGTTCACCGAGCCGTCCAAGCTCACCTTCGAGAGCTACGGCAAGCTGCTGGAGAACGGCGACATCACCCACTCGCTGGTCAACACCGTGCTGATCACGGTCCCGGCGACGCTGGGCGTGGTGGTGATCGGCTCGCTGGCGGCCTACGCGTTCGCCTGGATGGAGTTCCCCGGCCGCGACTGGTGGTTCCTCGGCGTGGTCGCGCTGCTGGTGGTGCCGGTGCAGGTGGCGCTCATCCCGATCGCCGAACTCTTCGGAAAAGTCGGGCTGTTCGGCTCGATCCTGGGTGTGGTCCTGTTCCACATCGGCTTCGGGCTGCCGTTCGCGGTGTTCCTGCTGCGGAACTTCTTCGCGGAGATCCCGCGCGAGCTGCTGGAGGCGGCCCGGCTGGACGGCGCGGGCGAACTCCGGCTGCTCGCAAGGGTGGTGATGCCGCTGGCCGCGCCCGCCATCGCGAGCCTCGGCATCTTCCAGTTCCTGTGGGTGTGGAACGACATGCTGGTGGCCCTGGTGTTCACCAAGTCCGGCTCCCAGCCCATCACGGTGGCGCTCCAGACCCAGGTAAGACAGTTCGGCAACAACATCGACGTGCTCGCGCCCGGCGCGTTCCTGTCGATGGTGATCCCGCTGGCCGTGTTCTTCGCCTTCCAGCGGCAGTTCGTGTCCGGGGTGATGGCGGGGGCGGTCAAGTAATCGTGCCCGTACAGGTGTTGCCCGGGGGAATCGGTACGGCTCCCCCGGGCGTCCCCCGTATGCCGTAGGAGCCGTAACCAAGTCACCTGGGCGGCCGTTGCCGGGCAGAAGGCCCGCGCCGACCGACCCATGGATGTGCCTTGCCCAGGTTCAGCGTCATCGTCCCCGCGTACCAGGTCCAGGCGTATCTCGCCGAGTGCCTGGACTCGGTGCTCGCGCAGTCGTACCCGGACTTCGAGCTGATCGCGGTGGACGACCGCTCGCCGGACGGCTGCGGCGCGATCATCGACGAGTACGCGGCCCGCGACCCCCGGGTACGGGCGGTGCACCTCGCTCAGAACGCCGGGCTCGGCATGGCCCGCAACGCCGGGATCGACGAGGCACGCGGCGACTACCTGCTCTTCCTCGACGGCGACGACACCCTCACCCCGCACTCCCTGCAAGCGGTGGCGGACCGCCTCGCGGCGACCGGCGACCCGGACGTGCTGGTCTTCGACTACGCCCGCACCCACTGGGACGGCACCACCCTGCGCAACCGGCTCGCGGACCGGCTCACCGAGGACGGCCCCGCCCCCTTCACCCTGGCGGACCGGCCGGGACTGCTCCGGGTGCTGATGGTGGCGTGGAACAAGGCGTACCGCGGGGAGTTCGTCGCCCGCGAGGGCTTCCGCTTCCCGGCGGGCTACTACGAGGACACCCCCTGGACCTTCCCGGTGCTGATGGCGGCCGGGTCGCTCGCCACCCTGGACCGGGTCTGCGTGCACTACCGCCAGCGCCGGCAGGGCAGCATCCTGCGCACCACCAGCCCCCGCCACTTCGACGTCTTCGACCAGTACGACCGGGTCTTCGCCCACCTGACCGCCCGACCCGAACTGGAGCGCTGGCGGCCGGAGTTGTACGCGCGCATGCTCGACCACCTCACCACGGTCGCCACCCGCCGGGACCGCCTCCCGCGCGGCAGCCACCCCGCCTTCCTGCGCCGGGCCCGCGCCCACTGCCGCCGCCACCGCGCCCCCGGCACCCCGGTGCCCCCCGGCCTCCGCCGCGCCCTGGTCCGCCACGGCCTGCACCGCACCTTCCGCACCCTGCGCCTCGCCGCCGCCCTGCGCCGCCGCGCCCGCGCCTCGGCCGGACGCGGGACACGGAAGCTGCGGGCGGCCCTGCTGCGCCTGCACTACCGGGTCCAGCGGCACCTCCCCCTGCGCGCCGACCACGCCCTCTTCGCCGCCGACCCGGCACCCGACCACGGCTGCGACCCGAGCGCCCTGGAGGCCGCCTTCCACGCGCACGCCCCGCACATCCGCACCGCGTGGCTCGGCCGCCCGGACACCGCCGCCCACTTCACCGCGCTCGCCCGCTCCAAGTACCTGGTGCACAACGCCGGTTTCGGGCCGGGCCTCGTCAAGCGCCCCGGCCAGGTCTACGTACAGACCCGGCAGGGCACCCCGCTCGGCCACACCGGCCTCGACCTCCTGGAACACCCGGCGGCAGCCCACGGCACGGACTTCGCCGGGCAGCTGCGCGAGGTCGACTGTTGGGACTACGTCCTCTCCGGCAACCGGCACTCCACCCTGACCTGGGAGCGGGCCCACCCCGGCGGCTACACCACGCTGGAGTACGGCAGCCCGCGCAACGACGCCTTCCAGCACGCCACTTCGGCCGACGTGGCCCGGCTGCGCGCGTCCCTCGGCGTGCCCGAGGGGGCGGTCGCCGTGCTGTACGTGCCCGCGCGCCGCGAGCACCGGCGCACCCAGACCCCGCCGCTGGACCCCGGCCGGCTGCTCGGCCTGCTCGGACCCCGGTTCACCCTGCTGACCCGCGCCCCGCTCGGCGAGCCCGTGCAGGGCGCCCGGCTGGTCGACGTCTCCGGCCATCCCGACCTGCCGTCCCTGTGCCTGGCCTCGGACGCGCTGCTCACCGACTTCTCGCCGCTGATGTTCGACTACGCCGGGCTGGACCGGCCGGTGGTGCTGCACACCGGGGACTGGGACACCTTCCGCACGGTCCGGGGGGCCTACCTCGACCTGCTCGCGTGCCCGCCGGGCCCGCTGGCCCGCACCGAGGAGGAGGTCGCCGGCGTGTTCGCCTCCGGCCACTGGCGCGGGGTGCGCTCGGCCCGGCTGCGGGCCGCGTTCCGCGCGCGCTTCTGCCCGTACGACGACGGCGGCGCGGGCGAGCGGGTCGTCCGGCATGTGGTGCTGGGGCAGCCGGCGGTGCCGCCCGGGGCGCGCGGGCCGGTGCGGCCGCCGGCCGAGACCCAGGTCAGGGCGCCACTGGCGTCCGTCCCGCAACCTTCCGGGCCGCTCCCCGTCACCGAGGGCCGCTGAACACCGTTGGACCTTCCGGGAGTCTCCATGCCCCTCGGCACGACGCGGCCCACGCCGACCCGGCCGTCCACCTGGCGTCCCGCCGGGCGACCGGGCCGCGTCCGCAAGACGACAGAAAGAACAGCATGCCCCGCTTCAGCATCATCGTCCCCTCCCACGGGGTCCCGGGCCGGCTGTCGCAGGCCCTGGACTCGGTCCTCGCCCAGTCCTTCGGCGACCTGGAACTGATCCCGGTCTGCGACTCCCCCGACGCCCCGGCCGCCGCCGTGGCCGCCGGACACGCCGGGCGCGACCGGCGGGTGGTCCCGGTGAACTCGCCGCCGTCGGCCGGACTGAGCGGGGCGCGCAACGCCGGGCTGCGGGCCGCGCGCGGCGGATACGTGCTGTTCCTGGACGGCGACGACCTGCTGCTGCCCGGCGCGCTGGCCGCGCTGGACCAGCGGCTGACGGAGACCGCGGGCGTCGACGTGCTGTACGCGGAGTACGAGCGGGTGCCCTGGTGGGAGGGCGAGCCCGCGAACCCGGCCGCCCCGCTACTGGCCAAGGCCCCTCAGGGCGCCTTCGCGCCCGGCGCGGCCCCCTGGCTCACCGGCGCCCAACTCCCCGCCTGGAGCGCCTGCTACCGCCGCTCCTTCCTCACCGAGCACGAACTCACCTTCCCCGAAGGCCACTTCACCGACCTCGGCTGGGGCGGCCTGGTCACCGTCGCCGCCGGGCGGATCGCGGTGCTGCGCCGGGCGGTCATCCGGCACCGGGCCCGGCGCCAGGGCAGCAGGCTGAACGCGCCCGGACCGCACCAGCGGGACCTGCTGGACCAGGTGGACCGGGTGCTGCGCCGGGCCGCCGAGCGCGGGCTCCCGGCGGAGCGGGCCGGAGCCCTCTTCGGGCAGCTCTTCACCCAGGTGCTGAAGACCGTGTCCCGCCCCGAGCGGCTCATCGAGGGCCACCGGGCGTTCTTCCGCCGCGCCGGACGGCTGTACCGCAGGCACCGCCCGGCCGGGTACCGGATGCCCGGCGGCAGCCTCGGGACACAGCACCGGCTGCTGGCGGCGGGCGCGTACACCCCGTTCCGCGCGCTGCGCGGGGTCAATCGGGTGGCCGCCGGCATGCTGCGCCGGCTGCCGAAGCCGCGCATGCTGCGCACCCGGCTGCGCTACGCCCGCGCGCTGCGCCGCCCGCTCGATCCCAACCTGGCCGTGTACTGCGCCTATTGGGGCCGGGGGTACGCCTGCAACCCGGCCGCGATCCACGCCAGGGCCCGCGAACTCGCCCCGCACATCCGGTCGGTGTTCCTGGTGGAGGCCGACCAGGCGCACACGGTCCCGGAGGGCGTGGAGTACGCGGTGATCGGCTCGCACCGGTACTGGGAGGTGCTGGCCCGCGCCACGTACCTGATCAACAACGCCAACTTCGCCGAGGGCGTCGTCAAGCGCCCCGGCAGCACGCATCTGCAGACCCAGCACGGCACCCCGCTGAAGAAGATGGGCGTGGACCAGTCGACGTACCCGGTGGTGGCCGCGCGCTCGGGCAGCTTCGCCAAGCTGCTGGGCCGGGTGGACCGCTGGGACTTCAACCTGTCGTCCAACCGGCACTCCACCCAGATGTGGGAGCGCGCCTTCCCCGGCTCCTACGAGCAGCTGGAGTACGGCTATCCGCGCAACGACGTGTACGTGACGGCGACCGCCGACGACGTGGCCCGCGTCCGCCGCGAGCTGGGCGTCCCCGACGGGGCCACGGCGGTGCTGTACGCCCCCACCCACCGCGACCACGCCACCGGCTTCGAACCCG
Source organism: Streptomyces seoulensis (assembly GCF_004328625.1). NCBI lineage: Bacteria > Bacillati > Actinomycetota > Actinomycetes > Kitasatosporales > Streptomycetaceae > Streptomyces > Streptomyces seoulensis. The sequence goes on from NZ_CP032229.1 coordinate 2,351,509, forward strand.
GCCTGGATCTGGCCGCGTTCTGCGAGGCGGCCGGGGACGACGTGGTGGTGCTGCTGCGCGCCCACTACTTCTATGACCGCGGCACGGCCCGCGGTTCGGACCGGATCATCGACGTCACCGCCCACCGCTCGGCCGAGGACGTGTGCCTGGCGGCGGACGCGCTGATCACGGACTACTCCTCGATCATGTTCGACTACGCCAACCTGGACCGCCCGATCGTGGTGTTCGCGGACGACTGGGAGGTCTACCGCGAGACACGGGGCGTGTACTTCGACCTGATGGCCGAGGCGCCGGGCCCGGTGGCCCGTACGCCCGAGGAGCTGGCGCGGGTGTTCCGCGAGGGCGAGTACCGGGGCGCGGAGTCCGCCGCGCGCCGGGCCGTGTTCCGGGAGCGGTTCTGCGAGTTCGACGACGGGCGCGCGGCCGAGCGGGTCGTGCGCCGGGTGCTGCTCGGTGAGCCGCCCGAGGCGCTGCCGCCCGTGGTGCCGCTCGCGGAGCGTGTGCCCGCCCCCGCCGCCGCGTCCCTCGTGAGGAGCTGATCCGCCGTGCCCCGCTTCAGTGTCATCGTCCCCTGCTTCAAGGTGCAGGGCTTCCTGCGCGAGTGCCTGGACTCGGTGCTCGGGCAGTCCTTCGGCGACCTGGAGGTGATCGCCGTGGACGACCGCTCACCGGACGGCTGCGGCGCGATCCTCGACGAGTACGCCGCGCGCGATCCCCGCGTGAAGGTGCTGCACCTGCCGGAGAACGTGGGCCTCGGCCGGGCCCGCAACGCCGGGATGCCGCACGCCACCGGCGACTACCTGCTCTTCCTCGACAGCGACGACACCCTCACCCCGGGCGCCCTCGCCGCCGTCGCCGGCCGCCTCGCGGAGACCGCCGACCCGGATGTGCTGGTCTTCGACTACGCCCGCACCTACTGGTGGGGCGGCACCCGCCGCAACGTCCTCGCGCAGGTGCTGGCGGCCGAGGACGGCACCTTCACGGCGGCCGAGCGGCCGGAGATCCTCGACCTGCTGATGGTGGTGTGGAACAAGGTCTACCGCCGCGACTTCGTCACCCGGCACGGCTTCGCGTTCCCGCCGGGCTACTACGAGGACACCCCTTGGACGTTCCCGGTGATGCTGAGCGCCGGGCGGATCGCCACCCTGGACCAGATCTGTCTGCACTACCGCCAGCGCAGGCAGGGCAACATCCTCTCCACCACCAGCCGCAAGCACTTCGACGTGCACGAGCAGTACGAGCGGGTCTTCGCCTTCGTCGAGGGCGACCCGGAGCTGTGGCGCTGGCGGCCTTATCTGCACCGCAAGATGGGCGAGCACTGCCTGGACATCCTGGCCAAGCCGGACCGGCTGCCGCCGGGTGACAAGGCCGAGTTCTTCCGGCGCACCGCGGAGATGTTCCGCACCCACAAGCCGGAGGGCACCCGCGCCAAGGGCGAGACCCGGCTGCTGGAGGGCGGTTACGGGGCGTACCTGCTGCGGCGCCGGGCCGCGCAGGCGGGCCGGGAGGCCGGGCGGCGCGCGGCACGGCTGCGGACGGCGGCCGGTGCGCGGGCCCGGCGCGGCTGGTCGGCGGTGCAGTCGCGCCGCCCGCTCGACCCCGGTCTGGTGGTGTACTCGGCGTCCTCGCACCGGGGCATGCTCGGCGACCCGGCGGCCGTGTACCGGGCGGCGAAGGTGATCGCGCCGCAGCTGCGCGGAGTCTGGGTGGTGCGGGACGAGGAGACCGCCGCGACCCTGCCCCCGGACACCGAGTACGTGCTGCTGGGCTCCCGGCGCTATCTGGAGGTCACCGCGCGGGCGGCGTTCTTCGTCAACGACGTCAACTGGCCCGGCGCGCTGGCCAAGCGGCCCGGCGCCACGCACATCCAGACCCACCAGGGCACCCCGCTGAAGTACCTGGGCGCCGATCTGCTGGACCGGCCCGGCGCCCGGCTCGGTTTCGACGTGCCCCGGATGCTGCGCCGGGCGGACCGCTGGGACTACGGTCTGGTCGCGGGCCGGCACGCGGAGCTGGTGTGGGAGCGGGCCTTCCCCTGCCACTTCACCTCGGTCCGCACCGGCAGCCCGCGCAACGACGTCCTGGTGGGCGCGGGCGCCTCGCGGGGCCGGGAGTTCCGCCGCAGGCACGGCATCCCCGAGGACCACACGGTGGTGCTCTACGCCCCGACCCGGCGTGATCATGTCCGGGGCGGCCACGCGGACCGGATCGACCTGGCGGCGTTCGCGGCGGACCTGGGCGAGGACCACACGCTGGTGGTGCGGCTGCACCCCTCGCTGGCGAACGGCCCGGCGCGCGGGGCGGGGCTCTCGGAGCTGGCCCGGCGCGGGGTGGTGGTGGACGCGACCGACGAGCCGGACGCGGCGGAGGTGATGCTGGCCTCGGACGCGCTGGTCACGGACTACTCGTCGATCATGTTCGACTACGCCGTGCTGGACCGCCCGATCGTGGTCCACGCCGACGACTGGGACACCTTCCGGGCGAGCCGGGGTGCCTACCTGGACATCACCGCCCAGCCGCCGGGTCATGTGACGTACTCACAGCCGGAGTTGGTCCGGCTGTTCGAGTCCGGGGCGTGGCGGGACCGGGAGTCGGCGGCGTTGCGGGCCGGATTCCGGGCGCGTTTCTGCGAGTTCGAGGACGGCCGGGCCGCCGAGCGGGTGGTGCGCACCCTGCTGCTCGGCGAGGCGATGCCCGCCACCGGTGCGGCGCGCATCCCCGGCCCGGCCGTGGGAGCCGATCAGCTCACCCGGTCCTCGTGAGAGGTGAGCCGGGGGCTCACTCGACGACGAGGGTGACCTCGACGTTGCCGCGGGTGGCGTTGGAGTACGGGCAGACCTGGTGGGCGGTCTCGACCAGCTTGCGGCCGGTCGCCTCGTCCACGGTGTCGGGCAGCTCGACGCGCAGCGTCACCTTGAGGCCGAAGCCCTCGCCCTCCTTGCCGATGCCGACCTCGGCGGTGACGGCGGCGTCGGAGACGTCCACCTTGGCCTGGCGGCCGACCAGGCCGAGGGCGCTGCCGAAGCAGGCGGCGTAACCGGCGGCGAAGAGCTGCTCGGGGTTGGTGCCCTGGCCGTCGCCGCCCATCTCGGGCGGCATGGCCAGCGGCAGGTCGATGCGGCCGTCGGAGGAGACGGCGCGGCCCTCGCGGCCGTGGGTGGCGGTGGCGACGGCGGTGTAGAGCGCGTCCATGGGAGACCGGTCCTCTCGGGGAAGTCGGTGGCGGCGGACCGGGGGAGGACCGCCGCCCTCGCCGTCGAGTAGAGCACACAATTAAATTGTGCACAACCAAATCGCCGCGGTCCGGCTATCCTGGGTGGCATGAGCGTCTCGCCCACCCCGTCGGCCGGCCCCGTCACCGACGCCGCCGACCCGGACTGGCTCCGCCTGGACCGGCAGATCTGCTTCTCCCTGAACGCCGCCTCCCGTGCCTTCAACGGCGTCTACCGGGTGCTGCTCAAGGACCTCGGGCTCACCTACCCGCAGTACCTGGTGATGCTGGTGCTGTGGGAGCACGGCGCGCTGCCCGTCAAGCAGCTAGGCGAGCATCTGCGCCTTGACTCCGGCACCCTCTCCCCGCTGCTGAAGCGGCTGGAGGGCGCCGGTCTGGTGCGCCGGGAGCGCAGCGCGAGCGACGAGCGCTCGGTACGGGTGACGCTCACCGGCGAGGGCACCGCCCTGCGCGAGCGGGCGCTGGAGGTGCCCCGCCGCATCACCGCCGCGACCGGGGCCGACCCGGCCGAGATCGGCGAGCTGCGCGACCGTCTGGACCGGCTCACCGGCGCGCTGGACGCTGCGGTACGGGAACTGGAGCAAGGCCCGGCAGAGCGCTGAGGGCGACCCGGCGGACGTAGAGCCGTACGCTCGCGTCGCCGTCGGCCGACTCCCCGGCGGGCAGGAACTCCTGGGCCAGTACGGCCATCTTGGCGCGCTCGGCGGGGCCGCTCGGGCTCCAGCGGCCGGCCAGCAGGTCCCGGTCGGCCACCACCCACACCCGGTCCAGGCCGGACAGCCGGCGGCGCAGTTCGGCCGCGTCGGCCTCCCTGCCGTACAGCGTCCCGGACTCGGGGCCCGGCTCGTCCAGGGCGACGTCGCGGACGCCCGCGAAGGCGCCCGGGTAGGCGAGGGCGGCGTTGCGGGCCTGGGTGGGCAGGAACAGCACCGGCTGACCGGGCTTCACCTCGCGCGCCGCGACCCGTGCGACGGCGGCCAGGTCGTCCGGGCGGTGGGCCGGATCGCGGTCGTCGCTCATCAGCGGGAGCTGGAGGCAGAGCGCCAGGGCGGCCAGCGCGGCTCCGGCCAGGGCCAGCACCGGCGGCCGGGGCACCCGCAGCCGCAGCCGGGCGGCGAGCCGGGCCAGCCGGTCGGCACCGGCGGCGACCAGCAGGGGCGCGCCGGAGAGGGCGTAGAGGACGTACCGGTCGACGTAGAGCGGGGAGAGCCGCGAGACCAGCATCAGGGCGGCGGGCGGCACCACGGCGAGCGGCAGACCGACCCGCGCGCAGGTCAGCCGTCCCGGTGGCCCGGCGAGTCCGGCCAGGCCCAGCAGGGCCAGCGCCAGGCAGGTCCAGAACACGCCCTCGCCCGGCCCGAGGAACCAGCGCAGCAGGCTCTCGGCGGTGGCCCAGGTCGGCGGGCGCACCCAGGCCAGCTGGGCGGACTGGGCGTGCGAGACCAGGATCATCGGCAGCAGGCCGAGCACCACGAGCCCGGCCGCGCTCCCCCAGCCCCGCCACAGCCGGGAACCGGCGCGGGCGAGCGCCAGGGACGCCGCGTGGGCGAGGAGCAGCAGCACGGCGAACTCGTGCAGCCAGCAGGTGAGAGCGAGGACCGTACCGTAGGCCCGCCAGGCGCCGGCGCGCACCCCGCGCACGAACAGCAGGGTCGCGCCGGTGGCGCCGACGGCGACGAGCGCGTACGAGCGGCCCTCCTGGGCGTAGTGGCCGGCCAGCGGGGAGACGGCGTACAGCAGCCCGGCCCACAGGCCGACGCGCGGCCCGGCGAGCCGGACGCCCAGTTCGCCGACGAGGGCGGCGGTGACGGCCGCCGCGCACACCGAGGGCAGCCGCAGCATTACCTCGTCCGGGTGAACCGCGAGGACGGCGTGCATCAGCAGGTAGTACAGGCCGTGCACCGCGTCGACGCCGTGCAGCAGCCGCCAGATCTGCGGCACCGAGCGGCGGGCGACCTGGAAGGTGACGGCCTCGTCGCGCCATATCCCGCCCCGGTCCACCCCCCACAGCCCGAGCCCGAGCATCACCAGCGCGGGCAGGCACACGGGCGCGCCCCACCGGACGCGCCAGGGCACCCGGCCGGTCCGCTCCACGCCCGTGCCGCCCGGCACGACCGCCGTTCTTCCAGCCGCTCGGGGCGGCTGCGTTTCCACCAGAGGCCCGACGTCCACCACGGCCCGATCTTTTGCGATGTGACAGTCTTTTCCGATCATTGACGGCGTATCGGCAGGGATACACCATCCGCGCGGATTAGGCTCCCACGCGATGAACCGTCTCCGTGTCACCTCCGGTCCGGTCCTCGCCCTCGTCGCCGGCTGGCTCGCCACCCGCGCGCTGATGCTGGGGCTCCTCGTCCTCGGCTCGGCGCACGTGCTGGGCGGCGGCTCGGTGTCGCGCGAGGTGTGGCGGCTGTACTTCCACTGGTACGGCGTCCTGTCGCAGGGCACGTTCCCCACGCACGACACGCTGTGGCAGTACCCGCCGGGCGCGGGGCTGGTGCTGCTGGCGCCGGGGCTGCTGCCGTGGCTGTCGTACTTCGAGGCGTTCGTGCTGCTGACGCTGGTGGCGGACGCGGCCGTCACGGTGGCGCTGGCCGTCGCCGGGCGGCGCACCGGGCGCAGTCTGCGCGGCGCCGCGCTCTGGGCGGGCGGCCTTCCGCTGCTGCTGCACATGCCGCTGGCCCGTTACGACGTCCAGGTCACCGCGCTCGGCGTGGCAGCCCTGCTGGCGCTCGGCCGGTCGCCGCGCACGGCCGGGGTGTTCGGCGCGCTCGGCGCGGTGGTGAAGGTGTGGCCCGCGCTGGTGCTGCTCGGCGTGTCACGCGGACGGGCGACCCGCTCGGCGTGGTCCTGGGCGACGGCGGCCGCCTGCGCCTCCCTCGCGGTGCTCGCGCTGCTGTTCGCCAACCCCTTCGCCTTCCTGCGCGAACAGGGCGGCCGGGGCGTCCAGTTGGAGTCCCTGGGCGGCACCGCGCTCAACCTCGCCCGGCACGCGGGCTGGTCCGGCACGGTCCGCTACCAGTACGGCTCCATGGAACTGGTCGGCCCCCATGTGCACACGGTCGCCACCGCCTCCCTGGCGCTGACGGCGGCCGCCTTCGCGCTGTTGGTCGTGTGGCGGCTGCGGGCCCGGCACTTCTCCCCCGCGACGCCGTACGACGCGGCACTCGCCGCCGTGCTGCTGTTCACCGTCACCAGCCGGGTGATCAGCCCGCAGTACCTGATCTGGCTGCTGGGCCTGGCCGCCGTCTGCCTGACCTCCCGGCACACCCGCCAGCGCCCGGTGGCCGTGCTGATCCTCCTCGCCACCGGGATGAGCACCCTGGTCTTCCCGGTGAGCTACGGCGCGGTCATCGACGGCACCTGGCCGGGCTGCCTGCTCATCCTGGCTCGCAACGCGCTGCTGCTGGCCGCCGCCGTGCTGTCCTTCGTCCGGCTGTGGCAGTCCACCCGGACCCCGGCGAAGGTGCCCGCGAGCCGTGCCCTGCCGGAGCCCGGCCGGGTCCCGGACCGCGCGCTGACCGGTTCCTGACGGCCCGGCAGCGATCATGAACCCCGTGCCCGAAGCCCCCCAGGTTGCCGTCGTGGTCATCGGCTACGACGACGCCGCCCATGTCACCGACGCCGTGCGCTCCGCGCTGGACCAGGGTCCGGCGGTGGGCGAGGTCATCGCCGTGGACGACCGCTCCACCGACGGCAGCGCCGAGCTGTTGGACCGGCTCGCTGCCGGAGAGCCCCGGCTGCGGGTGATCCGGCACGCCGTCAACAGCGGCGGCTGCGGCACCCCGCGCAACACCGGCATCGACGCGGCGACCCTGCCGTACGTGATGTTCCTGGACAGCGACGACCTGCTGCCGCCCGGCGCGGTGGACGCGCTGCTGCGGGCGGCGGCCAAGACGGGCGCCGAGGTGAGCGCCGGGCTGTGCGTGCGCCGGGAGCTGCCCTCGGGCCGCGAACACCTTTGGCAGGCGGGGCTGTTCGCGGAAACCTCGCTGATCGGCCACCCCAGCGAGCGCCCGCACCTCGTCCACGACACCCTGTGCGTCAACAAGCTGTACCGCACCGACTTCCTCCGGGTGAACGGCATCCGCTTCCCCGAGGGCCGCTACCTCTACGAGGACTTCGTCTTCACCGCCCGCGTCCTCGCCGCCGCCCCCCGCCTCGCCCTCGTCCCCGACCTCGTCTACGTCTGGCACGTCCGCCGGGCCGCCGAACAGCTCTCGCTCTCCCTGGACCGGGAGCACGTCGGCAACTGGCACGCCCGCACCCGCGCCTGCGCCGAGGCGTACGAGATCCTGCGGGCCGCCGGAGAGACGGAACTGGCACGGGCGGCCCGCACCAAGTTCCTCGACCACGAACTGCGCATGTACCTGCGCGAACTGGCCCTGCGGGACCCGGAGTACCGCCGCGCCTGGTGGGCGCACACCCGCGAGTACCTCGCCGGGTACGACGACGGGGACTGGGCGCGCGACCCCGCCGCGCCCGGCACCCTGCTGGGCCGGTTCGTGCGGGAGTCCCCCGAGCCGCGCGACCTGCCCCGGCTGCGCGAGCTGGCCGCCCGCCCGGCCCGCCTGCTCCCGCCGTACACCCGCACCCCCGAGGGCACCCCCGTCTGGTCCGAGGAGCATCCCGGCGTCGATCTGACCCCGCTGCTGGCCTGCCCGACCGAGGCGCTGCCCTGCGCGATGGACGCCGAACTGCTGCCGCACGCGCGCGGTGCCCGGCTCCGGCTGCGCCTGCACGAGCTGTACGGCCGGCTCGCCGGGGCGGGCCCGCTGGCGGTGACGGCCCGCTGGCACGACCGCGTGACCGGCCGCCCGGCCCGGCACATCACCCTGCCCCTGGTCCCCGCGCCGGACGGCGTCTGGACCGCCGAGGCGGCCGTCGACCTGCACGCGCTGGGCGCGGGCGTCTGGGACCTGTGCCTGACCGTGCACTTCAAGGACGGCGCCCACCGGGACATCACCGCCCACGCCCGCACGGACAGCCCCCACCTGCGCCGGCGCGCGCTGCCCAGCGCGCGCCGTCTGGTCCTGCTGGCCCACCCGTACGCCACCCACTCCGGCGCCCTGTCCCTGCGCGTGGCGACGGGCCCGGCGGGGGCGGCCCGGGTGGCGCGGGGGCGGCTGCGACGGCTGATCGGGGGCTGAAGCAGGGCTGAGCGGGGCTGATCAGGGGCCGGGCGGGGGCTGGAGCGCCTTCAGCGCGCCCGCCGTCGCCTTCGCCAGGTTCGCCAGGTAGCCCTTGGGCAGCTTCGGGCTACGGATGATCACCGCGCGCCAGTAGAGCGGGCCGGAGATCAGGTCGAGGGCGAGGTCCAGATCGAGGTCCGCGCTCACCTCGCCCCGCTCCCGCGCCGCCGCCACGATCTTGGACGCGACGCCGTCCTGCCCGTCCCGCACCGCCTTCTGGAGGGTCTCGGCCATCTCCGGGTTGCGGGCGGCCTCCGCCTGGAGGTCGGGGATGATCTGCGAGGCGACCGGGTGGCGCAGGGCGCGTGACATGACCTCGTACAGCAGCCGGAGGTCGCCCTCCAGGGAGCCGGTGTCCGGGGCGGGCAGGCCGAGGACCGCCATCGCGGAGACCACGTCCAGCACCAGGTTCAGCTTGGAACGCCAGCGCCGGTACACCGCCGTCTTGCCGACCCCGGCCCGGCGCGCGATGCCCTCGATGGACATCCGCGCGTACCCCACGGCGGCCAGTTCCTCGAAGACGGCCGCGCGGATCGCCTCCGTCACGTCCTCCCGGAGCACGGCGGCACCGGCCGGGGCCCGACGCGGGCGCGCCGTGGATTCGTCGGCGTTGGTCGTCATGCCCACCAGCATAGGCGGGACGACGCAACGGTTGCGTTCCGTCGCCCGATGGGCCTACTCTCCCGTTACGACGATACGGTCCCGTCCCGACGTAAGTAAACGTACGGGAAAGCGTGCGGAAACGGCGGGCAACGGCCGGACCGCGCTTCCCCCACCACCCGACCGAAAGCAGCGGATGTGAGCCAGGTCCTCGACGCACCGCCCCCGATGCAGGTTCCGGACGACGGCGGTCTGGCGGCACTGGCCGCCCGGCACGGCCTGACCGTCAGCGGCGCCCGCCCCTCCGTACCGGCGTACGTCCGGCAGCTCTGGGACCGGCGGCACTTCATCACCGCCTTCGCCACCGCCAAGCTGACCTCCCAGTACAGCCAGGCGAAGCTCGGCCAGCTGTGGCAGGTCATGACCCCGCTGCTGAACGCGGCGGTCTACTACTTCATCTTCGGCGTGCTGCTCGGCACCAAGCGCGGGGTCTCCGACTTCATCCCGTTCCTGGTGACGGGCGTGTTCGTGTGGACGTTCACGCAGAGCTCGATCATGGCGGGCACCCGGGCCATCTCCGGCAACCTCGGCCTGGTGCGGGCGCTGCACTTCCCGCGCGCCGCGCTGCCGATCTCGTTCTGCCTCCAGCAGCTCCAGCAGCTGCTGTTCTCGATGCTGGCGCTGATCGCGATCATCCTCTGCGTCGGCGTGCCGGTCTCCGCGTCCTGGCTGCTGGCGCTCCCCGCGCTGGCGCTGCAGTTCGTGTTCAACGCGGGCCTGTCGATGGTGCTGGCCCGGATGGGCGCCAAGACGCCTGACATCGCCCAGCTGATGCCGTTCCTGCTGCGCACCTGGATGTACGTGTCCGGCGTGATGTGGAGCATCGACCAGCACACCAAGGACCAGCCGCGCGTGATGTCGGTGCTGCTGGAGTACAACCCCGCCGCGCTCTACATCGACCTCATGCGGTTCGCGCTGATCGACAGCTTCGGCGCCGACAAGCTGCCGCCGCACGTGTGGCTCGCCGCGCTCGCCTGGGCGGTCGCCACCGGGATCGGCGGCTTCATCTACTTCTGGAAGGCTGAGGAGACCTACGGCCGTGGCTGAGCAGACCATCTCCCCCGTCCCCGCCCCCGGGGGCGCGAGCACCGAGCAGGTGCCCACCGTCGTCGCCGACCGCGTCGACATCGTCTACCGGGTCAACGGCACCGGCGCGGGCCGGGGCTCGGCCACCGCCGCCCTCAACCGCATCCTGCGCCGGGGCAAGGCCGAGAAGGCGGCCGGGGTGCGCCGGGTGCACGCCGTGAAGAAGGTGTCCTTCGTCGCCCACCGGGGCGAGGCGATCGGCCTGATCGGCTCCAACGGCTCCGGCAAGTCCACCCTGCTCAAGGCGGTGGCGGGCCTGCTCCCGGTGGAGAACGGCCACATCTACACCGACGGCCAGCCCTCCCTGCTGGGCGTCAACGCGGCCCTGATGAGCGACCTGACCGGCGAGCGCAACGTCCACCTCGGCGGCCTCGCCATGGGGATGTCCCGCGAGCAGATCAAGGAGCGCTACCAGGACATCGTCGACTTCTCCGGGATCAACGAGAAGGGCGACTTCATCACCCTGCCGATGCGCACCTACTCCTCGGGCATGGCGGCCCGGCTCCGCTTCTCCATCGCCGCCGCCAAGGACCACGACGTGCTGCTGATCGACGAGGCGCTGGCCACCGGCGACCGCTCCTTCCAGAAGCGCTCCGAGGAACGCATCCGCGAGCTGCGCAAGCACGCCGGCACGGTCTTCCTGGTCAGCCACAACAACAACTCCATCCGCGACACCTGCGAGCGGGTGCTCTGGCTGGAGCGCGGCGAGCTGCGCATGGACGGCGCCACCGAGGACGTGCTCAAGGAGTACGAGGCGTTCACGGGCGACCGCAAGAAGAAGTGAGCCGGGGGCTTCCGCTTCACGCGTGGATATCCCTTTCAGTCGTGTAATGACAGTATGTTATGAAAGGTGACCGCCGGGACGAAGAGCCGAAGGAGCCCCTCCAGATGCCCCAACTCAGCGTCATCGTCTACGGGCCCAACACGCAGGGACATCTGACCGAGCTGCTCGACTCCCTGGACGCGCACCCGCTCCCGGACACCGAGGTGATCGTCGCGGCGGTCGGCGACTGGGCGCGGGAGACGGCCGAGGGCCACGCCCCGGAGACGGTCACCGTGCCGCTTCCCGAGGGCACCCCGGACGCCGAGGCCCGGTCGGCGGGGGCCGCGCGGGCCTCGGGCCGCTGGCTGCACTTCGTGCACGCCAAGGACGGCCTGCCCGCCGGCGCCCCCCGGCTGCTGGCCGAGCGCACCGCCGAGCTGGACGAGCGCACCGACGTCGTCCTGCTGGACCACGTCACCACCACCTGGCGCACCACCGCCGTCCCCTCCCGCGACGGCCGCCTGCTCGCCGGGACCGGCCGGGCCGCCGTCACCCTGGACGACGCGCCCGACCTGCTCCGCCTCACCCCGCTGCTCGGCACCCGCGCGGTGCGCGCCGCGTTCTGGCGGGAGCACGAGGAGGAGTTCTCCGGCGGCGACGAGAACTTCACCGCCCAGGCCGCCCTGCTCCGCGCCGACCACCTGGCCTGCCTGGACCAGACGGCGTACGACGACCGCAGACTGCGCCCGGAGAGCCTGCCCCCGCGCACCCCCGAGGACCGCTACGCCCTGATCGACCGCTACGAGCGCCTGCTCGCCCTCACCGAGGGCCGCCGCCCGGTGCGGGCGGTGCTGTACGGGCTGATGGTCCGTGACCTGGTGCGGGTCTTCGCCCGCGAGGGCATGCCGGAGCCGGTGGCCCGCGAGTTCTTCCGCCGCGCCTCGGCCGCCGCCGTCCGCTGGCGCCCGGCGGACCACCAGCGCCCGGCGGGCCTGGAGGGCGTACGGCACGCGCTGCTGGAGGAGGGCGCGTACACCCGGTACCGGGCGCTCCAGACCGCCAACCGCACCCGGCGCTCGGCCCGGAAGGCGGTCCGCGCCCGCAAGCGGCGGCTCGGGGTGCGGCTGCGCGAACAGCAGTACCGCAGGGCGCTCGGCCGCCCGCTCGATCCGGGCCTGGCCGTGTTCGCGGCCTACTGGGACCGGGGGGTGGCCTGCAACCCGGCCGCCATCGCCGCCAAGCTGGCCGAACTCGCCCCGCACATCCACCCGGTGTGGGTGGTGACCAAGGAGAACGCGGCCCTCCTCCCCCACGGCACCGACCACGTCATCCCCGGCACCCGGCGCTACTGGGAGACGCTGGCCACCGCGAAGTACCTGGTCAACAACGTCAACTTCCCCAACGCGGTGGTCAAGCGGCCGGGCGCCGTGCATCTCCAGACCCACCACGGCACCCCGCTCAAGCGCATGGGCCTGGACCAGCGGGAGCATCCGGCGGCCGCGCAGGGGCTCGACTTCGCGGCGCTGCTGTCCCGGATCGACAAGTGGGACTACAGCGTCAGCGCCAACAGCCACTCCACCCGGATGTGGGAGCGCGCCTACCCGGCCCGCTACACGTCCCTGGACCACGGCTATCCGCGCAACGACGTCTTCTACACCGCCACCGCCGACGACGTGCGCGCCGCCCGTGAGCGCCTCGGCATCGCCCCCGGCCGCACCGCCGTCCTCTACGCGCCCACCCACCGCGACTACGAGGCCGGGTTCACCCCCCGCCTGGACCTCGCCACCCTCGCCGACCGGCTCGGCGAGGACACCGTGCTGCTGGTGCGCGCCCACTACTTCTACGGCGGCGGCGCGGCCTCCCCGCTGACCGGGCTGCGCCGCACCGGCCGCATCATCGACGTCTCCACCTACGACCCGGTCGAGGAACTCTGCCTGGCCGCCGACGTGCTGGTCACGGACTACTCGTCGATCATGTTCGACTACGCCAACCTGGACCGGCCGATCGTCGTGCACGCCGACGACTGGGAGACCTACCGCACCACGCGCGGGGTCTACTTCGACCTGATGGCCGAGGCCCCCGGCCGGGTCGCTCGCACCCAGGAGGAGCTGACCGAGATCCTCACCTCGGGCGCCTGGCGCGACGAGACCGCGACGAAGGCCCGCACGGCGTTCCGGCGCCGCTTCTGCGAGTTCGACGACGGCCGGGCCGCCGAACGGGTCGTGCGGCGGGTGTTCCTCGGTGAGCCCGAGGAGGCGCTGCCGCCCGTGCTTCCGCTGGAGGAACGTATCCCCGCCCCGACGCCCGAGGAGCTCCAAGGATGACGACCCCCGACGTCACGGTCACCGTCATCGTCTACAACGACGCGGCCCGGCTGCTCCGTGCGGTCGCCTCCCTGCGCGCGCAGACCCACGAGAACATCGAGATCGTCATCAGCGACGACCACTCCACCGACGACACCCCCGAGGTGGCCCGGCGGCTGGCCGCCCAGGACAGCCGGGTGCGCTATCTGCGCCTGCCGGAGAACAGCGGCGGGTGCAGCGCCCCGCGCAACCGGGCCATCGACATCGCCCGCGCCCCGTACCTGATGTTCCTCGACAGCGACGACGAACTCCCGCCGCGCGCCGTCGAGTCGCTGCTCGCCGCGCACCGGGAGCGCGAGGTCGACTTCACCATGGGCGCGGTGCGCCGGGTCCGGGTGGACAACGGCCGCTGCACCACCTGGATGCCGCACCTGGTCCGCGAGCGCCGCACCCTGGACGGCATCGCCGACGACCCCCGGCTGCTCTTCGAGCACCTGTCGACCAGCAAGATGTACGCCCGCGCCTTCCTCGACCGCCACCACCTGCGCTTCCCCGAGGGCATCCACTACGAGGACCAGCTCTTCTCGGCCCAGGCGTACTGCCTCGCGCGGGCGTTCACGATCCTCCCGGACCCGGTCTACACCTGGTACATCGAGCCGTACGCGGACCAGTCCAGCGCCTCCATCTCCAACCAGCGGCACAAGATCTCCAACGTCGCCGACCGGGTGCACGTCCAGCGCCTGATCGACGCCTTCCTGGTGGAGAGCGGGCAGCCGGAGCTGCGCGAGGACAAGGACTTCAAGTTCCTCAAGCACGACTTCCGGATGTACGCGGGTGACCTGCCCTACCGGGACGACGCCTGGCTCGCGGAGTTCGCCGAGATCATGAACCCGTACCTGGACACCCTCGCCGAGGGCGCCTACGCCCGGCTGCCCCGCCCGGAGCGGGTGGTGCTGGAGCTGCTGCGCGAGGGCGACCTCGACGGCGTCCGGCTCGCCGCGCGCGGCCTGGGGCATCCGGTGGCACCCCGCGAGGTCACCGCCGACGCCGACGGCACGCCGTACTGGGGCGGCTCGGTGCCCGCGACCGAGCGGGGGCGCCGGGAGCTGGACCTGACCGACCTGGAGCTGGAGACGCGCCCCTTCTCCACCGCCTTCTTCCGGCACGAGATCACCGGCCTGCGGCCCGGCCCCGGCGCCGCGCTGACCCTGACGGTGCGCACCTACGACCCCGGGCTGCGGCTCCCGGTGGGCCCGCAGCGGGCCGGGCTGCTGCTCTCCCCCGGCCGGCGGCGGCTCACGGTGCCGTTCCGGCTGGACCCGGTGCGGCCCGGCGTGTTCGAGGGCCGGGTCCAGCTGGACCTGACCCGGGCCCGGCTCCCGCTCCAGGGCTTCGAGGGGGTCCGGCATCCGCAGGTCCGGCTCCAGCAGCAGGGCCTCGCGCACTCCGGGCTGCTGCTGGCGCCGCTCGCCTTCCCGGCGCTGACCGCGCGGGTGGAGTCGGGTGGCGCCGCGCACCGGATCACCGTCGAGCCCGAGGGCCGCAACCCCGGCCGGCTCCAGATCCGCTGGCAGCCGGTGGGGGTCACGGCCCGGGTGCTGCGGCCGGTGGTGCGCAGGATCGACCGGCCCCGGGTGCGCAACGCGTTCCGGCTGGTGACGAGCGCGCTGAAGTGAGCCCCGCTCAGCCGCGCACCTCGTAGAGCACCTGTCCGGACGGGCCGGTCGTCACCGGGCGCAGCCACGGCTCGGCGTCGGCGGCCGGCCCGATCACCCAGCGCACCCCGTACCGGCGCGCTATGGCCCGCCGGGTGCCGGAGGAGGTCCCGGCGTCGAAGTACCGCGCCACCGCCGCGTCCCGCCCGGCCTGGTCCGGCAGGAACACGTCCGGGTAGCCGGGCGCCACGGTGTACGGCCCGTACGCGGGGATCTGCCGGGACGGCACGGTACGGGCCATCACCACCTGTCCGTAGCCGACCCAGGGCGTGATCCAGCGGTAACCGACCCACGGCGGGCGGTACTTGGCGGCGATCGGGGCGGGCAGCGCGTCACGCGGGACGACATAGCCGAGCATCCCCGCCTGGCCCCAGGCCCCCACGGCGAGCGCGGCCCCGAGCACGCAGGCCCAGCCGAGCCGGAACGCCCGCCGCCCGGCCGACACGGTCTCCAGCGCGGCCGCGAGCTGGGCCGGGATCAGCGCGGCGGGCGCGGCGCGGCCCCACGAGTAGTGCCCGGTGAGCCCCCCGGCCGCGAACAGCAGGGCGCCGAGGACGAAGAACAGCACCAGCGGGTCCCGGTGGTCGCGCCGCCAACGCAGGGCCAGGGCGACGACCCCGAGCAGGGCCAGCCCGAAGCGGCCGAGCAGGTCGGAGTAGAGCGAACGGTGGATCGCCTCAAGTCCGGTGCCGGCGGAGAACAGCGCGAAGAAGTCGTAGTACGGCCACAGCCACAGCAGGACGATACCCACGGCGAGCGCGGCGGCGAGCCTCGGGAGGAGGTGGCGGTCCGGGCGGGCGGCGAGGACCGTGGCGAGGGCGCCGAGGGTGGCGACCACGCCGGTGAACTGGTGGCAGAGCAGGATCAGCGCCCACAGCGCGCCGAGCGCGATCCAGCGCGGCCAGTCCGGGTGCGCGCGGAGGGTGGTGGTGAGCCACGCCCAGAAGTGGAAGGAGAGCCCGAGCGCGAACACGCTGGGGTACGCGACCGTCAGCGCGAGGGAGTTCAGGCCGAGGAAGCCGCTCCAGTTGAGCAGGTCGGGCCCCCACAGGAGGACCAGGCACAGCAGGGCGAGCGCGGGCGCGGCCCGGTGCGCGCTGAGCGTGCGTACGTACCGCCACACCCCGGTGAACAGCAGCCCGAGCCCCGCCAGCGCGCCGATCCGCAGCACCACGAACACCGGCAGCCCGGTCAGCCGGGCGAGCAGGCCCAGCACCAGCATCCAGGGCGAGTAGTACGGGCTCGGGGTGTCCGCGTCGACCAGCGGGTTGCCGGGGGCGAGCAGGCTGTGCCGCAGCCGCTGCACGGTCGCCGCGTGTATGCCGAGGTCACCGGCCCAGGGCAGCCGCAGGACGGCCAGCAGCATCAGCAGCGGGACGAGCGCGGCGAGGGCGACGGCCACCAGTGACGGAGTCGCCGGCGACGGACGGACGCGCCGCGCGCGGGACCCGGTGAGGTTCGCTGTCACGGGCCAGACCCTATCCGAAACGGACAGAACACCCCTAAAGCGACAGGGGCGCCCCCGGCCGGGTTCTCCGGTCCGGGGGCGCCCCTCGCGCTCAGGCGGCGCCGGTCACGCGTGCGTGCGCAGCAGCGTCCGCATCGTGCGCATCGCCACCGAGAGGTTGGCGAGGTCGAACGCGTCCGAGCCCCGGATCTCCTCCAGCGTGGCGCGGGCCCGGCTCAGGATGGGCGCGTTCTTCTCCTCCCACGCCTTGAACCGCTGCTCCGGCGTGGAGGTGCCGTTGCCCGCCGCGAGCACGTCCGCGGTGAGCGCCGCGTGCGCCGCGTAGAGGTCCTCGCGGATGGAGGCGCGGGCCATCGACTGCCAGCGGTCCGCGCGGGGCAGCTCGATGATGCGGTCCATGAGCTGGGTGATGTGCAGCCGGTCGGCGAGGTCGTAGTACACCTCGGCCACGTCCAGCGGCTCCTTGCCCATGCGGTCGGCCACCGAGACGATGTCCAGCGCCGGGAAGGCGGAGGAGAACCCGGCCACCCGGGTGGCCAGTTCGGCCGGGACACCGGCGGCGGACAGCTCGTCGTACACGTGCTGGTACCACTCCAGGTCCGCGCCGCGCAGCAGCTTCGGCATCTGCTGCCAGACCTGCTCGACCCGGTCCGCGAAGAACTCCACGGTCTCGGCGAGCTGGAGCGGCTGCGGCCGGTTGTTCAGCAGCCAGCGGGTGCCGCGCTCGACCAGCCGGCGCGAGTGCAGCCGGATACGGGTCTGGACGGCCGCGTCGACCTGGTTGTCCAGCGCCTCCACCGCGTCCCACACCGGGGACGAGCAGAAGATCGCGCGGGCCGCGGTCTGGGCGCGGACGATCTCCTCCAGCGAGGCGCCCGTCTCCTCGCGCAGCCGGTGCAGATACGTGGTGCCGCCCGTGTTCACCGTGTCGTTGACCAGCACCGTGGTGGTGATCTCCCGGCGCAGCGGGTGACTGTCGATGACCTCGGCGAACCGCTCGCGCAGCGCGGTCGGGAAGTACGCGTGCAGCAGCCCGCGCAGGTACTCGTCGTCCGGCAGCGAGGTGTGCAGCAGCTCCTCGGCGACCGTGATCTTCGTGTACGCCAGCAGCACCGCGGTCTCGGGGCTGGTGAGGCCCTGGCCCTGGTTCAGCCGCTCCCGGATCTGGCGGTCGGTGGGCAGGAACTCCAGCGCCCGGTTCAGGTGGCCCTCGCGCACCAGGTGCCGGATGAACCGGGCCTGCGCGTGCAGCATGTCCTTGGACTGGGCGAGCGCGTTGGCCAGCGCGGTGTTCTGCGCGTAGTTGTTCCGCAGGACCAGGGCGCCGACCTCGTCGGTCATCTCCGCGAGCAGCTTGTTGCGCTGCTTGACGGTCATGTCCCCTTCGGTGACCAGGCTGTTGAGCAGGATCTTGATGTTCACCTCGTGGTCGGAGGTGTCCACACCGGCGCTGTTGTCGATGGCGTCGGTGTTGATCCGGCCGCCCTGGAGCGCGAACTCGATCCGGCCGAGCTGGGTCAGGCCCAGGTTGCCGCCCTCGCCGACGACCTTGACGCGCAGGTCGGCGCCGTCGACGCGGATGGCGTCGTTGGCCTTGTCGCCGACGTCGGCGTCGGTCTCCGCCGAGGACTTGACGTAGGTGCCGATGCCGCCGTTCCACAGCAGGTCGACCGGCGCCTTGAGGATCGTCTTCATCAGGTCGGCCGGGGTCATCTTGGAGATCTTCTCCTCGATGCCCAGGGCTTCCCGGATGTGGTGGTTCAGCGGGATCGACTTGGCGCTGCGCGGGAAGATCCCGCCGCCCGCCGACAGCAGCGAGGTGTCGTAGTCGGCCCAGCTGGAGCGGGGCAGGTCGAACAGGCGGCGGCGCTCGGCGTAACCGGTGGCCGCGTCCGGGACCGGGTCGATGAAGATGTGCCGGTGGTCGAAGGCGGCGACCAGGCGGATGTGCTCGGAGAGCAGCATGCCGTTGCCGAACACGTCGCCGGACATGTCACCGATGCCGACGACCGTGAAGTCCTCGGACTGGGTGTCCAGGTCCAGCTCGCGGAAGTGCCGTTTCACCGACTCCCAGGCGCCGCGCGCGGTGATGCCCATGCCCTTGTGGTCGTAGCCCGCGCTGCCGCCGGAGGCGAAGGCGTCCCCGAGCCAGAAGTCGTAGGACTGGGCGACCTCGTTGGCGATGTCGGAGAACGTCGCGGTGCCCTTGTCGGCCGCGACCACGAGGTAGGTGTCCTCGCCGTCGTGCCGGACCACGTCCTGCGGCGGGACGACCTCGCCGGCCACCATGTTGTCGGTGATGTCGAGCAGGGCGGAGATGAACGTCTTGTAGCTGGCGATGCCCTCGGCCAGCCAGGCGTCCCGGTCCACGCCCGGGTCGGGCAGCTGCTTGGCGACGAAGCCGCCCTTGGCGCCGACCGGCACGATGACGGTGTTCTTCACCATCTGCGCCTTGACCAGGCCGAGGATCTCGGTACGGAAGTCCTCGCGCCGGTCCGACCAGCGCAGACCGCCGCGCGCGACCTTGCCGAAGCGCAGGTGCACGCCCTCGACCCGCGGCGAGTACACCCAGATCTCGTACGCCGGGCGCGGTGCGGGCAGGTCGGGGATGGCCTGCGGGTCGAACTTCATCGACACGTACGCGTGCGGGCCGCCGTCGCGGGCTTCCTGGAAGAAGTTGGTGCGCAGGGTGGCCTTGATAACGGTCAGGAAGGAACGCAGGATGCGGTCCTCGTCCAGGCTCGCCACCTGGTCCAGCGCGGCGTCCAGCTCCTCCAGCAGGGCGTCGGTGATCTCCAGGCCGGCCTTCTGCCGGTCCGGGGACATCCGGGCCTCGAACAGGGAGACCAGCAGCCGGGTGGTGTGGACGTTGTTGCGGAGGGTGTCCTCCATGTAGTCCTGGCTGAAGGTGGAGCCCGCCTGGCGCAGGTACTTGGCGTAGGCGCGCAGCACCATCGCCTGCCGCCAGGTCAGCCCGGCGCTCAGCACCAGGGCGTTGAAGCCGTCGTTCTCCGCCTGGCCGGTCCAGGTCGCGGCGAAGGCGTCCTGGAACCGCTCGCGGCCGTCCTCGCCGAGGTGGTCGATGCCGCCGGCGGTCTGCGGCAGGCGAAGGCCGAAGTCGTAGATCCACGCGGTGCTGCGGTCGGCGCGGCGCAGCTCGTAGGGGCGTTCGTCGACGACCTCGACGCCGAGCCGGTTGAGGACCGGCAGCACGGCGGAGAGGGAGACCGCGTCGCCCTTGCGGTAGATCTTGAAGCGGCGCTCACCGGGGGCGGCGCCCACCGGCTCGTACAGGCTGAGCGAGAAGTCGTTGCCCTTGTCGTTGCTCAGCCGCTCCAGGTGGACCAGGTCGGAGACCGCGGCGCGCGGGGAGTGGTCGGCCTTGTAGCCCTCGGTGAAGGCGTTGCTGTAGCGGCGCAGCAGCTCGGCGGCGCGCTCCTCGCCGCACTCGGCGTTGAGCGCCTCGGCGAAGCCGTCGGACCAGGAGCGGGTCGCCTCGACCAGGCGGGCCTCGATGCGCTCCTTGTCGGCGTCGGACAGCTGCGGCAGCTCGGTGCCCTGGGGGACGCGGACGACGAAGTGCAGCCGGGACAGGATCGACTCGGTGTTCCAGGCGGTGAAGTCGACGCTGATGCCGCCCAGTTCCTCCTTGAGGATGTCGATGATCCTCAGGCGGACCCCGGTGGTGTACCGGTCGCGCGGCAGGTAGACCAGGGCCGAGTAGTAGCGGCCGTATTCGTCCTGGCGCAGGTAGAGCCGCAGCCGGCGGCGCTCCTGGAGGTACAGCACGCTGGTGGCGATGGACTGCAGCTCGGCGGGCGGGGTCTGGAACAGCTCGTCGCGCGGGTAGGTCTCGAGGATCTGGGTGAGGTCGCGGCCGTCGTGGCTGTTGGGCGAGAACCCGGCGCGCTCCAGCACCTCGGCGACCTTGCGGCGGATCACCGGCACCCGGCGCACCGACTCGGTGTAGGCGGCGGAGGAGAACAGCCCGAGGAAGCGGCGCTCGCCGACGACGTTGCCGTCGGCGTCGAACTTCTTGACGCCGATGTAGTCCAGGTACGACGGGCGGTGCACGGTGGCCCGGCTGTTGGCCTTGGTCAGCACCAGCAGGCGGTGCTCGCGGGCCTTGGCGCGGGCGTCCGCCGGGAGCCGCTCGAAGGAGGGGCTGACCGGGTGCTCGTCGTCCTCGGAGTGGTGCGGGTCGGAGCGCAGGATACCGAGACCGGTACCGGCCTTGGCGCTGAGCGAGTCGTCGCCGCGCAGCTCGTACTCGCGGTAGCCGAGGAAGGTGAAGTGGTCGGCGGAGAGCCAGCGCAGCAGCTCGCGGGCCTCGTCCACCTCGGCGACGGGGAGGTCGGCCGGGCGGGGGTCGTCGCGCAGCTCGTCGGCGATCCGGACGGCCGCCTCGCGCATCTTCTCCCAGTCCTCGACGGCCTCGCGCACGTCGGACAGGACGCGCAGCAGGTCGGCGGAGATCTGCTTGAGGTCGGCGCGGTCGGTCTCGCGGTCGGTCTCGACGTGGATCCAGGACTCGACGTGCGCGTCGTGCGGCAGCTCGCCGTGCGGACCGGTGGGCAGGACCTCGATCAGCTTGCCGGTGACGTCACGGCGGACGACGACCTGCGGGTGGATCACGACGTGGATGCCGCGGCCCTGGCGGGTCAGCTCGTTGGTGACCGAGTCGACCAGGAAGGGCATGTCGTCGGTGACGACCTCCACCACGGTGTGGCTGCACGTCCACCCGTTCTCCTCCACGGTCGGGGTGTGCACCCGCACGTTGGCCGTGCCCTGCGGGCGGGACTCGGCGAGACGGTAGTGGGAGACCGCGGCACCGAAGACGTCGACCGGGTCGCGGTCGGCCAGGTCTTCCGGGGCGGTGTGCAGGTAGTAGCGCTGGAGGAACGCGAGCACCGCTTCGCTGTCCGGGGTGCCGGAGGTGCCCTCGCTCGTGGTCCCGGTCGGTAGGTGCCCCCCGACCGGGCTGTTCTCAGCTACCCGAGCGGCCCGATCGAGCAGCTCGGCCTTGGCTTCGTCCAGCTTGGTCTGCATTGTCCTCTGGCTCCTGTCGCGCGCCGTTGCGTGACGTAGAAGGAAGTACGGTTTCTTCCCCTCCGGTATGACGCCACGGCCCGAGGTGTCCGGTCCGTTCCGACGCTATGCCGCGAGGCGAGATGGGCGGGGGGATTTCGGCCATTGTCGACAGACTTGTCGGAAGCGACGCTGCTCTCCGCACCGTCGTGCCGGAGGCCGTCCCCGGTGTCCTGGGGGCTGCGACGCCCCCGTCCCGCCCGGGAAGATCAGCGACCGCCGCCCGGTCACGGAGTTCGTCCGTGCGGTCCGGGCGCAGGGCGGGGACTGTGGCGTCCCCGCGAGATATCGCGCTGATCACGCCACAAGGCTATCGCCCCCGACGGGGGCCCCGTCATGTGCCGTATGTGTACAAAACCGGGGGGTGAAGTTTGACGTTCTGCACAGCGGCGGCGAGGGGCCCGGTGGCGTATTCGCGTCGGGGCGGAGACGGCCGGGAGGCCGTTACGACGCTATTCGCCGGGCCTCGGCGACGGCCTCGGCCAGGCTGTCCACCACGGGGGCGCCGGAGCCGCGCAGGCTCTCGGGGCCGTGCGAGCCGCCCGTGTAGAGCACGGCGTGGGCGCCGACGTGCTGAGCGGCCAGCGCGTCGTCGGCCGCGTCGCCGATGACGACGGTGCGCCCGGGGTCGACCAGGGTGCTCATCGCCTTCAGGTGGCGGACCATGTGCTCGGCCTTGCTGCCGCCGGAGGGGCCGGTGCGGCCGTCGACGCGCAGGAAGTGCGGCTCGATGCCTAGGCCGCGGACCAGCGGGACCAGTTCCTCGTGCCCGTACATGCTCAGCAGGGACTGGCTGTGGCCGTCCGCGCCCCAGCCTTCCAGCAGCTCGGCCGCGCCCTCGGTGAGCCCGCAGCGCGTCCGGTGCTCGGCGTAGTGCCGCTGGAAGGCGCCGTCCATGACCTCCCACTCGAGGTCACTGGGCAGCCGGCCCATCAGGCGCTCGTAGAACCTCGGTACGGGGACGCAGTACAGCGCGCGGTAGCGCTCGAGCGTGATCGGCTCCAGGCCCAGCTCGGCGAAGGCCGCGTTGGTCGCCCCGATGATCGCGTCGTTGTCGTGGAACAGGGTCCCGTTCCAGTCCCAGACGATGTGCGCGCTCTGCTGCTTCCCCATGCCCAAAAAGGTACCGGGCACCACTGACAGCGGGTAAGGGCGAACGGTCCGCGCAGGTCAGGGGGTTGCGAGCAGGCTGGGGATCTCCTGGGTGGCGAACCACAGCAGCTCGTGGTCGTCTGCGGCGTCCACGACTTTGCGGGCCGCGTCGTCACCGGCGTCGGCCGCCTCGACGGCCCGGGCGGCGGCGGTGACGTCCGCCTCCGCGTCGTCGGCGTCGGCGTGCACGGCCGCGGCCTTGGCGAGCTTGGCAGAGGCGGTGACGGTGACCTCGCCGAGGCCGTCCGGGTCCGGGGTGACGGCGCCGTCCGCGACGTCCACCGCGACGACGACCCGGCGCGGGGCCGCGCCGGGGTCGGCGGCCAGCAGCCGCAGCGAGGCGCTCGCGGCCTCGCCGAGCGCGCTGTACTCCAGCTCCTCCAGGTCGTCCGTGCCGCACCACGCGCGCAGCGCGGGCGTCACGGCGTAGGCGGCGAACGGGTCCGCCGCCAGCACACCCGTCTCGTGGGCCTCGGCGAGGCCGGGGAGGGTCAGGGGTACGTAGACGCGCATACGGGCCGCTCTTTCCTGGTCACTTTCCGGATCAAGGAGGGCCTCCAGAATACGTGCGGCCGTCCCCTTTCGAGTTCCCGCCCGACCCCCGTACGGCGTCAAGGCGACGCACCCCACGTCACCCTGGCGAACCGTACGGGCATGGGGTTCACGACGCCCCGGGTCACTCGGATAAGTGAAGTCCGCCGGGCTCACGACACCGGTCGGGCTTCCTTGCCGGACCCGTCCCCGTCCCCGTACAAGGTCCCCACCTACTTGAGTTACCGCCCGGTATCCCACCGGGCCGGCCGAACGGGGACTTCCATGAACAAGGTCATGAGCCGCAAGCCGCAGACCCGGCCGCACCACCGCCCGCCGACCCGCCACGACACCCGCCGCCCCGGCACCCCCACGCGCGGCCGCACCACCACCGCGCGCCCCACCGACCTCTTCGCGGACCGCCTGCTGGCCGTCCTGAGCGGTCAGCGCCCGGTCCACTGGATGCTCCGCCACACCGCCGGCTCCGCCTACGACGACCTGGCCCGCCTCGCCGAACGCACCCCGCTGCGCACCCGGGGCACCACCCGCCCCACCGTCCACGACCTCGGCTGGTTCGTCCCCCGCACCGGCGCCCTGGAGGTCTTCGCCCGTATCGCCGCCGGCGACCGCCTCCGCGCCCTCGCCTTCCGCCTGGAACAGTCGGAAGACCTCCGCTGGCGCTGCACGGCGGTGGAGCTGGCCACACCCTCACCGCAGCGCTGCACGACGCCCTGAGGGGCGCCTGGACGGCGTCAGGGGGCGTCAGGGCCGCACGACCCGGGGCCGGGCCCCCGCAAGGGAGGACCCGGCCCCGGACTGCTGCTGAAGCGGTGCGCGCTACTTCTTGCGGCGCCGCCCGCCCTTGGCCTGGCGGCGGCGCTCCGCGCGGGTCAGGCCGTCGGACTCGGAGCGGACGGGCTCGTCGTCCTCGAGGTCGCGCTCGATGACGCCGCCCTCGCCGTCCACGGTGGGCGCGGAGAAGTGCAGCTCGCGGCGCTGCGGCACGTCGAGGCCCTTGGCCCGGATCTCCGGACGCGCCCCGGCGGGAACCTGCGCGGGCACGGTGTCCTGCGGGCCCTCGCCGAGCGGCCCGGCCTCGACCGGGACCTCCTCGACCTGCTGCTCGACCTGGACCTCCAGGTTGAACAGGTAGCCGACGGACTCCTCCTTGATGCCCTCCATCATGGCGGTGAACATGTCGAAGCCCTCCCGCTGGTACTCCACCAGCGGGTCCTTCTGCGCCATCGCCCGGAGGCCGATGCCCTCCTGGAGGTAGTCCATCTCGTAGAGGTGCTCGCGCCACTTGCGGTCCAGCACCGACAGCACGACCCGGCGCTCCAGCTCACGCATGATCTCGGAGCCGAGCTGCTCCTCACGCGCCTCGTACTGGGCGTGGATGTCGTCCTTGATGGACTCGGAGATGAACTCCGCGGTGAGACCGGCGCGGTCGCCCGCGGCCTCCTCCAGCTCCTCGATGGTGACCTTCACCGGGTAGAGCTGCCGGAAGGCGCCCCACAGCCGGTCCAGGTCCCAGTCCTCGGGGAAGCCGTCGGCGGTCTCGGCCGCGATGTACTCGTCGATCGTGTCGTTCATGAAGTGCTGCACCTGCTCCTGCAGGTCCTCGCCCTCCAGGACGCGGCGCCGCTCGCCGTAGATGACCTCGCGCTGGCGGTTGAGCACCTCGTCGTACTTCAGGACGTTCTTACGCGTCTCGAAGTTCTGCTGCTCGACCTGCGACTGCGCGGACGCGATCGCGCGGGTGACCATCTTGTTCTCGATCGGCACGTCGTCCGGCACGTTGGCCATGGCCATCACGCGCTCGACCATCTGCGCCTTGAACAGCCGCATCAGGTCGTCACCGAGCGAGAGGTAGAACCGCGACTCGCCGGGGTCGCCCTGACGGCCGGACCGGCCGCGCAGCTGGTTGTCGATACGGCGCGACTCGTGCCGCTCGGTGCCGAGGACGTAGAGGCCGCCGCTCAGCTCGACCTCTTCCTTCTCGGCCTTCACCGCCTGCTCGGCCCGGGCCATCGCGGCGGGCAGCGCGGCCGCCCACTCCTCGATGTGCTCCTCGGGGTCGAGCCCGTGCTGGCGCAGCTCCGCCTCGGCGAGGTCCTCGGGGTTGCCGCCGAGCTTGATGTCGGTACCGCGGCCGGCCATGTTGGTGGCCACGGTCACGGCGCCCTTGCGGCCCGCCTGCGCGACGATCGACGCCTCACGCTCGTGGTGCTTGGCGTTCAGCACCTCGTGCTGGATGCCGCGCTTGCTGAGCTGCTGGGAGAGGTACTCCGACTTCTCCACCGAGGTGGTGCCGACCAGGATCGGCTGGCCCTTCTCGTGCTTCTCGGCGATGTCGTCGACGACCGCCTCGAACTTGGCGACCTCGGTGCGGTAGATCAGGTCCGACTGGTCCTTGCGGACCATGGGCCGGTTGGTCGGGATCGGGACGACACCGAGCTTGTAGATCTGGTGGAACTCGGCGGCCTCGGTCATCGCCGTACCGGTCATGCCGGAGAGACCGGGCATCTCCTTGCCCTCGTGGTCGTGGCGCTTGTAGAGGCGGAAGAAGTTCTGGAGGGTGATCGTGGCGAGCGTCTGGTTCTCGTCCTTGATGTCCACCCCTTCCTTCGCCTCGATCGCCTGGTGCATGCCCTCGTTGTAGCGGCGGCCCGCGAGGATACGGCCGGTGTGCTCGTCGACGATCATGACCTCGCCGTCGATGACGACGTAGTCCTTGTCCTTCTTGAACAGTTCCTTGGCCTTGATGGCGTTGTTCAGGTAACCGACGAGCGGGGTGTTGACCGACTCGTAGAGGTTCTCGATGCCCAGCCAGTCCTCGACCTTGGAGACACCGGACTCGTGGATGGCGACGGTGCGCTTCTTCTCGTCGACCTCGTAGTCGCCGGTCTCCTCGATGCCCTTGAGGGGGTTGCCGGCCTCGCCCTTCTTGAGGCGGGTGACCAGCTTGGCGAAGTCGCCGTACCACTTGGTGGCCTGGTCGGCGGGGCCGGAGATGATCAGCGGCGTACGGGCCTCGTCGACGAGGATCGAGTCCACCTCGTCGACGATGGCGAAGTTGTGGCCGCGCTGCACCAGCTCGTCCGACGCCCACGCCATGTTGTCGCGCAGGTAGTCGAAGCCGAACTCGTTGTTCGTGCCGTAGGTGATGTCGCACGCGTACTGCTCGCGGCGCTCGGCCGGCGTCATGTTGGCCAGGATGCAGCCGACTTCCAGCCCGAGGAACTTGTGGACGCGGCCCATCATCTCGGAGTCGCGCTCGGCCAGGTAGTCGTTCACCGTGATCAGGTGGACGCCCTTGCCGGACAGGGCGTTCAGATACGCGGGCAGGGTGCCGACGAGGGTCTTGCCCTCACCGGTCTTCATCTCGGCGACGTAACCGAGGTGGAGCGCCGCGCCGCCCATGATCTGCACGTCGTAGTGACGCTGGCCGAGGGCGCGCTTGGCGGCCTCGCGGACGGTGGCGAACGCCTCGGGGAGCAGATCGTCCAGGCTCTCGCCGTCCGCGTACCGCTGCTTGTACTCCTCGGTGAGAGCCCGCAGCTCGGCGTCGGAGAGGTCGACGAAGTCCTCTTCGATGGAGTTGACCTGGTCCGCGATGCGGTGCAGCTTGCGCAGGATCTTGCCTTCGCCTGCACGCATGATCTTCGAGAGGACGGACACGGGGGGTGGTCTCCTTGCCGGTCGGGCCTGGGACGGTCGGTTTCCATAAGACTTGATTGAGCAACGGCCATCGTATGCGAGGACCCCGCCGCGCCGGGAGGCCCGGCGGCGCAGTGGTCCTTCCACTCCGGACAACGTCCGGGGACCCCGGATGGTGCCGCGCCACGCCGATGATTTGCGCTAATGGTGATACGTCGCTCACTCAGGGCGAAATCCGCTGGCACGGTATGTCCGGTCCGCGCACACTCGCCGGATGGACCCCGTCGTACTGACCACCGCACGCCTGCTGCTGCGCGCCGTCCGCCCGGACGACACCGAGGCCGTGTTCGCGGCGGCCCAGGACCCGGCCATCCAGCGCTGGATCTCCTCCTTCCCCTCGCCCTACCTGCGGGAACACGCCGAGGCGTTCGTCGGCGGCACCGCGCCCGAGAGCTGGGCGGACGACTCGATGTACACCTTCGGTGCCTTCCTGCCCGCCGGGGAGCTGACCGGCATGCTCAGCGTCGTGATGCGCGGCCCCGGCCACGGCGAACTCGGCTACTGGGCCGCGCGCGAGCACCGCGGCCGGGGGTACGTCACCGAGGCCGCGTCCGCCGTCGCCCGCTGGGCGTTCACCGCGCTCGCGGTGGACCGGCTGGAGTGGCGCGCCGAGGTCGGCAACAACGCCTCCCGCGCGGTGGCCGAGCGGCTCGGCTTCACCGTCGAGGGCGTCCTGCGCGCGGGCGTGGGCAACCGGGGCGTGCTGCGGGACTCCTGGGTGGGCTCCCTGCTCCCCTCGGACCTCGGGCTGCGCTCCTCTGTGCCGTATCTGCCCGCCCCCGCCCGGCCGTCGGAGGCGAAGGCGCAGGTCGGCGGAGACTGTCAGTGGCACCCTCTATCGTCCCCGTCATGACGACCCTGCCGCGCCCCGCTGTCACCCTCACCGCGGACGACGCCCGCCGACTCGCCCTGCGGGCCCAGGGCTTCCTCGGTGCCCCCGACCGCCGCTCGGGCCCGCGCGGGGTGCTCCGGGCGCTGGGCGCGGTCCAGCTCGACACCATCTCGGTCCTGGCCCGCTCCCACGAACTGATCCCGTACGCGCGCCTGGGCGCGGTCGGCCGCCCGTCCGTGGAGTCGGCCTACTGGCACACCCCGGCCTCCGGCGCGCCCCACGCCTTCGAGTACTGGTCGCACGCGGCGTGCATCCTCCCCGTCGAGGAGTGGCCGCACTTCGCGTTCCGCCGCCGCGCCTACCGCGACCGCCCGCACTGGAACCACCAGTTGCCCGAGGGGGTGTACGACCAGGTGATCAAGCAGCTGCGCGCCGAGGGCCCGCTCACCGCGACCGAGCTGGGCGGCGCGAAGCGCACCAGCGACTGGTGGGACTGGTCCGGCACCAAGGTCGCCGTGGAGCGCGCGCTGATGTACGGCGAGGTGGTCTGTGTGGAGCGGCGCGGCTGGAAGCGGGTGTACGACCTAGCCGAGCGCGCGATCCCCAAAGAGCTGCTCCACGACGACCTGGACGACGCCGAGTGCCTGCGCCGGCTGGTCCGGCTGGCCGGCGAGGCGCTGGGTGTGGGCACCCGCGCGGACATCGCGGACTACCACCGCCTCAGGGGCGAGCAGGTCGACGCGGTGATCGCCGAATCGGGTCTGGTGCCGGTCGAGGTCGAGGGCTGGTCCAAGCCCGCCTGGGCCGACCCGGCCGCCCTGGCGACGCCCCCGCGCGGCCGCCACCGCACCACCCTGCTCTCCCCGTTCGACTCCCTGATCTGGGAACGGGCGCGCACGGAGCGGATCTTCGGCTTCACCCACCGCCTGGAGGCGTACGTCCCCAAGCCGAAGCGGGTGTACGGCTACTTCGCGATGCCGGTGCTCTCCGGCGGGCGGCTGATCGGCCGGGTGGACCCGGCGCGCGAGGGCCGCACACTGGTGGCCCGGCAGGTCACGCTGGACGGCCCGAAGGCGGTACCGGGTGTCGCGCAGGCCCTGGTGGAGGCCGCGTCCTGGGTGGGCTGCACGGATGTACGAGTGGAGCGGGTCGACGCCCCCGAACTCCGCGGGCCGCTCACGCTGGAGCTGGCCCGCGCGGTCGGCTAGCGGATCTCCAGGATCTTCTCGCGCATCGCGTACACGACCGCCTCCATCCGGGAGTGCAGCTGCAGCTTCTCCAGGATGTTGCGGACGTGGTTCTTCACGGTGTTCTCCGAGATGAACAACTCCTTGGCGATGTCCCGGTTGTTCATCCCGGTGGCGACGAGCTTGAGCACCTCCAGCTCCCGGTCGGTCAGCCGGGGCGCGGGTACGAGGCGCCGCTCGTCGGTGCGCTGGATCATCGACTTGAACTCGGTGAGCAGCTTGGACGCCATGGAGGGGCTGATCTGCGACTGGCCGTCCGCGACCGCGCGGATGGCGGTGGCCACCTCGTCGGTGGAGATCTCCTTGAGCAGGTAACCGGTCGCGCCCGCCTTGATGGCGTCGTAGAGGTCGGCCTCCTCGTCGCTGATCGTCAGCATGATGATCTTCGCGCTGGGGGCGACCTCCTTGATGGAGGTGCACGCCTCGATCCCGCCGCGCCGGGGCATCCGCACGTCCATCAGCACGATGTCGGGCAGCAGATCGGCCGCCTTGTCCACCGCTTCGGCGCCGTCACCGGCCTCGCCGACGACCTGGATGTCCTCCTCGGCCGCGAGCACGATCTCCAGACCGCGGCGGAACAGCGCGTGGTCGTCGACCACCAGCACCCGGATCGGCTCGTCGCGTTCGGGGTCCAGGTCGTCCGGCTCCATGCCGATGACGCCGTCGTCGGCGCCCGCGCCGCGCATCGGTCCGAAGGTGTCCGCCATCGTTCCTCCCCCTGAAGGCTGTGGCCCGTGATTCCGTGCCATCGCCAACCCAAGGCAGCGGCCCACCGGTTGGGCCGGTGCGGTCATGATTTCATGCTCCGGCGCCCGAACGGTGACGCACAGGGGGCGAACTGGTCGCACACCGGTGCCCCTGGGGGCGCACACGCGTCCCAGGGGCACCGTCTCCGCTCCCGCCGGGGCAGGTCAGCCGCCCAGCGTGTCACCCGCCGCGGGCGGCTGCGCCTCCGCCACCATCGGGTCCGTGTTGAGGTGGATGACGCCGTAGTCGTAGGCGTGGCGCCGGTAGACGACGCTCGGCTCCTTGGTCTCGGAGTCGACGAACAAGTAGAAGTCGTGGCCGACCAGTTCCATCTCGTAGAGGGCCTGGTCAAGGCTCATCGGGGAGGCGACGTGGGTCTTCTCGCGGACGATCAGCGGGCCGTCGCCCTTGACCTCCAGCGAGCCGATCCTCTTGGTGGGCACCCCGTCGGACTCGGCGGTCGGCACGGGCTCACCGTCGGGGTAGAGCGTCGCCACGCCGGGGACGACGTCGGGTACTTCGGCGGCCGGGGTGCGTCGTGCGCCCCGGCGCACGACTCGCTTGTCGTGCTGCTTGCGCAGCCGTGCGTCCAGCTTCTCCGCGGCCATGTCGAGGGCCGCGTACGGGTCGCTGGCCGATGCCTCCGCCCGGATCACCGGACCGCGGGAGTGGAGCGTGATCTCCACCCGGTCGCAGCGGTCGGCCTGACGGGGGTTGGGCTCCTTGGACACCTCGACGTCGAGGCTGATCACCTTGCCGTCGAGCCTCTGGATCTTCTCCAGCTT
Source organism: Streptomyces seoulensis (assembly GCF_004328625.1). Lineage (NCBI taxonomy): Bacteria > Bacillati > Actinomycetota > Actinomycetes > Kitasatosporales > Streptomycetaceae > Streptomyces > Streptomyces seoulensis. The sequence goes on from NZ_CP032229.1 coordinate 2,382,030, forward strand.
CAGCTTCTCGGCCACGTGCTTGCGGAACCGCTCAGGTACTTCGGTCTTGCGGCCCTTGACGACGATGTCCACGCAGAACTCCGTTCCCGGATCGCTCACGCCCTAGGCGGAGCGTCTCCCTTTCGCACCAGGTCCCGGTGAGCCCCGGAACCTCGGACTCGGTGACTTCCACCTCCTCCTCCCCCATGGGCGAGATCTCCATCCCCGTCACGCGTGAGTTCGTGAAAAACCCACGGCGCGGCAATCGGATATGAGAGGTGTGGCCTGGGCCTTTCCTCACAACCGAACATATCTCGCCCGGACGGATGTCGTCACCCTCTACTGAGGCGTACCTCCGATCAGGTGAATTACTCCCCTCGCTACCTGCAACGACGCAACTTCTTGGTCGGTTCCCCGCTTATTCGAAAGAATCACGGGGCGCGGCGATCACCGCTGCCCGGACGGCACTTCCGATGATGTTCACCGTCCCCTTTTCCGGTGCACCGTGCACCGACTTTCCTCTCTGCGCTCGCGGCCCGGTCTGTCGTTCTTCCCTACCTTCCCGAGTTGCGCCGCGATACACAGGCATGTCCGGCTCCCACCGGGTTCCGGCCGCCGCGCGCAGGGCACGCGCCGCCTCGGCCAGGCTGGCGCCGGTGGTGATCAGGTCGTCGACGAGCACGATCCGCCCGCCGGCGAGCAGTTGTGCGCCGCCCGCGCGCACCTCCAGCGCTCCCGCGAGGTTCTCCCGGCGCCGCCGGGCGTCCAGCCCCGCCTGGTCGACCACCGGCCGCCGCTGCCGCAGCACGCCCGCCACCCGCGCCGGGACACCGGCCCGCCGCAGCCGACCGGCCGCCACCACCGCCATCCGCCGCACCGGGTCGTGCCCCCGCCTCCGCACGGCCCGGCGGGCGGACGGCACGGGCACGAGGATCACCGGCCCCGCGCGGGACTCCGCCCCGCCTCGGCCCGGCCCCAGTCCGGCCCACACGGCTCCCGCCAGGGCCGCGCCCAGCGCCCCGGTGAGCGCCAGCGCGCCCCGTTCCTTGTGCGCGAGGAGGAGTGCCCGTACCTCCCGTGCGTAAGGAGCGGCGGCGTACACCGCCGGCAGGCCGGGCGGCTCGGGCACCGGCCGCACCCGGCGCGGCTCCGCGCGCTCCAGCAGCGCCCGGCACCGTGCGCACAGCACAGCCGGTGGTGACCCGCAACCGCCGCACTCGGTCGGCAGCGCGAGATCGGTGAGGTCCCGCATCCATCCCCGCATGCCCACCACTGTGCCGAGGCCCGGCCGACCCGGCCACCCCTGTGGAAAACACCCCTGTGGACAACCCCGGCCGGGGTCCGGCAGCGCTCACCCGCACGGGTGAGAAGCGCCGGTAACTCCCAGCTCAGCGGCGTACTAGCCCGGATAGACCGGAGCCGTCCCGTCCTTGTCCACCTTCTGCCACTGGGCCCCGGAGGGCAGCCGGACGATCCCGTCCTCGGAGTAGGCGACCAGCGGCACCCGGTCGTCCTCGGCGGCGGCGATCGCCTTCACCCGGGACAGCGCGGCCGGTGCCGGTCCCTCCAGCGCGGAGCCGTCCACCTGCACATAGCGCATCTGGTGCACCCCGCCCTGCTCGCGGCCGACCACCACGAGGCGGCTGTCACCGGCCCACGACAGCGCGGTGACCTGCTCCATGTCGGGCGCGGCCGGACGCGGGTCGACGACCGCCGGAGGCTCGGCCGAGTCGGCGTCCCCGCTCCGCACGTCGGCGCTCACGCTGTCGCCGCCCTCGATCCGGCCGATGAGCAGCGACTGCTTGTCACCCTTGGCCGCCACCACCAGCGCCACCCGCGCCCCGTCCGCCGCGACCCGCACGTCCCGGATCGGGCCGGGCAGCTCCGGCAGCGTCACCTCGACCGGCTTGCCGGTGCCCTGCGGGACGACGTAGAGCCGGGGCCGGGCCGGGTTCAGGTCGGCCACCCACAGGTCGCCCCGCGCGTCCCACCCGGGCCGGCTGAGCCGGGTGTCCACGCCGGGGCCCTGGCTGGTCAGCACGGGCGGCTCCAGCGGGGCGGAGGCGGCCAGCGGGGTCACGTACAGGGACCTGCCGTCCGCGCTGACCCCGGCCGCCGTCCGCTCGTCCCGCGAGACGGCGACCGAGCCGAGCTGCTTGGTGCCCTCGCCGAACGCACCCGGCACCGGGGTGCCGCCGGTACCCGTGCCGGAGGCGGGCAGCCGGGTCAGGCGGTGCTTGCCGTCCAGGTAGTAGAGGTAGTCCGGGCTCTGCGCGGAGGCGTGCCAGGCGACGGAGTCCGCGCGGCTCTCGGTCAGGTCGCACAGCTGGTCCCCGCCGGGCCCGCGCAGGTCGACCGATTCCAGGGTCGGCGCCAGGTTCCGCAGCGTGAACAGCAGTTGGGTCGCCATCTCCGTGCACCGCGCCGGGCCGACCCGGGCCGCCCTGGCGTTCAGCGGCACGGTCAGCCTGTTCTCGTCGTCCGGGGTCAGCCCGGTGGTGCCGCTCTTCAGCGCCGTACCGGTCGGGAAACTGGACCTCACCACCGGACCGAGCCAGGCGGTGGGCCCGCTCAGCAGCGAACGCACCAGCTGGGTCATCGGATCGACCTTGCTGCGCATGAACACCGGGTCGGCCACCGCCACCGGATCCCCGGTCGTCCCGGCCCTGGTGTGGTTGGCGAAGTAGTACTTGTCGACGGACGTGTAGTTGCGCTGGAAATCCGACTTACCCATGACCACACCGTCGGGCGGGGCATCGATGCGCCATTGCCCGCTCTTGGGGTCCTGGATCAGATGCACCTTGGCGCGGTAGTCACCGTGCGCCGGGGCGTACGCCTGCTGCGCGTCCACCGTGGCCACCCGGTCGCCTGCCAGGGCGTAGGTGCGCCCGGTGTTGGGCTCCCGGCCGGCCGGCGGGGTCTCGGCCATGATGCCGGGCCCGTCCGCGAGCACGGTGGCCGACCGCTCCGGCCGCCAGGCGCTCGCCGCCTGGGCGGTGAGGTACTTGCGCGCCGTGTCGTAGTGCGGGTCGTCGCTGGTCAGCGCCTCCAGGAAGCCCTGCATGATCTCGCTGGGGGAAGCCCCCTCGGCGGGCGGCACGGCGAAGACCCGTACCCCCGTGTCCTGGCGTGGCGTGGACTCCACGTTGCCCAGGTCCCCACTGTCGGGCATCGAGGCGCAGCCGCCGAGCAGTACGGCCCCGCAGACCGCGTATGTCACCGCGCGCCCCGGCGTACGCCGGGCGCCCCCCTCGCGGTCAGCGACCACGGAACGCCTCCCCTGCCTCGGTCGAGTCCTGCCCGGCCGGTTCCGGGCGCGGGTCGGGCACCTGGGTGCCGGACCTGTCGTCGGGCCGCCGTCCGCCGTTCGCGGGCCGGGGCACGACACGGTTGCCGTTGCCGTTGCCGGGCAGCGCCGTCGGGTCGGCCACCGGCGCGGCGCCCTGACGGGGCGGGAGCGCGGAGGCGTTGCCGCCGTTCTGCTGCACCGGGACCGTCGCCAGCTTCTCCGCTCCCCCACGCGGAGTGCCGCCGTCGTCCAGACCCCGGTTGCGGCGCGAGTCCTTGGGCTCCAGCGGTATCGGCGAGCCCCGCAGCGGCTCGTCGGCGGTACGCGGCAGGGTCAGCCGGAACTGCGAACCGCCGCCCGGCTCGCCCCACGCCTGGAGCCAGCCGCCGTGCAGCCGGGCGTCCTCCAGCGCGATCGACAGCCCGAGACCGGTGCCGCCGGTGGTACGCGCGCGTGCCGGGTCGGCCCGCCAGAAACGGCTGAAGACGCGGGTCGCCTCGCCGGGCTTGAGCCCGACGCCGTAGTCCCGCACCGCGACGGCGACGGCGCCGCCCGCGCTGGCCAGCTTGACCACCACGTCCTTGCCGTCACCGTGCTCGACGGCGTTGACCACGAGGTTCCGCAGCACCCGCTCCACCCGCCGGGCGTCCGCCTCCGCGACGACGGGCTGGAGATCGCCCACGACGCGGATACGGCTGCCCTTGCGCTCGGCGAGCGGCGCGGCCCCGCCGACGACCCGCCGCACGACCTCCCGGAGGTCGATCGGCTCGGCCTCCAGCGCGGCCGCGCCCGCGTCGAACCGGCTGATCTCCAGCAGGTCGGCGAGCAGCGACTCGAACCGGTCGAGCTGGTCCGCGAGGAGTTCGGCGGACCGCGAGGTCATCGGGTCGAAGTCCTCGCGGGCCTCGTGGATGACGTCGGCGGCCATCCGGACGGTGGTCAGCGGGGTGCGCAGCTCGTGCGAGACGTCGGAGACGAACCGCCGCTGCATCCGCGAGAGGTCCTCGAGCTGCTGGATCTTGAGCTGGAGGTTCTGCGCCATCTTGTTGAAGGCTTCGCCGAGGCGCGCGATGTCGTCCTCGCCGGTGACCTTCATCCGCTCCTGGAGCCGCCCGGCGGACAGCCGCTCGGCGATCCCGGCCGCCATCCGCACCGGCGTGACGACCTGCCGCACCACCAGCCACGCGATGGCCCCGAGCAGGACGACCACGAAGAGACCGGCGGTCGCCAGCGTGCCCTTGACCAGGCTCAGCGACTTCTCCTCCTGCGTGAGCGGGAAGAGGTAGTACAGCTCGTACGGATGCCCGTTGGGGTCGTTGACCTGCTTGCCGATGACCAGCGCCGGCTGGGAGTCCTTGCGGTTGCTGTAGACGATCCGGGTGTAGCTCTGCGCGGCGGCCGTGCTGGAGCTGCTGTTGACCCGGTCGCGCAGGCTCGCGGGCACGCTCTCGGCCGGGCTGACGTACCCGGAACCTCGCGGGCTGCGGCCACCGCCGCTGTCGTCGCCGACAGGCAGCGTGACCACGTCGAAGGCGCCGGAACCGCCGCTGGACAGCGACTCCACGAGGTCGCTCATCCACTGGATGACGTTCTGGGACTGCCCGCCGTCGGTGCCGTTGCCGCCCGTGCCGCCGTGGGTGGCGGCCGCGGTCTCGTCGGCGCTCTGCCGGGCCACGGCGAAACCGCCGGTGGCCTGGCTCTGCGACGCCTTGACCTTCGCGTCCAGCAGGCCGTTGCGCACCTGGCCGATGACGACGAAGCCGAGCAGCAGCACGACACCGAGCGACATCAGCAGGGTGGTGGCGACGACCCGGAGCTGGATGTTGCGCCGCCACAGCCGCATGACGGGCAGCAGCGGGCGGCGCACCCAGCGGATGAACAGCCGGACGACCGGACTGCCCTGGACACCGCCGCTCAGCAGAGCGGCGGTGAAGAGGCGGCCCCGGCGCGGACTGCCCGCACCGCGGCCGGACGCGCGTCCCGGACCGGCGCCGGGCCGGCCGGGAGCCGAAGCGGCGCTGTCCCCGGACATGTCAGCTCGGTCCGGCCTTGTAGCCGACACCTCGGACGGTCACCACGATCTCGGGCCGCTCCGGGTCCTTCTCGACCTTGGAACGCAGCCGCTGCACATGCACGTTGACCAGGCGGGTGTCGGCGGCGTGCCGGTAGCCCCAGACCTGCTCCAGCAGCACCTCACGGGTGAACACCTGCCACGGCTTGCGCGCGAGCGCGACGAGCAGGTCGAACTCCAGCGGGGTCAGCGCGATCGACTGCCCGTTCCGCTTCACGGAGTGCCCGGCCACGTCGATCACCAGGTCACCGATGGTGAGCTGCTCCGGCGCCGGCTCCTCAGACCTCCGCAGCCGCGCCCGGATACGGGCCACCAGCTCCTTCGGCTTGAACGGCTTCACGATGTAGTCGTCCGCGCCCGACTCCAGGCCCACGACCACATCGACGGTGTCGCTCTTGGCGGTGAGCATCACGATCGGCACCCCGGACTCCGCCCGGATCAGGCGGCACACCTCGATGCCGTCCCTACCGGGCAGCATCAGGTCCAGCAGCACCAGATCGGGCTTGGACTCCCGGAAAGCGGCCAGCGCCTTGTCCCCGTCGGCTACGAAAGACGGCTCAAAACCTTCACCACGCAGCACGATGCCGAGCATCTCGGCCAGTGCGGTGTCGTCGTCGACGACAAGGACTCGTCCCTTCATAAACGACATCATCCCATTCTCATAACGACGACAGAGCCGCAGGTGAGGCACGTCACTGGCCTGTGACGATAGTCGTACCGACCGGTCACTGTCTGCCCCTGTCCCGCAGGGGACGGCTGCCGGGGCCGATCGGGCGGGCGGCTCCGGCAGCCGGGCGGTTCTCAGACGGCCGGTGTGGCCCGGGCCTTCGCGCAGAGCGCCGCCAGTACTTCCGGGGTCACCGGCGAGACGACGCCCTCCTCGGTGACGATCGCCGTCACCAGTTCGGGCGGTGTCACGTCGAACGCCGGGTTGTACGCCTGCGTGCCCAGCGGCGCCAACGGCACCCCGCCGCCTCCGCCCACCGCGGTCGCCTGGGGCGTGAGGATCTCGGTCACCTCGAAGCCCGGCCGCTGCTCGACCTCGATGGACGCGCCGTCCGGGGTGTCCGGGTCGATCGTGGTCACCGGCGCCACCACGATGAACGGCACATGGTGGTAGCGCGCCAGCACCGCCAGCGGATAGCTGCCGACCTTGTTCGCCACCGAGCCGTCGGCCGCGATCCGGTCAGCGCCGATCAGCACCGCGTCCACCTCACCGGCAGCGAACAGCGACCCGGCCGCGCTGTCCGTGAGCAGCGTGTACGCCATCCCGCAGCGCGCCGCCTCCCACGCCGTCAGACGCGCCCCCTGCAACAGCGGGCGCGTCTCGTCCACCCAGAGCCGCCGCAGCCGCCCCACCCGGTGCGCGGCCAGCGCCACCGCGAACGCCGTGCCCTCCCCGCCCGACACCAGCGCACCGGTGTTGCAGTGGGTCAGCACCCGGTGGCCGCCGCCCGGCATCAGCTCGTCCAGCAGCGCCAGACCGTGCGCGGCCATCCGCGCGCTCGCCTCCGCGTCCTCCCGGTGCAGCGCCTGCGCCGAAGCGAGCGCCGCCGTGGCGGCCGCCGTCGGGTCGCCGGTCGCGGCCAGCGCGTCCCGGTACGCGGCCAGGCCCCGGCGCACCCCGAGGGACAGGTTCACCGCGGTCGGCCGGGCGCTCTCCAGCGCCTCGGCGGCCTCGTCCACGTCGAAGCCGCGCGCGGCGGCCAGCGCGACGCCGTACGCGCCCGCGATGCCCAGCACCGGCGCACCGCGCACCGCGAGCGAACGGATCGCCTCCACCAGCGCGGACGCGTCCGTACACACCAGCTCGACCTCCTCGGACGGAAGCCTCGTCTGGTCGAGAAGGATCAGTACGGGCCCTTCAGGTGGTTCCTCCCATCGGATGACCGGTATCTCGCTCGGCCGCTTGTCCTCACCGGGTCGCGCCTGCTGATCAGCCATGCGGTGATTCTGCCCCGTATCCGGCGGAGAATTGATGGAGTACGGGGCCCACCGCACCAGGTCACACCGTGACCTGGCCATGGCACGATGGCTGCCAACCTGCCGCCGCGACCGCGGACGGGCACCGTGAAGGAGCTTCGATGAGTGACACGCCGGGCTGGGCTTCGCCCGGACCCGACCCGTCGTCCGAGGAACGGCAGACCGGCGCCGCCGGCGCGGCCGAGCCCACGCCCGCCGACAGGCCCGCGCCCGCCGCACCGGCCGCGCAGCCGGGCGAGGCTCCGCAGAGCCCGGACGCCCAGCCCTCGGACGCGAAGGGCCCCGGCGCGAAGGGCCCGGATGCTCCGGAGGCGAGGTGGGCCGAGGGTCAGCCGCCGCCCGGACAGTGGTCGGCGCCCACCGGCCCGCCCGCGCCGGGCCAGGCACCCCCGCCGCCACCACCGGGCTCGGGCTGGGGTGCCCCGCCGCCCGCCGGGTGGGGCGGACCCCCTGCCTGGGGCAACGGCTGGGGCGGTCCCCCGCCCGCCGCGAAGCCCGGCGTCATCCCGCTGCGCCCGCTCAGCATCGGCGAGATACTCGACGGCGCCATCTCCACCATGCGCGCCTACTGGCGCACCGTTCTCGGCATCTCGTTGACGGTGGCGGTCCTCACTCAGCTCTGCGCGCTGCTGCTTCAGGGCGTGCTGCTGAAGGACACCACCAGCACGCTCAGCGACCCCGACGTCACACCGACCGAAGCACTGCGCTCCCTCGGCTCGGTCACGGCCGGCGCGCTGCTCATCGGCGTGGTCTCCGTGGTCGGCACCATCGTGGCCACCGCGCTGCTGACGATCGTGACCAGCCGCGCCGTCCTCGGCAAGCCGATCAGCATCGGCGAGGCGTGGCGCGAGTCCCGCGGCCAGCTCCTGAAGCTGCTCGGCCTCCTCATGCTGCTGGCCCTCATCACCGGCGGCGTCCTGGTCGTCGGCATGCTGCCGGGCCTCGTCCTGGGGCTCGTCTCGGGCTTCAACGCCCCTGCCGTCGTCCTGCTCGTCCTGGGCATCCTGGCGGCCGTCGTCGTCATGATCTGGCTGACCGTCCGCTTCTCCCTCGCCTCGCCCGCGCTCATGCTGGAGCGGCAGGGCGTGTGGAAGTCGCTGAGCCGCTCGGCCAAGCTGGTCCAGGGCTCCTGGTGGCGCGTCCTCGGCGTGCAGTTCCTCGCCGGTCTCATCGCCAACATGGTCTCCTGGATCGCGGTGCTTCCCTTCACCTTCATCGCGTTCACCGTCAACGGCGAGAACATGACCGCCCTGATGGGCACCGGCGCCCAGCCGGCGGGCTGGTCCTTCCTGCTCATCACCGGCATCGGCTCGGTCATCGGCGCCACGCTCACCATGCCGGTCAAGGCCGGGGTCACCGTGCTCCTCTACATCGACCAGCGCATCCGCCGCGAGGCCCTCGACCTCGAACTGGCCCGCGCCGCCGGCGTCCAGGGCTACGCCCCCGGCGCCACGACCGGCCCGGTGCCGGGGAGCTGATGCGGTGAGCATGACGGGGGGAGTTCTCACGGCGGCGTCGGCCATGTCCGGCGCCGCCCGCCTCACCACCCTCGCGTCGAGTGGCTCCGGCGACGAGCCACCCGTGACCGTCCCGCGCGACCCCGCCCGCGAGGCGGCCCGCCGCGAGCTGGCCAAGCGGATGTACCACGAGAACGACCCCAGCCCGTTCCAGCGCGCCCTGAACGCGTTCTGGGAGTGGTTCGGCAAGCTCCTCGCCAAGGCCGCCTCGGCGACACCGGGCGGCTCACTCGGCCTCCTCGTCGTGGTCCTGTGCGTCATCACCGTCCTGGCCGCCCTGTGGTGGCGGCTGGGCACCCCGCGCCGCGGCCCCGCCACGGCCGCCCCACTGTTCGACGAGCGCCCGCGCACCGCGGCCGAGCACCGCGCCGCCGCCGACGCGCACGCCGCCCAGGGCCACTGGAGCCAGGCGGTCCAGGAACGCATGCGGGCCATCGTCCGCGCGCTGGAGGAACGCGCCCTGCTCGACGTCCGCCCCGGCCGCACCGCCGACGAAGCCGCCGCCGAGGCCGGCCGTTCCCTCCCCGCCCACGCGGACGGCCTCCACACCGCCGCCCGCCACTTCGACGACATCACATACGGCGGCCGCACCGCCGACCAGCGGACGTACCAGCGCGTCGCCCGGCTCGACAACGACCTCGAACGCACCCGGCCCACCCTGGTGCACAGCGCCGCCCCCGACGGGAAGACCGGATGACCACCTCGTCCGCCCTCACCACCCGTCAGCTGTGGACCCGCACGCGAGGCATCCCCCTCGCCGTCGTCGTGCTGCTGGTCGGTGCCGTCGCCATCGCCGTGGTCCGCTCCCAGACCAAGCACGGCGACCTCGACCCCCGCTCGGCCGACCCCCGCGGCAGCCGGGCCGTCACCGAACTCCTCGCCGACCGGGGGGTCACCACCCGCCTGGTCACCACCCTCGACGCGGCACGCGCGGCGGCCGGTCCGGACAGCACCCTCCTGGTCGCCGTGCCCGACCGGCTGACCCACCGCCAGCAGAGCCTGCTCGCCAGGGCCACGGCGTCCTCGGGCGGCCGCACCGTGCTCGTCGCCCCGGGCGAATGGTCCGTCGGCCGCCTCGCCCCCGGCGTCACCGCGAGCCCCGTCACCACCCTCGAGCCCACACTCGACCCGGACTGCACGCTCCCCGAGGCCCGGCGGGCGGGCAGCGCCGAGACCGGCGGCATCCGCTACCGCACCACCGTCGACGACGCCGACGCCTGCTACCCCAGTGAACGCCGCGCCACCCTCCTCCGCCTCCCGGCGACTTCGGGCACCGGCGACACGGTCCTCCTGGGCGCGCCCGACATGCTCCTCAACAACCATCTCGACAAGCAGGGCAACGCCTCGCTCGCCCTGCAACTCCTCGGCTCCCGCCCTCATCTGGTCTGGTACCTCCCCTCGCTCGCCGACTCCTCCGCCACCGACACCGGCGGCCGCGAAAGCCTCTTCGACCTGCTCCCCTCGGGCTGGCTGTGGGGCACCCTGCAACTGTTCGTCGCTGCCGTCCTCGCCGCCTTCTGGCGCGGCCGCCGCTTCGGGCCCCTCGTCCCCGAGAAGCTGCCCGTCGTGATCCGCGCCTCCGAGACCACCGAGGGCCGCGCCCGCCTCTACCGCAAGGCCGACGCCCGCGACCGCGCCTGTGCAGCCCTGCGCTCCACGGCCCGCACCCGTCTGGCCCCGCTCGTCGGCGTCCCCGCCACCCAGGCGCACACCCCCGAAGCCCTGCTCCCCGCCCTGTCCGCACGTCTCCCCGACAGCGGCGAACAGGCCCTGCACTCCCTCCTCTTCGGAGCGCCGCCCCGCGACGACGCGGCCCTCATCGCACTCACCGACCGACTCGACGCCCTCGAAAGAGAGGTACGCCGTTCATGACGGACCCGACCACTGACAGCGCCGGGAACACCGAGGACGCGGCCGCCGCCCGTGCCTCCCTGGAAACCCTGCGCACCGAGATCGCCAAAGCCGTGGTCGGCCAGGACCCCGCCGTCACCGGACTCGTCGTCGCCCTGCTGTGCCGGGGCCACGTCCTCCTCGAAGGCGTCCCCGGCGTCGCCAAGACCCTCCTGGTCCGCGCCCTGGCATCCGCACTCGAACTCGACACCAAGCGCGTCCAGTTCACGCCCGACCTCATGCCGAGCGACGTCACCGGCTCCCTCGTCTACGACACCCGCACCGCGGAGTTCTCCTTCCAGCCGGGCCCTGTCTTCACCAACCTCCTCCTCGCCGACGAAATCAACCGCACCCCGCCCAAGACCCAGTCCTCCCTCCTCGAAGCCATGGAGGAACGACAGGTCACGGTCGACGGCACCCCGCGCCCCCTCCCCGAGCCGTTCCTGGTCGCGGCCACCCAGAACCCGGTCGAGTACGAGGGCACCTACCCCTTGCCCGAGGCCCAACTGGACCGCTTCCTGCTCAAGCTGACGATCCCGCTGCCCTCCCGCGAGGACGAGATCGACGTCCTGACCCGACACGCCTCGGGCTTCGACCCCCGCGACCTGCGCGCCGCCGGCCTACGCCCCGTCGCCGGCCCGGCCGACCTCGAAGCCGCCCGCGCCGCCGTCGCCAGGACGACCGTCTCCGCCGAGATCACGGCCTACGTCGTGGACATCTGCCGAGCCACCCGCCAGTCCCCCTCGCTCACCCTGGGCGTCTCTCCCCGAGGCGCCACCGCGCTGCTCGCCGCCGCCCGCGCCTGGGCCTGGCTGACGGGCCGTGACTACGTCACCCCAGACGACGTGAAGGCCCTGGCCCTGCCCGCACTCCGGCACCGGGTCCAACTGCGCCCGGAGGCGGAGATGGAGGGCGTGACCGCCGACTCGGTCATCAACTCGGTCCTGGCCCAGGTCCCGGTACCCCGCTGATGCCGCTCACCGGACGCGCCGCCCTTGTCGCGGCACTCGGCTCCCTCCCCGTCGGCCTGCTGGAGCCCAGCTGGACGGGCATCCTCGCGGTCAACGGCTCCCTGGCCCTGGCCTGCGCCTGTGACTTCGCGCTCGCGGCGCCCGTACGGCGCCTTGTCCTCACTCGCTCCGGCGACACCTCCGTTCGTCTCGGCGAAACCGCCGATATCACTCTGACCGTCACCAACCCGTCCCGCCGCCCGCTGCGGGGACGACTGCGGGACGCGTGGCCACCCAGTAGCTGGAAATCGGGCACCGAGGTCGAGGGCTCCCGGCACCGCTTGGACATCCCGGCCGGCGAACGACGCCGTGTGACGAACCGGTTGAGTCCCACCCGCCGGGGCGACCACCAAGCGGACCGCGTCACGATCCGCTCCTACGGCCCCCTCGGGCTGTTCTCCCGTCAGGGCACCCACCGAGTGCCCTGGTCACTACGGGTTTTGCCCCCTTTCACCAGCCGAAAGCATCTCCCGTCGAAACTCGCTCGATTGCGTGAACTAGACGGTAGGACAAGCGTTCTGACACGCGGTGAAGGCACCGAATTCGACAGCCTCCGCGAGTACGTCCCCGGTGACGACACCCGTTCCATCGACTGGCGAGCCACCGCCCGCCAGTCCGCCGTGGCCGTACGCACCTGGCGTCCGGAGCGCGACCGGCGCATCCTGCTGGTGCTGGACACCGGCCGGACCTCGGCAGGCCGCGTCGACGACGTACCCCGCCTCGACGCCGCCATGGACGCGGCCCTCCTTCTGGCCGCCCTCGCCTCCCGCGCCGGCGACCGCGTGGACCTGCTCGCCTACGACCGCCAAGTCCACGCCCTGGTTCAGGGCAAGTCAGCCGGCCAACTCCTGCCGTCCCTCGTCACCGCGATGGCAACGCTGGAACCGGAACTGGTCGAGACGGATGCCCGTGGCCTCACGGCCTCGGCCCTGCGTACCGCACCGCGCCGCTCGCTGATCGTCCTGCTGACATCGCTCGACGCGGCCCCCGTCGAGGAGGGCCTGCTGCCGGTGCTCCCCCAGCTCACCCAGCGCCACACGGTCCTTGTGGCCTCCGTGGCCGACCCGCAAATCGCACGCATGGCACAGGGCAGAGGAAACATCGACGCGGTGTACGGGGCCGCGGCAGCGGCACAGGCTCAGCACGAACGGCAGCGCACGGCCGAGCAGCTTCGTCGCCACGGGGTGACGGTGGTCGACGCGACGCCGGAGGAATTGGCTCCCGCATTGGCGGACGCGTATTTGGCACTGAAGGCGGCTGGCCGCCTCTGAGACGGAATCACACCTCTCCCCCTCTTCGGAGGGAAAACGACCCTGAACGCAGAAAACCCCCGCACCAAAAGGTGCGGGGGTTTTCTCTTAAAATTAGTTCGGCGGCGTCCTACTCTCCCACAGGGTCCCCCCTGCAGTACCATCGGCGCTGTGAGGCTTAGCTTCCGGGTTCGGAATGTAACCGGGCGTTTCCCTCACGCTATGACCACCGAAACACTATGAAACTTTAACCGTCATGTGTGGCACATGAGGCTGTTCGTGGTTTCAGAACCAACACAGTGGACGCGAGCAACTGAGGACAAGCCCTCGGCCTATTAGTACCAGTCAACTCCACCCGTTACCAGGCTTCCATATCTGGCCTATCAACCCAGTCGTCTACTGGGAGCCTTACCCTCTCAAGGAGGTGGGAATACTCATCTCGAAGCAGGCTTCCCGCTTAGATGCTTTCAGCGGTTATCCCTCCCGAACGTAGCCAACCAGCCATGCCCTTGGCAGGACAACTGGCACACCAGAGGTTCGTCCGTCCCGGTCCTCTCGTACTAGGGACAGCCCTTCTCAATATTCCTACGCGCACAGCGGATAGGGACCGAACTGTCTCACGACGTTCTAAACCCAGCTCGCGTACCGCTTTAATGGGCGAACAGCCCAACCCTTGGGACCGACTCCAGCCCCAGGATGCGACGAGCCGACATCGAGGTGCCAAACCATCCCGTCGATATGGACTCTTGGGGAAGATCAGCCTGTTATCCCCGGGGTACCTTTTATCCGTTGAGCGACGGCGCTTCCACAAGCCACCGCCGGATCACTAGTCCCGACTTTCGTCCCTGCTCGACCCGTCGGTCTCACAGTCAAGCTCCCTTGTGCACTTACACTCAACACCTGATTGCCAACCAGGCTGAGGGAACCTTTGGGCGCCTCCGTTACTCTTTAGGAGGCAACCGCCCCAGTTAAACTACCCATCAGACACTGTCCCTGATCCGGATCACGGACCCAGGTTAGACATCCAGCACGACCAGACTGGTATTTCAACGACGACTCCACACACACTGGCGTGCATGCTTCAAAGTCTCCCAGCTATCCTACACAAGCCGAACCGAACACCAATATCAAACTGTAGTAAAGGTCCCGGGGTCTTTCCGTCCTGCTGCGCGAAACGAGCATCTTTACTCGTAGTGCAATTTCACCGGGCCTATGGTTGAGACAGTCGAGAAGTCGTTACGCCATTCGTGCAGGTCGGAACTTACCCGACAAGGAATTTCGCTACCTTAGGATGGTTATAGTTACCACCGCCGTTTACTGGCGCTTAAGTTCTCAGCTTCGCCCTGTCGAAACAGGACTAACCGGTCCCCTTAACGTTCCAGCACCGGGCAGGCGTCAGTCCGTATACATCGCCTTACGGCTTCGCACGGACCTGTGTTTTTAGTAAACAGTCGCTTCTCGCTGGTCTCTGCGGCCACCCCCAGCTCACGGAGTAAATCCGATCACCAGTGATGGCCCCCCTTCTCCCGAAGTTACGGGGGCATTTTGCCGAGTTCCTTAACCATAGTTCACCCGAACGCCTCGGTATTCTCTACCTGACCACCTGAGTCGGTTTAGGGTACGGGCCGCTATGAAACTCGCTAGAGGCTTTTCTCGACAGCATAGGATCATCCACTTCACCACAATCGGCTCGGCATCAGGTCTCAGACTATGTGCAAGGCGGATTTGCCTACCTTGCGTCCTACACCCTTACCCCAGGACAACCACCGCCTGGGCTGGACTACCTTCCTGCGTCACCCCATCACTCACCTACTAACCGCTTGGGCCGGCGGCTCCACCACTTTCCATTCCCCGAAGGGTCCGGAACGGCTTCACGGCCTTAGCATCACGATGCTCGATGTTTGACGCTTCACAGCGGGTACCGGAATATCAACCGGTTATCCATCGACTACGCCTGTCGGCCTCGCCTTAGGTCCCGACTTACCCTGGGCAGATCAGCTTGACCCAGGAACCCTTAGTCAATCGGCGCAAACGTTTCTCACGTTTGTATCGCTACTCATGCCTGCATTCTCACTCGTGAACCGTCCACAACTCGCTTCCGCGGCTGCTTCACCCGGCACACGACGCTCCCCTACCCATCCATACAGGCGTTGGCCCTATTGTATGAATGACACGACTTCGGCGGTACGCTTGAGCCCCGCTACATTGTCGGCGCGGAATCACTAGACCAGTGAGCTATTACGCACTCTTTCAAGGGTGGCTGCTTCTAAGCCAACCTCCTGGTTGTCTCTGCGACTCCACATCCTTTCCCACTTAGCGTACGCTTAGGGGCCTTAGTCGATGCTCTGGGCTGTTTCCCTCTCGACCATGGAGCTTATCCCCCACAGTCTCACTGCCGTGCTCTCACTTACCGGCATTCGGAGTTTGGCTAAGGTCAGTAACCCGGTAGGGCCCATCGCCTATCCAGTGCTCTACCTCCGGCAAGAAACACACGACGCTGCACCTAAATGCATTTCGGGGAGAACCAGCTATCACGGAGTTTGATTGGCCTTTCACCCCTAACCACAGGTCATCCCCCAGGTTTTCAACCCTGGTGGGTTCGGTCCTCCACGAAGTCTTACCTCCGCTTCAACCTGCCCATGGCTAGATCACTCCGCTTCGGGTCTTGAGCGCGCTACTGAATCGCCCTATTCGGACTCGCTTTCGCTACGGCTTCCCCACACGGGTTAACCTCGCAACACACCGCAAACTCGCAGGCTCATTCTTCAAAAGGCACGCAGTCACGAGATATGTGCAAGCACATATCCGACGCTCCCACGGCTTGTAGGCACACGGTTTCAGGTACTATTTCACTCCGCTCCCGCGGTACTTTTCACCATTCCCTCACGGTACTATCCGCTATCGGTCACCAGGGAATATTTAGGCTTAGCGGGTGGTCCCGCCAGATTCACACGGGATTTCTCGGGCCCCGTGCTACTTGGGTGTCTCTCAAACGAGCCGCTGATGTTTCGACTACGGGGGTCTTACCCTCTACGCCGGACCTTTCGCATGTCCTTCGCCTACATCAACGGTTTCTGACTCGTCCTGTCGCCGGCAGACGACAGAAGAGAGATCCCACAACCCCGCACACGCAACCCCTGCCGGGTCTCACACGTATACGGTTTGGCCTCATCCGGTTTCGCTCGCCACTACTCCCGGAATCACGGTTGTTTTCTCTTCCTGAGGGTACTGAGATGTTTCACTTCCCCTCGTTCCCTCCACACTGCCTATGTGTTCAGCAGCGGGTGACAGCCCATGACGACTGCCGGGTTTCCCCATTCGGAAACCCCCGGATCAAAGCCTGGTTGACGGCTCCCCGGGGACTATCGTGGCCTCCCACGTCCTTCATCGGTTCCTGGTGCCAAGGCATCCACCGTGCGCCCTTAAAAACTTGGCCACAGATGCTCGCGTCCACTGTGCAGTTCTCAAACAACGACCAGCCACCCATCACCCCGAACCAACCGGTTCGAGTGCACTGGGGCCGGCGAAAGAGGGGATTCATTCCCTCAGACACCCAACAGCGTGCCCGACACCCCTCTCCGCTTCCATCCGTTCCACGCCGAAGCAGTACTAGGAGAAAGTCAGTGAAGTGTGCCGAATAGTCAACGTTCCACCCATGAGCAACCAGCATCGAACATTCGCCGATGTACTGGCCCCTGACCAACCGAAGTTGGTAAGAAGTGCTCCTTAGAAAGGAGGTGATCCAGCCGCACCTTCCGGTACGGCTACCTTGTTACGACTTCGTCCCAATCGCCAGTCCCACCTTCGACAGCTCCCTCCCACAAGGGGTTGGGCCACCGGCTTCGGGTGTTACCGACTTTCGTGACGTGACGGGCGGTGTGTACAAGGCCCGGGAACGTATTCACCGCAGCAATGCTGATCTGCGATTACTAGCAACTCCGACTTCATGGGGTCGAGTTGCAGACCCCAATCCGAACTGAGACAGGCTTTTTGAGATTCGCTCCACCTCACGGTTTCGCAGCTCATTGTACCTGCCATTGTAGCACGTGTGCAGCCCAAGACATAAGGGGCATGATGACTTGACGTCGTCCCCACCTTCCTCCGAGTTGACCCCGGCAGTCTCCTGTGAGTCCCCATCACCCCGAAGGGCATGCTGGCAACACAGAACAAGGGTTGCGCTCGTTGCGGGACTTAACCCAACATCTCACGACACGAGCTGACGACAGCCATGCACCACCTGTACACCGACCACAAGGGGGGCACCATCTCTGATGCTTTCCGGTGTATGTCAAGCCTTGGTAAGGTTCTTCGCGTTGCGTCGAATTAAGCCACATGCTCCGCTGCTTGTGCGGGCCCCCGTCAATTCCTTTGAGTTTTAGCCTTGCGGCCGTACTCCCCAGGCGGGGCACTTAATGCGTTAGCTGCGGCACCGACGACGTGGAATGTCGCCAACACCTAGTGCCCACCGTTTACGGCGTGGACTACCAGGGTATCTAATCCTGTTCGCTCCCCACGCTTTCGCTCCTCAGCGTCAGTAATGGCCCAGAGATCCGCCTTCGCCACCGGTGTTCCTCCTGATATCTGCGCATTTCACCGCTACACCAGGAATTCCGATCTCCCCTACCACACTCTAGCTAGCCCGTATCGACTGCAGACCCGAGGTTAAGCCTCGGGCTTTCACAATCGACGTGACAAGCCGCCTACGAGCTCTTTACGCCCAATAATTCCGGACAACGCTTGCGCCCTACGTATTACCGCGGCTGCTGGCACGTAGTTAGCCGGCGCTTCTTCTGCAGGTACCGTCACTTTCGCTTCTTCCCTGCTGAAAGAGGTTTACAACCCGAAGGCCGTCATCCCTCACGCGGCGTCGCTGCATCAGGCTTTCGCCCATTGTGCAATATTCCCCACTGCTGCCTCCCGTAGGAGTCTGGGCCGTGTCTCAGTCCCAGTGTGGCCGGTCGCCCTCTCAGGCCGGCTACCCGTCGTCGCCTTGGTGAGCCATTACCTCACCAACAAGCTGATAGGCCGCGGGCTCATCCTTCACCGCCGGAGCTTTTAACCGCAGACCATGCGATCCACAGTGTTATCCGGTATTAGACCCCGTTTCCAGGGCTTGTCCCAGAGTGAAGGGCAGATTGCCCACGTGTTACTCACCCGTTCGCCACTAATCCCCACCGAAGTGGTTCATCGTTCGACTTGCATGTGTTAAGCACGCCGCCAGCGTTCGTCCTGAGCCAGGATCAAACTCTCCGTGAATGTTTACTCGGCCAGTAAACTAATACAGCCGGTCGACACACACGAGAGCGGAACCATCGGAGGAATAGTCCGATGGTTCACAGCGTCCTCGCTGTGTTTTTTCAAAGGAACCTCGTCCCAGTCAGTGACTGGAGACGGGGTTATCAACATATCTGGCGTTGACTTTTAGCACGCTGTTGAGTTCTCAAGGAACGGTCGCTTCCTTTGTACTCACCCTCTCGGGCTTTCCTCCGGGCTTCCCTTCGGTGTTTCCGACTCTATCAGATCTTTTTCCGATCCGATTTCCTCGGTGCTTTCCAGTTCTTCGCTTTCGCGTTTCCCTTTCCGGCGGTTCCGACTCTATCAGAAGTTTTCGGCCGGTCTTACCGGCTTCATTTCCGATTTATCGGGGGTTGCTTCTCGGAAGTCGCATTCAGCGATGTTCTGACGAAGCGAGATAAAGCTTAATGGTTAGCCTTGAACTTGTCCAGCTCCAGGCAACTGTTCAACTCTACCTCCCCGCTCCACCCGTGTCAACAGGTTTTGTGGGGCGATGAGGAGACTAGCAGCTCTGCGGGGTCCTCCGCACATCAGGCGGCGGTGGGGACGGTGGAGCTGCGTTCGGCCTCCAGGAGGTCACCGGTCTCCCCCTCGCGCACGGCCCGGCCGCCCAGGACGTAGACGTAGGTGAGGAAGGCCAGCTCGGCCAGGACGCCGATGGTGACGCGGGCCCAGGTGGGCAGGCCGGACGGGGTCACGAAGCCCTCGATGGCGCCGGACACGAAGAGCACCAGGGCGAGGCCGATGGCCATGCCCACGGCGGCTCGGCCCTCTTCGGCGAGCGCGGTGCGGCGGGTGCGCGGGCCGGGGTCGATCACGGTCCAGCCGAGGCGCATGCCCGTGCCGGCGGCCACGAAGACCGCGGTGAGTTCGAGCAGGCCGTGTGGGAGGACGAGGCCGAGGAAGGTGTCGAGGCGCCCAGCGGAGGACATCAGGCCGAAGCCGACGCCCAGGTTCAGCATGTTCTCGAACAGGATCCAGAGGACCGGAAGGCCCAGGAAGATGCCCAGGACCAGGCAGAGCGCGGCCGCCTGGGCGTTGTTCGTCCACACCTGTGCGGCGAAGGAGGCGGCAGGGTGGCTGGAGTAATAGGTCTCGTAGCCGCCGCCGGGGCGGGTCAGTTCGCGGAGGTGACTGGGGGCGGCGATCGACGCCTGTACCTCGGGATGGGTGCCGATCCACCAGCCGAGGGCGATCGCCACGGCCGTGGAGACCAGGGCGGTCGGCACCCACCAGTGGCGGGCGCGGTAGACGGCGGCCGGGAAGCCGAGGCCCAGGAAGCGGGTCACGTCGCGCCAGGACGCGCGGCGGGTTCCGGTGACGGCGCTGCGGGCGCGGGCCACCAGCTGGCTGAGCCGGCCGGTGAGCTGGGGGTCCGGGACGCTGGAGCGGATGAGGGAGAGGTGTGTCGCGGTGCGCTGGTAGAGGGTGACGAGTTCGTCGGCCTCCGCGCCGGTGAGGCGGCGTCGGCGGCGGACCAGGGCGTCGAGGCGGTCCCACTCGGCCCGGTGTGCGGAGACGAAGACGTCCAGGTCCATCGGGTCTGCCTGCTCCTCGACTCGTCGTGGCCAGCCGCCACCGGACAACGGGACACTGTCAGCTTGTCCTACCGGGATGCGATGCGCCCTCAGCTTGGCAGACTTGCGGCACAGGGGTGGGCGAGGGAAGGACGGCGGGCGTGAGTGAGCTGGTGACCGGTGAGGCGGTGGCGCTGGAGCTGCGGCCCGCGAAGCTGCCGAGCAGGGCGTTGGCCGTACTGATCGATCTGATCGTGGCCGTGCTCGTCTACCTCGCCGTGGTGATCGGGCTCGTGGCGGCCACCTCTTCACTGGACGATGCCGCACGGGCCGCGCTGTCGGTGGCGGCCTTTCTGCTGGTGCTGGTCGGCGGGCCGATCGCGGTGGAGACCCTGAGCCATGGGCGCTCGCTGGGGAAGCTGGCGTTCGGGCTGCGGGTGGTGCGCGACGACGGGGGGCCGGTGCGGTTCCGGCACGCGCTGGTGCGCGGTGGGGTCGGGATGATCGAGATCCTGATGACGTTCGGAGTGGTGGCATGCATCGCCTCGCTCGTCTCGGAGCGGGGACGGCGGCTCGGGGACGTGTTCGCGGGGACGCTGGTGGTGCGGGAGCGGATTCCGGTGGGGCGGGCCGGTGTGGCGCCGCCTCCGCCGCCTGAGTGGGCGGGACGGTTCGCGGAGCTGGATCTGTCCGGCGTGCCCGACGGGCTCTGGCTGGCCGTGCGGCAGTACCTGACGCGGATGCACCAGCTTCAGCCGCAGGTCTCCTGGTCGATGGCGTCGCGGCTGGCCGCCGATGTGGCCGCGCGGACGGGTGTCTCTGTGGCACCGGACCTCCAGGCGCAGCCGGCCGCGTTCCTGGCGGCCGTGGTGCACGAGCGGCAGAGCCGGCAGGCGCGGCAGCAGCCTCGCTACGAGAGCGGTGGGGAGCGAGCGGTGGCTGCCGCCCCTCCCCCGGTCGTCGGTCCGGTGCCGCGGAAGGCGGACGGTGACAAGGCGCCGGAGCCCCCGCGGAGCCGGTCGACGGGGTTCGCGCCGCCCGCCTAGCCGGCCGGGTCGGTCAGCTGAACGTGGACGGTGGGGTCTGGAGGTCCTCCAGCTCGATGCCGGGGGCCGAGAGGACCACGTCGCCGGCGATGTGCACGGAGTGCCTTTCCCCAGTGTCCAGGGCTGTGACCTGGTATTCGTCCACGAGCAGGGGGCCGTTGTCAGTGGCGTGTGCTTCTCTGTCGATCAGTGCCCAGGACTGGTCCACGGTGCGGGGGGCGAGGACCGGGTCGGTGAGGGCGACGAGGCGTACGCGGGTCGCGGAGGAAGAGGGGGTGAGGCGCAGGAGGCGTGCGGTGGCGACGAGGAACGCCGGGGACGTGCCGGTGAAGGCGTGGGCGGGCACATTGCCCTCCGTCGCCTCAAGACCGGCCGGGTCGGTGCGGACCCAGGTGACGCCGTCGAGGGCGGCGCCGCGCACCTGCCAGCCGCCGGCGTGGAGTTCGAGGCGGAGGGGGCGGCCGAGGTCGTCCAGGGCGAGGTCGACCGAGCCCTGGTGCGCGCCGTCGGGAGCGGTGAGCTGGGAGACGTAGCGCCAGCCGGAGGGGCCGGGGGCGCACTGGAAGTGTTCTTCTGCGAGGGGGGTGTGATCGTGCGGGTCGTGGAGCGAATATCGGCCGCGCGGCATGGCAGGTCCTGGGGTCTGGCGGGCTGACGGTCCGGTCCGGGGCCGCTGGTCCGGCGCAAAGGGCAGGCCCCCGGCACGGGGGTGCGGGGGCCTGCCTTCAGTACTGCGGGATCAGCGGCTCAGTAGCGGTAGTGGTCCGACTTGAAGGGACCGTCGACCTCGACGCCGATGTACGAGGCCTGCTCCGGGCGGAGCTGGGTGAGCTTGACGCCCAGCGAGTCCAGGTGGAGGCGGGCGACCTTCTCGTCCAGGTGCTTGGGGAGCACGTAGACGCCGGTCGGGTACTCGTCGGGCTTGGTGAACAGCTCGATCTGGGCCAGGGTCTGGTCCGCGAAGGAGTTGGACATCACGAAGGACGGGTGGCCGGTGGCGTTGCCCAGGTTCAGCAGGCGGCCCTCGGACAGGACGATGATCTTCTTGCCGTCGGGGAAGGTCCAGGTGTGGACCTGCGGCTTGACCTCGTCCTTGACGATGCCGGGGATCTGCGCGAGGCCGGCCATGTCGATCTCGTTGTCGAAGTGGCCGATGTTGCCGACGATGGCCTGGTGCTTCATCTTGGCCATGTCGGCGGCCATGATGATGTCCTTGTTGCCGGTCGTGGTGACGAAGATGTCGGCCTTGTCGACGACCTCGTCCAGCGTGGTGACCTGGTAGCCGTCCATGGCCGCCTGGAGCGCGCAGATCGGGTCGATCTCGGTGACGATCACTCGGGCGCCCTGGCCGCGGAGGGACTCGGCGCAGCCCTTGCCGACGTCGCCGTAGCCGCAGACGACGGCGGTCTTGCCGCCGATGAGGACGTCGGTGGCGCGGTTGATGCCGTCGACGAGGGAGTGGCGGCAGCCGTACTTGTTGTCGAACTTCGACTTGGTGACGGCGTCGTTCACGTTGATCGCCGGGAAGAGCAGGACGCCGTCGCGCTGCATCTCGTACAGGCGGTGGACGCCGGTGGTGGTCTCCTCGGTCACGCCGCGGATCTCGGAGGCGAGCTGGGTCCACTTCTGGGAGCCGTCGGAGATGGTGCGGTTGAGCAGTTCGAGGATGACGCGGTGCTCGTCGTTCTCGGCGGTGTCGGGCGAGGGGACCTTGCCGTCCTTCTCGTACTCGACGCCCTTGTGGACGAGGAGGGTGGCGTCGCCGCCGTCGTCCAGGATCATGTTCGGGCCGCCGGTGGGGCTGTTCGGCCAGGTCAGCGCCTGCTCGGTGCACCACCAGTACTCGTCCAGGGTCTCGCCCTTCCAGGCGAAGACGGGGACGCCCTGGGGGTTGTCCGGGGTGCCGTTCGGGCCGACGGCGATGGCGGCGGCCGCGTGGTCCTGGGTGGAGAAGATGTTGCAGGAGGCCCAGCGGACCTCGGCGCCGAGGGCGACCAGGGTCTCGATGAGCACGGCGGTCTGCACGGTCATGTGCAGGGAGCCGGTGACGCGGGCGCCGGCCAGGGGCTGCGCCTCGGCGTACTCCTTGCGGATCGACATCAGGCCGGGCATCTCGTGCTCGGCGAGGGTGATCTCCTTGCGGCCGAACTCGGCCAGGGAGAGGTCGGCGACCTTGAAGTCCTGTCGGTTGTCGACAGTGGTCATGGCGGGCTGCTCCTCGAAGTCGGGGCGAGGTGGGTACGGCTGGTCTGCACGGCGACGGACACAGGGGTGCCCCGAGAAGAGGACACAGGCATGCCCGCGTACGCGCAGCGCAGTCCGTCGGAGGCCCTCTCTCCCTCGGCCGGTCCGTTGCGGGACCGCCCGACCGCCATCAGCAGCGACGTCTGGCTCCGTCCCAAGCTACACCGGAGGGCGGGGCGCGCCCCAGTCCGCCTTCGGACAGTGCGCGCCGCCCGGGTGACGGATGTGGCGCGAACGGGTGGGTGCGGGGCGGGGTGTCCGGGTGTGCCGAGGCCCCCGGCGCGACCGGTGGGGACCGGGGTGCGGCGGGGGCCTCGGTGCGGGTGCCGGGGGCTCAGTGGTCGGTGGCGTGGGGGTTCGGGCCGCCCGGCGTGGCGAGCGGGTCGGGGCCCTTGGCGGCCTCGGCGGCGCTGTAGATGTCCGGCTCCAGGTAGATGACGCGGGCGATCGGGACGGCCTCGCGGATGCGGGCCTCGGCGCGGTTGATCGCGTTGGCGACCTCGGCGGCCGTGTCGTCGTGCTGGACGGCGATCTTGGCGGCGACCAGGAGTTCCTCGGGGCCGAGGTGGAGGGTGCGCATGTGGATGACGCCGGTGACGGTGTCGCCGTCGACGATGGCGGCCTCGATCTTCTTGACGTCCTCCAGGCCGGCGGCCTCGCCGAGCAGCAGGGACTTGGTCTCGGAGGCGAGGACGAGGGCGATCAGGACGAGCAGGACACCGATGCATACGGTGCCGATGCCGTCCCAGACGCCGTTGCCGGTGAGCAGGGCGATGCCGACGCCGCCGAGGGCGAGGACCAGGCCGATGAGGGCGCCGAAGTCCTCCAGCAGGACGACGGGCAGCTCGGGCGCCTTGGCGCGGCGGATGAACTGGGCCCAGGAGAGCTTGCCGCGCAGCTCGTTGGACTCCTTGATGGCCGTGCGGAAGGAGAAGCCCTCGGCGATGACGGCGAAGACGAGGACGCCGACCGGCCAGTACCAGTGCTCCACCGGGTGGGGGTGGCTGATCTTCTCGTAGCCCTCGTAGATGGCGAACATGCCGCCGACGGAGAAGAGGACGATGGAGACGAGGAAGGCGTAGATGTACCGCTCGCGGCCGTAGCCGAAGGGGTGCTGGGGGGTGGCCTCGCGCTGGGCCTTCTTGCCGCCGATGAGCAGCAGGAACTGGTTGCCGGAGTCGGCGACCGAGTGGACGCCCTCGGCGAGCATCGACGAGGAGCCGCTGAACGCGAACGCCACGAACTTCGATGCCGCGATCGCCAGATTGGCGCCGAGTGCCGCCACGATCGCCTTGTTACCGCCTGACGCGCTCATGAGTTCGCGTTTTCCCTTCGCCCTTGTCGCCTTCTCGGCACCCCCGCACGGCTCTTGTGCCCCCACGGGTCGCTTCTTTGCACGTGCTTTGCCGGTGGGTCATTGTTGCAGTCCCACCGGCGTGCGGTGCCTCAGGTATCCACAGGGACGGTCATACGATCACAGTGGCGCGGAACAGCGTGCCCTCGCCGGACGCCTCCACCTTCTCGCCGGCCGGGACGAACACGGACCGGCCGGGCAGCAGGCCATGATCGCCGACGCGGACCGAACCGGCCGTGCAAAGCAGGATCTGCGGGGTCGCCAGGGTCAGGTCGCGGGTGGTCTCGCCGGGCAGGACCCAGCGGGAGAGCCGGAATTCGTCGATGGGGGTCTCGTAGACCTCCTCGCCGTCCGGGGACGCCTCGGGGCGCAGGACGCCGGGGTCGCTCGCCTCGAAGCGGACCACGCGCAGGAGTTCGGGGACGTCGATGTGCTTGGGGGTCAGGCCGCAGCGCAGGACGTTGTCGGAGTTGGCCATGATCTCGACGCCGAGGCCGTCCAGGTACGCGTGCGGGATGCCCGCGCCGAGGAACAGGGCCTCGCCGGGCTGGAGCCGGACGTGGTTGAGCAGCATGGCCGCGATCACGCCGGGGTCGCCGGGGTAGTCACGGGCCATGTCGGCGTACGGGGTGTACGGGCCGCCGAGGCGGGCGCAGGCGGCGGTCGCCTCGGTGACGGTGTCGGCCATCTCCGCGCGGTCGGCGGTGAGGATCGCGGTGAGGACCTCGCGCAGGGCAGCGTCCTCGGGCTGGGCGCGCAGCAGGTCGGCGTACGGCTTGAGGGAGCCGACGCCCAGGCCGTCGAGCAGGGCGGCCGCCTCGGCGGGGGCGCGGAAGCCGCACAGGCCGTCGAACTCGGTGAGGGCGCAGATGAGTTCGGGCTTGTGGTTGGCGTCCTTGTAGTTGCGGTCGGGGGCGTCCACGGGGACGCCCCGGCGCTCTTCCTCCGTGTAGCCCTCGCGTGCCCGGGCCAGGTCGGGGTGGACCTGGAGGGAGAGGGGGGCGCCCGCGGCGAGGATCTTGAGCAGGAAGGGCAGGCGGGGGCCGAACTTCGCCACCGCCTCGGGACCCAGTTCGAGCTCCGGACCGGCGTCGATGACCTCCGTCAGAGTGCCGCGCGGGGTGCGCGAGGGGGCGCCGGGGTGGGCGCCCATCCACATCTCGGCCTGCGGTTCGCCGGTGGGCTCGGTGCCCAGCAGCCGCGGGATGGCGGTGGTCGAGCCCCAGGCGTAGGGGCGGACGGTGTTGTCGAGGCGGTCCATGTGTCTTCTCTGTCTCCGTACGGGCGCCGCGCGCGGGTGCCCGGGGTCAGCTCAGGCGCCGGCGGCGAGCGCCAGGTAAACGGCGGCGAAATCGGTGACGGCGATCAGGTCGGCGAGGGTCTCCAGTTCGCCGCCCTCCTCCGGTTCGAGTTCGCTGATCGGGGTGTCGTGGCCGAGTGCCAGGTCGCGGGCGGCGGGGGCCGCGGTGAGGCCGCCGAGGGGGCGGTCCCGGAGCAGCACCACGCGCGCGTGCATCGCGGGCGCCTCCTCGACACGGTCGCGGAAGAAGTCGTCCGGGTCCGCGCGGGCGGCCAGCGGGCCGGAGAGCAGCGCCTCGTGCGCGGCGAGCGCCTCGGGGAGTTCCGCCACCAGGGCGGGACGGCCCGCGAGTTCGGCCAGGGCGGCGGCGAAGCGGCGGCCCGCCGGGCCCGCGGAGGTGCCCTCCGTCCAGACGACGGGGAGGGCGTCGGCGAGTTCGGCGGCGAGCGTCTTGGCCGCGTTGCCGTAGGTGGCGATCGCGGGGCCGCAGTGCTCGGCGACGTGGTCGAGGCGGTCGGCCACCTTCTCCAGCGCGTCGGGCCCGGCGCTCAGCAGGCCGACACGGTCCAGGAGGGCCAGCAGCGGGGTGAGCAGCGCCCAGAAGACGCCGGAGGAGGACGCGGCGACGGGCTCGCCCTGGTCGTACGGGGCGGTCGCCATCGGGATGAACATGCCGTGCGCGCCCGCGACGGCCTCCGCGAGGGGGGTGCCCGCCGGGGCGACGGCCACCACGGAGCAGCCTCTGCGGTACGCCTGTTCCGCGAGGAGGCCGAGGCTCGGTTCGCCGCCGTCGGGGGTGGCGATCAGCAGCAGGTCCACGGAGCCGGCCCAGCCGGGCAGTTCCCAGCGCAGGGCGCCGGGGGCGGGGGCCACTCCGGTGGCCTCCAGGCGGATCACCGGGCTGCCGGGGCCCGCCAGGGTGCCGAGGAGGTCGGCGGTGTGGGTGGCGGCGGCGCCGGGGCCCGCGATCAGTACGGCGCGGGGGCGGCCGTCGGGCTGGAGCGCGCCGACTCCGGCCTCCACGGCGTGCCGGGCCGCCGTACGCACCCTCGCGCCGGCCTCGGCCGCGCCGCGCAGCAGCCCTCGGCGGTCGGCCTCGGCGAGGCCCTCCGGGGTGTCCAGGAGCGATTCGTCGAGCATGAGCGGGGTGCCTCCGGTCGCCGGGGTCCTACTGCGCGGGGTGTGTCGGCGGTGCGTTACGCCGGGCGGCGGGCCTCGTCGACCAGGAGGACGGGGATGCCGTCGCGGACGGGGTACGCCAGGCCGCAGTCCTGACCGGTGCAGATCAGCTCCGCGTCCTGCTCCTTGAGGGGGGCGTGGCAGGCCGGGCAGGCCAGGATCTCCAGGAGACCGGCTTCGAGCGGCATGGGGGGTCCCTTCGGGCGGAAACGAGGTGCTGGTCAGGGTACCGCGAGTCGCTCCGCGGGTTCTTAGGGATCTTTCCCGCTCGGCCTATGCGCGGATGATCGCCAAGACCTCGTCCCTGATCCTCGTCATCGTCGCCTCGTCCTTCGCCTCCGCGTTCAGGCGGAGCAACGGCTCCGTGTTGGAGGGGCGCACGTTGAACCACCAGGTGGGGGTGGAGACGGTCAGGCCGTCGAGCTCGTCCAGGGTCGTGTCGGGCAGGGCCTCGTACGCCGTGCGGAGGGCGTCCAGGCGGGACTGCTGGTCGGTGACCGTGGAGTTGATCTCGCCGGAGCCCGCGTAGCGGTCGTACTGGGCGGTGAGGGTGGAGAGCGGGGTGGGGTGGGTGCCCAGGGCGGCGAGGACGTGGAGGGCGGCCAGCATGCCGGTGTCCGCGTTCCAGAAGTCCTTGAAGTAGTAGTGGGCGGAGTGCTCGCCGCCGAAGATCGCGCCGGTACGGGCCATCTCCCCCTTGATGAAGGAGTGCCCGACGCGGGTGCGGACCGGGGTGCCGCCGTGCTCGCGGACCACCTCGGCGACCGTGCGGGAGGTGATCAGGTTGTGGATGACCGTGCCCGTACCCCCGTTGCGCGCGAGTTCGCGGGCGGCGACCAGGGCGGTGACGGCGGACGGGGAGACCGGGTCGCCGTTCTCGTCCACGACGAAGCAGCGGTCGGCGTCGCCGTCGAAGGCGAGGCCGATGTCGGCGCCCTCCTGCACGACCCGCTTGCGCAGGTCCACGATGTTGGCCGGGTCGAGCGGGTTGGCCTCGTGGTTGGGGAAGGTGCCGTCCAGCTCGAAGTACATCGGCACGACGGTCAGCGGCAGCCCCGCGAGGACCGTCGGGACGGTGTGGCCGCCCATGCCGTTGCCCGCGTCCACGACGACCTTCAGCGGGCGGATCGCGGTCAGGTCGACCAGCGAGCGCAGGTAGGCGGCGTAGTCGTCGAGGGTGTCGCGCGCGGTGAGGATGCCCGGCGCGGCGGCCGGGGCCGGGGCACCCGTCTCCAGCCACCGCTCGACCAGGGCGCGGATGTCGGCGAGCCCGGTGTCCTGGCCGACCGGGGCGGCGCCCGCGCGGCACATCTTGATGCCGTTGTACCGCGCCGGGTTGTGCGAGGCGGTGAACATCGCGCCGGGCAGGTCCAGCGCGCCCGAGGCGTAGTAGAGCTGGTCCGTGGAGCAGAGGCCGATCTCGGTGACGTCCACGCCCTGGTTCAGCGCGCCGCGCGCGAAGGCGTGGGAGAGGCCGGGCGAGGAGGGGCGCATGTCGTGGCCGACGACGATCGCGGTCGCGTCCGTCACCTCGGCGAAGGCGGCGCCGAAGAGTTCGGCCAGGGCCTCGTCCCACTGGTCGGGAACGACTCCGCGCACGTCGTACGCCTTCACGATCTGCGACAGATCTGCCACGGCCGGCCCTCCTGAAAGTCCATTGGGGGCCCAAAACTACCCGTTGGGGTGCGTGGCTGCGGGGAGGGTGGCTCAGTTGTCGGGCGAGCGGAGGACCCGCAGGTGGCCGCGCCGGGCGACTTCCATCGGGTCGGCGGTGCGGGCGCCGCCCGCTCCGGCCGCGCGCTCCTGCGGACGGGCCGCCTCGCGGACCGCGTTGGCCAGCGCCTCCAGGTCGTCGCCGCTGGGGCGGGCCGGGGCGGAGCCGTCGAGCAGCCGGACGACTTCCCAGCCGCGCGGGGCGGTGAGGCGCTCGGAGTGCTCGGCGCACAGGTCGTAGCAGTGGGGCTCGGCGTAGGTGGCGAGGGGGCCGAGGACCGCGGTCGAGTCGGCGTAGACGTACGTCAGCGTCGCAACGGCGGGTCGGCCGCAGGCGGTGCGCGAACAGCGACGTACAAGGCTCACGATGTTGGACGGTACCGCACTCTTGAGCGGGCCGCGACGACTCTCCACCAGGTCACTGTCCCGTGTCGTGGCACGCGGGGCCGCGTGAGCCCTCTCGGGGCTCCTCCGGTGCGCGCGCCGGGCGAGGGTGCATCCGGTGATGATCCGGGACAAAGTCCGGCGGGCGGCGTCGGTTCTCGGCCACCCGGCGCGTCCACCGTGGCCGGAACCGTCGGGCGGGGGCGGGAGACGACTGAGCGAACACCGGGAGAAAAGTGCGCGAAGAGGCCGGGGAGGTGATGCGAAGGGACGGTCGCACGGGCGGGGAACGGGCGGCCCTCGCGTGGAACCGGGCGCCGGGGACGGGCGGGGACTACGCTTCTGCGGTGATGGACGACCGTGTACCGCCCCGTGCCGCAGGTCCCCGACCCCGACGCCGTGATCGACACGGGCGGGGCATGCGGGGCCCCGTCGCACCGCCGCAGGTGCCGCTGGCCGCCAGCCGCGCCGAGCTGTTCGCGGACCTTGTGCGCGACTCCGTGGAACGGCTGGAGCGGCGCTGGCAGCAGCTCGCCGAGGTGGAGTTCCTGGTGATGGAGGTGCCCCGCCTCGAGGGCACCGGTGACGAGCCGTGGGGCGACGAGGGCGTGCCGCTGGGCGGGATCATCCCCGCGCGGGACGGCCGCCGGGCGCGCGTCGTGGTCTACCGGCGGCCGGTCGAGATCCGTACCAAGGGGCGCGACGAACGCGCCGAGCTGGTGCACGAGGTGGTCGTGGAGCAGGTCGCCGAGCTGCTGGGGCTGACCCCGGAGAGGGTGGACCCCCGGTACGGCGAGGAGTAGCGGGCGGCCGTCCCCGAGGGCGGCCGCCCGGCGCCCGCTCTACCGCTGGAGCACCGACAGGTCCTGCTCCGCGCGCGGCACCGCCACCAGGCCCCGGTCGCTCGGGAGGGTCTGGATGGTGAAGCCGGGGACGCCGTCGGAGGAGCCCGTGAGCATGCGGGCGGCGTAGACCGGGCCGCCGGAGACGGGTTCCACGGTCAGCGCGTAGGTGCCCTTGCCGCCCGTGGGAGCGCTGATGTCCTGGCTGGTGCCGCCCTTGACCGTGTACGTCTTCGTCGCGGGCGATCCTCCGCCGCTGCCCGCCGAGGCGGTGACCTTGACGGTGGCGGTGGCCGTGGGCGCGGTCAGGGACAGGGTGGTGCCCTTGGCGCTGTTGTCGGCGGCGGTGGCCCGGCGGCCGACGGGGGCGGTGGCCGGGATGTACGCCGTCTCCTGCGCGCTTCCCTTGCCGCGCACCACGCGCAGCGCGGCGACCACGGGGACCGCCTTGTCGGTGGGCGTGAGGAGCAGCGAGCCCGGCTCGCCCCGGGTGACCGGGCCGAGGTCGACGGCGCTGGTCATGCCCGCCTTGACGTGCACGGTCTCGTTGCCCGCCGGGGTGATCGAGCCGTCCGGGGAGGCCAGGCGGACCTTGAGGTCGGCGTCGTCGTCGCCCGGGGTGAAGGCGACCAGGCGGACGTCGGTGGCGTCCTTGGGGATGCCGGGCAGGACCAGGCTGCCGGCCGGGTCGGCGGCCGCGGGCAGCCAGTCGCCGCCGCCCGCGTCGTCCTGGGCCTGCACGGTGGCGCCGACCCGGCCGCTGCGCACGCCGACGTGCACGGTCAGGTCGGTCTGCGCGTCGTCGGTGAGCGTGGAGAGCAGCACCGGCTCGCTGGAGTGCGGGGGCACGGTGATGCCGTCGGTCACCGTGGTCTTCACGGCGCCGGACTTGCCGTACAGCTTGATGTCGACGACCGCCGCCGCGTCGTCGGGGTTGGTGAGGTGGACGTAGTCGGTGCGGCCCTTGGCGGTGCTGGCGCCGGGGAACCAGAAGTCGGTGTCGGCGGGGGTGCAGGTGACGCCCTGGAGGCCGCTTCCGGTGCCCGCGGCGATCCGGGTGGTCTCCTGGACGGTCCAGCCGGGCGCGTACTTGCCGTCGGCGGTGCCGATCAGGGCGGGCGTGTCGCTGCCGGAGGTGTCGCCCACGGCCGGGGTGCCCGGCGGCTTGGGGGTGAGCACCGCCTTGTCCTTCTTCGCGGCGCCCTTGCCGCCCTTGCCGCCGTCGGCCGACTGCTCGGCGGCCGCCTCCAGCGCGGCCTTGCCGCCGCTGTCCGCGCCCTGGGTGACGGGCGTGAACGAGGTGTACGCGGTGTCGGCGATGTCGGAGAAGCTCGGCGCCGGGCACAGCAGGCCGGTGCGCTCCACGGGCCGCTCGGTGGCGCTGCCGGCCGCGTCCGTGCCGGGAGCGGCGGGCGGGTCGAAGGCGGCGAACCCGGTGACGGCGGCCAGGGCGACGGTGCAGGTGATCAGGGACAGGGTCGTGCGGTTCACTGCTGGCTCCCGTCGTGGCGCTCACTGCCGTCGCCGTAGGGCGGCTGCTGGGCGGGGTCGTAGCCCTGCGGGTGCGCCGCCGGGTCGTACGGCTGCTCCTGCTGCGCTCCGTACCCGTAGGGGTCGTAGGGCTGCTGGCCGTAGGCATCGGGGTGGTACGCGCCCTGGTCGTACCCGGGGTGCTGGTACGGGGCCTGGTAGGGGTCGGCGGGGTAGGCCGCGTACTCGGGGTCGGCGTAGGTGTTCGTGCCGGTGTCCCAGTCGGCGTAGGGCTGTTGGTGCGGGATGACCGGCTGCTCCTGCTGTCCGTACGGCGCGGCTTCCGGCTCCTCCTGGGGGGCCTCCGGGACCTCTGCGGGCTCGCCGGTCTCCGCGGCCTCCTCGGCCTCGGCCTCGGCCTGGGCGCGCAGGCGGCGGGCGCGGCGGCCGTCGCCCTCCATGGCCTGGGCCGGGATCGGCTGCTCCTCCTCGGGGAGGTCGTCGTCGACGTCGCGGCGGCGGCCGGGCAGGGCGAGGACGACCAGGAGGACGGCGAGCGCGCCCTGCACCCACAGCCAGACGGTGTGGGTGAACGGGGCGTCGTAGGTGACGTCCAGCTTGCCGCCGCCCGCCGGGAGTTCGAAGCCCTGCGCCCAGCCGTCGACGGTCTTCGGGGTGAGCGGCTTGCCGTCCAGGGTGGCGGTCCAGCCGTCGGAGACGGCGTCGGCCAGGCGCAGCACGCGGCCGGCCGAGCCCTGGGGGACGGTGGTGTGGATCTCCACCGGGCCCGCGGCGACGGCCTGCGGGGTGCCGGAGCCGCCCGCGCCGATCAGGGTGGCGCGGGAGACCTCCCGGTTGACACGCCACAGGGCGTTGCCGTTCTGCTGGCTGAGCCGGTTCAGGCCGGGGGTGGCGTCCAGTACGCGGGTGATCTGGCGGGGGGTGCCCTGGTGGACGAGGACGTAGCGGACGGCGAAGCCGCCGAGCTGGCCGGTCTGGTCGGCGCCGGAACCGGCGACCAGGTTGGCGACGACCTTGTCCAGGCCGGTGTCGGAGCCGTCGGCGGCGGCGATCTCGCCGTCGCCCATGCGGGCACCCGCGCCCCGGACCAGGGTGTAGCGGACCCGCGCGGTGGAGTCGCTGTCGAGGACCAGGGTGCGGGCCTGGTCGCGGGTGCCGGCGTCCTCGGCGACGAAGGCGGGCACCTGGGCGGGGTCGCGGCGCTCCAGGGGGCCGTCGGCGCCCCGGAACATCCAGCCGGCGGCGGCGACCACCGGGCCGACGGCGCAGGCCAGCGCGATCAGCGCGGCGACCGGCTGGCGCCAGCCGAAGCTCTGCTCGGCCACCCGCGCGCGTGCCCCGTCGGCACCGAGCGCGGCGGCGGCCAGCAGGGCGATGCCGTAGACCAGGGTGGCCGGGCCGGCCCAGGCGGAGCGGTTGGCCAGCACCGCGAGCAGCAGCCCGGTCAGCGCGACGGCCCAGGCGGCGCGGATGCCCAACTGGCGCTCGGAGCGCAGCAGGGCGGCCAGCGCGGCGAGCACGATGCCGATGAACAGCAGGCCGGTCAGGGTGCCGGGCCCGCCGGGGCTGGTGCCCAGCAGGTCGGAGGCGGAGGCCGCCGAGGCACCGAAGT